>NZ_JBQHTK010000001.1:0-439292 GCF_052065755.1 Bariatricus sp. HCP28S3_D3 | reverse complement strand
AAGGCTATAGCTGGAATAAGGGATGATCAGGTCCGGGAGGACCGCATGGGTATGTCCACAGCTTTGGCAGGCCAGACGAAGGACAGTCACTTCTGTAGTGACGGGTACCCCACAGATAAAGTCAATGATCCGGCGTCCATAATAGGCATGGATCTGGCAATGGAAAGAGGAGCCACAGACAGGACAGGTCTGCTTTTCCGGGCAGAATGTATCCATGTAGGAATCAAACAAAACTTTTGATGATTTTTTTATGCGAATTATCTTGCAAAAGAGGGCATTTTTTCTTATCATAAGGATGGTACTGTACAGAGGCCGTATTAAGTGGGACATAGATCCCGGACAAGGCCGGTGCAGGCTTGAGTGAGAGAAAGAACAAACTTTGGTAGGGGATGTTCTTTCTCTTTTTTTATGGTTACAAGCTAACTATAACGGAAACGGAAAAAAGATACAAGAAAAAAGCGCGCCGTAATTACAGGCACGTACAAAGAGACATCATTATGGAACTGATATAATAATTCGCTGTTTTTGTGCAGGAGACAGGAACTTTATTTTGCGAGACGACATTGGAGGACGAAGCTGCTTCCAGAGCCTACATCCGGCAGATGTGGGCAGAAGCCATGGAGATTTACCGCAGCGGAAACTTCAAGCTGAAATTCAGCCCGGAAATGGCAAAGTACCTGAAAGAGCATCAGCGGGACTTCATGCCGGAGGACACGAAAGCCGGACAGATTCAGGCCTATCTGGACAAGTACACTGGGGACACGGTCTGTTCCAAGCAGCTCTACAAGGAAGCCCTGAACCACACCTTTGACGAGCCGAAGCAATGGGAAATCCGGGAGGTCAATGAGATTATGAACCAGTGCATTACTGGCTGGCGTTATTTCTCCAATCCGAGGATGTTCGTAGGATTCGGCAGACAAAAGGGCTGGGAGCGTGAAAAGACAGCAACGGACAGCGACAACTAGCCTGTAAATATCCCCGACGGGTTTGAGGAGATTGCCGAACAGATAGAGTTGCCTTTCTAAAAATAGGAGCCCGTTGTCCACTTTGTTGCAATCCCGTTGCCGACCCGGTTGCCGGGAAAATCCTTTATTTTCAATGCTTTTTCCCTTCTGACAACCAAAACAACAGAAAAATAAAAGAAAAGTAAATAGATAACCAAAGCCAGATGGAGAATGAATTTGAGGTCTTTTGAAGTCCGTTGCCGGACTTCGTTGCTGACCGTTCTCTGCCTGGCACATTTCATTTATGGAGGATAAATGCCTATGACGAAAAATATGGAGATTCCTGTTTGGCGCAGATATACGCTGACCATTGAAGAAGCTGCGGGATTCTATCACATCGGAGAAGGAAAGCTGCGGATGCTTATTGACGGGCATCCCAACGAGGATTTCTATGTGATGAACGGAAACCGTGCCCTCATTAAGCGTGAGAAATTCGAGCGGTATCTGGATCAGGCAACGGCAGTATAAAAAAGTGCCTGGCAGAATTGCCGATTTCCTATGATAGACCTATACGGAGAGCCAAACTTGTGCTATTATAACGGTGCAAGTCTGGCTCTCCTTTTACAGTAAAGGAGAGATTTCAATGAGTGAAAAAAGACGAGACAACCGTAATCGAATTTTGCATGAAGGCGAGTACCAGCGTGCAGACGGGAGGTATCGGTTCCGTTACATTGACGAGGACGGAAAAGAGAAAAATGTGTACAGTTGGCGTTTGGACAAGAATGACCCCATGCCCAAGGGCAAGAAACGGGAACTTTCGCTGCGAGAAAAGGAAAAGCAGATTGAAGCGGATTTGTTTGACCACATCGTAACCAACGGCGGCAATTACACGGTGCTGGAACTGGTGGAGAAGTATGTGTCCCTGAAAACGGGTGTCCGGCACAATACCGTTGCCGGGTACAAGACGGTAATCAATGTCCTGAAAAAAGAAGCATTCGGGAAACAGCGCATTGACAAGGTGCGCTTGTCGGATGCAAAAGCGTGGCTCATCAAGCTTCAGCAGGTGGATGGCAGGGGCTATAGCTCCATTCATTCCATCCGGGGCGTTCTCAGACCGGCTTTTCAGATGGCGATGGACGATGACCTGATTCGGAAAAATCCCTTTGGATTTGAGCTGGCATCGGTGATTGTCAATGATTCCGTGACCAGAGAAGCAATCACCCGGAAGCAGGAGCGGGATTTGTTGAAATTCATCAAGGAAGATGCACATTTCAGTAGATACTACGATGCAATCTATATTCTCTTTCATACCGGGCTTCGTATTTCGGAGTTCTGCGGACTGACGGTTTCTGAGATTGAGTTTGATGAAATGCGTATCAAGGTAGACCATCAGTTGCAGCGCACCTCCCAGATGAAATATGTGATTGAGGAGCCTAAGACAGAGAGCGGTACCCGCTATGTGCCGATGACCGAAGAAGTGGCAGAGTGTTTTCGCAGAATCATTGCCAGTCGTGAAGCACCGAAGGTCGAGCCAATGGTGGATGGGTATATCCGCTTCCTGTGTCTGGATAAAAACGATATGCCAAAGGTAGCCCTGCACTGGGAGAAGTATCTGGAACACATCGTAGAGAAGTACAACAAGATTTACCGCATCCAGATGCCGAAAGTAACCCCTCATGTATGCCGACACACATTTTGCTCCAACATGGCAAAATCCGGAATGAACCCGAAGACATTGCAGTATATCATGGGTCACTCAGACATCAGCGTAACCCTGAATGTCTACACCCATGTAAACTTCGATGATGCCAAAGCCGAGGTGCTTCGGGTAGCGAATGGCTGAAAAAGCCCGTTGGTAAAGCCGCTGACTATACCAATGAATTTACCAATATTGCAGGGAAAAACATGAGAAGATATGGTACGATTTGAGAAGATACCCCGGAAACAGCCGGGGAGCTAAAACCCGAAAAACCCTGTAATACCAAGCATTTGAGAAGAAATACAAGACTTATATGGAGTTATAAAAAGATGATAAAAGTACTATTTATTTGCCACGGCAACATCTGCCGCAGCCCAATGGCAGAATTCATTTTCAAAGACATGGCAGAAAAACAAGGCCTTTCAGACCAATTTGAGATCGCATCCGCCGCGACCAGCACCGAGGAGATCTGGAACGGCATCGGCAACCCGGTTTATCCGCCGGCCAGGCAGGAGCTTGCGCGCCATGACCTCAAGTGTGACGGTAAGAGAGCGGTGCAACTTAAGAAATCTGACTACGACTACTATGATTATCTGGTCGGCATGGACACGATGAACATCCGCAACATTGAGCGGATGACCGGCCACAAGGGCGGGAAGATTTCGCTTCTGCTACAGTACGCGGGAAGGAATGCCAGCATTTCCGATCCGTGGTACAGTGAGCGGTTTGATGTGGCTTACCGGGAAATCCGAGAGGGCTGTGAAGGCCTGATGCAGTACATTCTTGAACATGATTTCGGATGGAAATAAGATTCCCCGGCAAGCCAGAGTGGTTTGCCGGGGAAATATTTATGCGGATTATGATAAATTATAAATATGGATACAGGAATATCAGGATTGGGATGGTCAGTATGGATAGCAGTGTGGAAAGGATAATTCGATAAGAACATTCTCGTCCGTCCCGCCCGCTTTCTTCAACCAGCATCAGGATAAGATTCCCACAAGGCATTGCCATCATGATCATATAAACCTGACACATCACATTAGAGATCGGAAGGCGTTTGAGGAACAGGGTCCCGATTATCGGGATTACCAGCAATTTGCACAGGCAGAAGAGATAGCGTTTCCCGCTGGTGAAGAGGGAGACGAGATCTGCCTGGATTCCCAGGGAGACTCCGATTACGATGAGTGAGATCGGAGTGGTAGCATTTGCCAGATACTGGAGTCCGTCGCTAAGTGGCTGCGGAGGGACGATGTCGGTGACAAATATGAAAAGGGTTGCTACACAGGCAATGGTGCCCGGATTAACCAGTGGTTTTAATGTGGACAATTGGAATGCGGCTTTTGGGGTGTCTGTTCCTTTCGAACCGTGTCTCAGCAGGGAGATGCCGTAGGTGTAGACCAGAATGTTATATTCCAGGATAAATACGGCAACATAAATCAGTTTATCCGTTCCCAAAAGTGCCTTTACAACAGGGATGCCGACAAAACCGACATTTGCAAATATATAAAGGAGTTCAGTGATTTGTTGCTGGTCGCCTGTCTCACGGAAAATCCGAACAAGGATCTTCGACAGGATGATCAGGAAGAGATAGATTCCGGCAGAGACCAGAAAGAGAAGCGGTATGGAGTCCACAGTGCCGTTTCCGGAATTCCCAAGTACGCTGGAGAAAATCATAGCAGGGTTGAAGACATTTACAACCAGCCTGGAAAGACAGGCATTATTTTCCTGGGAGATCATATGGGCTTTGTAGCAGAAATAGCCGGCTAGTATTAACAGAAACATGACAAACATTTGAAGTCCGGCGGTCATTACGTTCATGGTATTACCTCATTTCTTTCATTTATATGGATTGCCTGGATTTTGTATCCGAATCTCTTCTTATTATACTGAAAAAAAGAGATTTCACAAGCGTGTTTTTTACTGTTCGCAAAGAAAGACAAGAAAAAGTAGATGAAAATTCTCTTCTGAGGCATGGAACTTTTGGGAAAGGTGTGTTATGATGTTCATGCACAGTGAGAACGTCGTGATATGACCTTATATGGATGAAGAATTACACTGCCAAGAGCGAGAAGGAATATCGCGTGGAAGGAGTGACAGTATGCGGGCGACCGTGTTATTGGTTAATTTTAAGGATAAGCAGAAGCTGCGTGAGATTCAGATGGTTCTGATGACGCTTAAGGTTAAGGTAAGGCTTGTAGAGCCGGAAGAGTATTATAAAACGATTGGTGAGCTTGTCGGAATTGTGGAGACGCAGTCTGAAAGTGATGATGATGAAAGTATTGTTCTGGCAAAGGAAATGATTGTGTTTGCCGGGCTTGCGGAGCAGCAGTTGAATCAGGTATTGTTTCTGATGAGAAAGAAAGTGATCGGTCCGGTGGATTATAAAGCGGTCCTGACAGACACGAATCAGAGCTGGACGATTCCGGAACTGTACCGGGAGCTGGAGCGGGAACATGAGGCGATTATGGCTCAGAAGAAGTAGGTAAAGCGGATTGAAAAGATCTGTTTTAGTTGCTATGCATATGAGAAAATGGTCCGGTGGACCGTTTTGAGTGTTAGGGACAGAAGCTCTGTCTTGGACAAGATATAAATACATTATTTTATTACTTAAAAACGTGAGAAGAGAGGTAGCAAAGAAATGAGTATTGCAGAGAAAATTGCGAGATTGCGCGAGAAAATGGCTGAAAAGGGAATGGACGTATATGTGATTCCGACAGCAGATTTTCATCAAAGTGAATATGTGGGGGGACATTTCAAGGCTCGTGCATATATGACCGGATTTACCGGATCGGCAGGAACTGCAGTCATTACAGCCAGTGAAGCGCGTCTGTGGACAGACGGAAGATATTTTATTCAGGCAGGCAAGCAGCTTGCTGGATCTCCGGTAGAGCTGATGAAAATGGGAGAACCGGGAGTGCCGACTTTGAATGAATATTTGCAGACAGCAGTGCCGGAAGGCGGAGTCCTGGGATTTGACGGAAGAGTAATCGCTATGGGATCCGGCCTTGAATATGAGAAGATCACGGCGGAAAAGAATGCGAAGATCGTGTATGATTATGATCTGGTCGATGAAGTGTGGGAGGATCGCCCGGCACTTTCTGAAGAGCCCGTATTTGCGCTGGAATTGAAGTATGCCGGTGAGACAACAGAAAGCAAGCTGGCGAGAATTCGTGAGTACATGAAGGAATGCGGCGCTGCAAAGCACATTCTTACGACGTTGGACGATATCTGCTGGATTCTGAATATTCGTGGAAATGACGTGGAATTCTTCCCGCTGGTACTTTCTTATGCGGTTATTACCATGGACAGCATGGAATTGTATATCAATGAGAAGAAATTAAGTGCTGAGATTAAGGAAGCACTTGCGAAAGACGGCGTCGTTCTTCATCCGTATAATAACATTTACGAAGATGTTAAGAAATTGGAGGATGGAGAAGTCGTTCTGATCGACCCGGGCAAATTGAATTATGCTCTTTACAGCAATATACCGGAAAATGTCGTTAAGGTTGAAAAACGGAATCCGGAAGAGCTTTTCAAGGCTATGAAGAATCCGGTGGAGATTGAAAATATCCGTAAGGCGCAGATTAAGGACAGTGTGGCACACGTTCGTTTTATGAAATGGCTGAAGGAAAATATTGGAAAGCAGGAGATTACTGAGATCAGCGCTTCTGAGAAGCTGGATGAGTTCCGCGTTGAGATGGGCAACTTTATCCGTCCGAGCTTCGGACCGATTTCTGCTTTGGGAGAGCATGCGGCAAGTGCACATTATTCAGCAACACCGGAGAGCAGTGCAGTGCTTCATGAGGGGACGATGTTCCTGACTGATACGGGAGCAGGTTTCTATGAAGGGTCTACTGATATTACAAGAACGTATGCGTTGGGTGAGATCCCGCAGTATATGAAGGATGATTTCACGCTGGTAGCTATCAGTAATCTTATGCTTGCAAGTGCGAAATTCATGTATGGATGTACCGGATTAACTCTGGATATGTTGGCGAGAAAGCCGTTCTGGGATAGAAACATGAACTTTAATCATGGAACAGGTCATGGAGTAGGATATCTTCTGAATATCCATGAAGGTCCGTCCGGTTTCCGCTGGCAGTATCGTGCACATGAAATTCAACCGCTGGAAGAAGGCATGGTGATTACCGATGAGCCAGGTGTTTATATTGAAGGATCTCATGGAGTTCGTCTGGAAAACGAGCTTCTGGTATGCAAGGGTGAGAAAAATGAATATGGTCAGTTCATGTATATGGATACGATTACTTACGTTCCGATGGATCTGGATGCAATCAATCCGGATATGATGACGGCAGAGGAGAAGAAGCTTCTGAACGATTATCATAAGCAGGTATATGAGAAAGTTTCTCCATACCTGAATGAAGAAGAGAAAGAATGGCTGGCGAAATATACAAGAGAGATTTAGACAGAATGAACAAAGGGGAGACGGAGTCTCCCCTTGTTTTATTTCGTGTGTCCAGCGAAGCTGGACCACACTTGCCGGTGCAAGTCCGGTCACGGTAATCGCCAGTGAGCCGTGTAGCTAAACTCGGTGCGTTGTAGTAATACAGGGTGCTAAGCGAGTGGATAAAGTAACCTTGATAAGAGGTGCGAGCAATCGTGCAGACCGTAACATTAAGTGAATTCTGCCGTATCGTTAAAAAGGTCTCGAAAGAGAACAAAGGGAAGTTGAGCCTGGGCAATATAGGCGAAAACCATGGAACGTGTGAAGAAACTGGAATGCAGCACGGAGGAATCCCTCGGTATAGAGGAAACGGTATGTATGAAAAGTGTGGTTCGGAACTGGAGAGACCCTACCCATCACCGAAAGGTAAAGAGAAAGCGTATAAGCTATCAGTACCCTAGCAGAAAAGCTATGAAGAAAATGAAAGCAGAAATCAAAAGGAATGTAAACAATCGAAGCCTGCTAGTTGCAAAAGAAGAAGATTTAATAAAGAATCTGAATCCTAAAATCACAGGATGGAAGAATTACTATTCTACTAAGACAAATGAAAAATGGATGCAGGCACTAGACTGGTACATTATCTGCTCCTTTGCAAGATGGTATAACAAGAAGCACCGAAGGCGACATCATATGTCAAAGGTGGGATTTGTTAGAAATAGCATTTACGAAAAAGGATTAAAGAAAATGGCTAAAGCATGACGTAATGCTGTAGAAAGAAGAATGTCGGAAAGCCGTGCGAGGGAGACCCTCATGCACGGTTTGATGAGGGGCGGATGAAAGGTTCATCCGCCTACTCTACCGGAAATCGTGTTAGCATCATATTTAAACGTTTTCTAGATATCCCAGTCGATATGATAGATTTTGGTCGGGCGCCCTTTCATATGGTTGCTTTTCTGAAGTGTGGAATGAACGAATCCGGCGCTTTCAAGCTTCTGAAGGATCCGGTTGGCGCCCCTCACTGTAATATGAAAGTTCTCAGCCAGATCCACACTTGTCAGTTCACGCCGTTCCAGGAGAATAAGAAGCCGGTTCAGGCGGTGGACCGTTGCAGTAGAAAGAGAAGATTTATCAGCGATTTCCTGTATCTGCGGCGTGAGAATCTGGCTGGAAATCACCGGATGATCTGTGTTAAGCGGTCCGGTCAGCTTGTGCTCCGCATCAACGAGGTAGGAATCGGTCGTGTTCCCGGCTGCCCGGAAAGCAAGCTGAGTGTTGTCAAGGGCTTCATCCATTGTATTGCCGATTCCGTATGAGACGGTAAGCGAAAGCTTTGTGTTTTTATCCAGATAATCAGAAAGAACACTTTTCTGGAAATCATTGGTCAGATAGGATAAAATCTTTTTTTCTGTCATGATATAATAGGCATTATGCTTCCGATGGATGGAAAGATCCAGGTCGTATCGGATAGTAAAATCTTGAAATGCTTTCTGCAATTCGTCATCTTCTAAGACACCCCAGATTTCCACGACGGCATTCTGTGGGGCGATTGATATAGCAGCAGGAGAATGTGCGGTCAGCTTATCGATTTTGATTTTGGTAAGGAGCAGCTGAATGATCTGGTACATATATTCGTCGCTGAAGGAGGCAAACACACAGGGAATCTTCAGTTCCTTGAGCCGGGGAACGAGGTTCCCGTAACGGCATATGACCATATCGATCTTTCCTTTTTCCCATAGTTTATTAATCTCTGCGAGTGACTGATCCTCCACATGATATAACTCTTCCAGAGAAGCAGAAGAAAGCCATTTGGTGAATTCGGGAAACATGACATTGATGCTCTTGTATTCAATCAGGTCCCGGACGGAAGCTGCAGGTTTGGAATTGACAAATACATCAAAAATAATCCGCTCCGGATCCAGCATGCGGTTTTCGATCAGTAGTGTCAAAGGAATCCGGTAAAAACTCTCGTTATCTGTGGCAAGTGAGAGAAGTGGCATGGAAATGTGTGGAACTGACCGCTCAATGACAGTCTGCACGACTGTACCGGTGGTGAGAATTCCGTCTGCCCATTTTTCATTTGCGTAGTAAATGCCTTTTAGTTCAGAAAAAGAATGATATTCGATAACCCGGTACTCAATCGGATCCGGATAATCACGGAGCATATCTTTCAGGTATTGTGATAAATATTCAGATGAGATAATCAATAAATGTTCTTTCATAGCGGTCCCCTCCCGATGATATACAAAATCATTTTCTCCTAAAGTGTTCCTAAAATCAAGAAGAAACTTCCGAAAATATGAAACAGAGCATTTTGTTTATATATTTTTTACAAAATATAGGCAATATTTATAAACATATTTGCAATTTTTATAAATCGGGTGTATAATCCCATACATAAAGTGTTCCTTTAATGTTCCTTAAATGACAAGGAGAAAAATCAAGGAGGGTTTTTATGAACGGTGAACTTTTATTACAAGAGGCTCAGGGGCATGAGCAGGAGCTTGTTGAGAAGAGACATTATCTTCACAGACATGCTGAGCTCGGCTTTGATTTGAAAGAGACTGTAGCCTTTGTAAAAGCTGAGCTTACCGCAATGGGATATGAACCGAAAGATTGTGGAAAAGCTGGCGTGGTTGTTACTGCAGGTGGTAAAAAACCGGGAAAAGTATTCTTGATCCGTGGTGATATGGATGCTCTGCCGATGCATGAGGAATCGGGGGTAGACTTTGCATCAGAGACAGAGAATATGCATGCCTGCGGTCACGATATGCACGCAACGATGATGCTTGGCGCAGCTAAGCTTCTGAAAGCTCATGAAGATGAGATCGAAGGAACTGTTAAACTTATGTTCCAGCCGGCAGAAGAGATTTTTGCCGGATCCCATGACATGATTCAGGCAGGTGTTCTGGAGAATCCGCATGTTGATGCGGCATTGATGATTCATGTTATGGCAGGTGTGCCGTTCCCGGCCGGTTCTGTTGTTGTAAGCGACGGAGGAATCAGTGCACCGGGTGCGGATTATTTTGAGATCCGTGTTCAGGGAAAAGGATGCCATGGCTCCATGCCGAATAATGGTGTGGATCCGATCACGGTTGCAGCACATATCATCACTGCTCTGCAGGAGATTCATGCAAGAGAACTTGCACTGGTAGATGAAGCGGTTCTGACGATCGGAACGATTCATGCAGGCCAGGCGGCAAATGTCATTCCGGATACCGTGATGATGAGTGGTACGATCCGTACATACGATGAAGAAGTAAGAGCCTTTATCAAGCAGAGAATTCAGGAAATCTCAGAAGGCGTAGCGGCAAGTTTCCGTGCTTCTGCGGTGGTAGATTTCGGTAAGGGATGTCCGGTTCTTAAGAATGACTATGAGCTCTCAGAAGCAACTGCTACTTATATGAGAGAACTTCTTGGACCGACGAAAGCATTTACAACAGGACAGCTTGCAGCGATGTCCGGTGGCGGAAGCGGATCCAAATCAGCAGGTTCTGAGGATTTCGCTTATGTAAGCCATGAAGTACCTTCAATTATGCTTGCACTTGCGGCAGGTGAACCGAGCAAGGGGTACAAATATCCACAACATCATCCGATGGTAAAATTCGATGATGCCGTACTTGCCCAGGGAAGTGCCGTTTATGCATATGCAGCCATGAGATGGCTGGAAGAACACAAATAACCAAAGATTCAAAAAAGGAAAGGGAGAGAAGACGTATGAAAGAAATTATTACTAGCCCATTGCTACTGATTATGATTATAATCGGTTTGCTGTACATTGTGGCATTTTCGCTGCTGTATTTAAAGAAAGCGTATGCACGCTGCCTTGAAATGGGAATTTCAAAAGAGGCATTGAGCAAAGTTATCAAATCAAGCCTTGTTTTCTCAATTGTACCAAGTTTATCAATCGTTGTAGGTCTGTTTGCACTGATCCCGGTTCTCGGAACTGTATGGTCATGGTGGAGACTTTCCGTTATCGGTTCACTGTCTTATGAGACTCTGATCTCAAGCAGCGTTGCTTCTGCAATCGGATTTGAGACAAGTTCACAGATGCTGGAACAGGCAACAGGAAGCCAGTTCGGTGTTGTTATGATCCTTATGACGATCGGTATGCTGAGTGGATTCTTCGTATTAATTCCGTTAGGAAAGAAGTTATGTATGAGTGTTTCCAAGAGTGAAAATGCAAGCACATGGAAATACGTTCTGAGCGGATGCTTTATGTTATGTCTGTTCTCAGTTTATGTTCCGGTTCTTCTGATCGGTGATACAATTCAGGCGTTAGTTATGGTTACCGGTCTTATTATCGCTGTTGTTCTTGGTGTCCTGGCTGCGAAACCGGGTCTGAAATGGCTGAACGACTTTATCATGGCGTTCTCAATGATCGGTGGTATGGCATCATCCGTACTGTGGACCAGCATCTTTAAATAGAGGAGGAAGTTATTATGAGTAAAGAGAAAAACAGTGTAGTAATGGATCCGTTTCAGAAATGGTCTCACAGTGTAGGACGTCTCGGAACGGTCATCGCTTTGATCTATATGACAGCAATTCCGTTTGTTGTGCTGACTGTTTATGATGCAATGCCGTCATTCGGTGATGTTATCAATGTTTCAACGATCAGTATCCTGCTTATTTATATTCCGGTTGGTATTTCAGAAGCAATCAGTTATACCCCGATTTTGGGAAGTTCATCTTACCTGACATTTATTACCGGCAATATCATGAACCTGAAACTCCCGGTTGCAATCAATGCAATCAAGCTGACAGAAACAGAGCAGAATACACCGGAAGGTGATGCTGTTGCATCTGTAGCAGTAGCCGTTTCATCTATCATGACAATTGTTATCCTGGCACTTGCAGCTCTGCTGAGCTCACAGATTGGTTTCATTTTCGAAATCCCGCAGATCAAGACGGCTTCTGGATATATCATTCCGGCTCTGTTCGGTTCTTTGACTCTGGGTCTGTTCTCAAGCAGCAGTTCAGGAAGCAAGATCGTAAAAGGCGGTACAAAGGGTGTTATTCCGGTACTTGTTATCGTAACACTCCTTTCACTGTTCGTAAGAATTACATCCGGCGGATCTCTGTTCGGAGCAATCGGATTCCTGATCATTGCAATGCTTCCGATCGCAATCATTACATCACGTATTCTTTGGAAGAAAGGTGTTATTACTGTAGAGGATAACCCGGCTGTGGCAAAGAAAGAGAAATAAATTCCGGTTGTCTGAAAAGATAGTACAGAAAATGAAATAGAGGTGTGTGCCCCATTGCGTGAATAACGATGAGGCATACATCTCTTTTTGATTTGAGACAAGTGGCACTTCTGCAGTAAAATACCGCTGGTGATAAGGACTCTGGTTAATGAAAAGATTTGTGCTTGTACTGGAAGCACTTTTTCGATATACTAACTAAAGAAATAGTGACAAAGTAATAATGAATGTTTGCGGATGATTGATTCATGCGAAACAAATATCGGTTAAAGAAAGGAATTACAAATATGTGGGTTGCAGATGGATGGGAAGACTATGAAGTGATTGATTCTTCCAATGGAGAAAAGTTGGAAAGATGGGGACAGTATCTCCTTGTGCGTCCGGATCCGCAGGTGATCTGGAATACACCGAAGACACATAAAGGATGGAAAAACCGGAATGCGCATTATCACCGCAGCAAAAAAGGCGGTGGAGAATGGGAGTTCTTCGATCTTCCGGAGCAGTGGCAGATTCACTATAAAGATCTGACTTTCAACCTGAAGCCGTTTAATTTTAAACACACCGGACTTTTTCCGGAGCAGGCGACAAACTGGGACTGGTTTTCAGAGAAGATCAGACAGGCAGGTCGTCCTGTTAAAGTGCTGAATCTCTTTGCCTATACAGGCGGCGCCACACTTGCAGCAGCTGCAGCCGGTGCACAAGTGACACACGTAGATGCCTCCAAAGGCATGGTGACCTGGGCCAAAGAAAACGCGGTATCCTCTGGCCTTGGTGATGCACCGATCCGTTGGCTGGTAGACGACTGCATGAAATTTGTCGAACGCGAGATCCGCCGTGGAAATCACTACGACGCGATCATCATGGATCCCCCCTCTTACGGACGGGGACCAAAAGGAGAAATCTGGAAAATAGAAGATGCCATCCATCCCCTGATCAAACTTTGCACACAGATCTTGTCGGAGGATCCCCTCTTCTTCCTCATCAACTCCTACACTACCGGACTTGCGCCAGCAGTCCTGACTTATATGCTTGCAACAGAACTAAAAAAATACAACGGTCACGTCGATTCCCAGGAAATCGGATTGCCCGTAACGTCCAACGGACTCGTCCTCCCCTGCGGAGCAAGCGGGAGATGGTGGGTGGAATAGGGACGCGTGCTTGTCTCTATGTGTGCAGCTGCGACGTTGCGCGCTACCTCAGCTCATGCACGGGGAGTGGCGGGTGGAATAGGGACGCGTGCTTGTCTCCATGTGTGTAGCTACGACGTTGCGCGCTACCTCAGCTCATGCACGAATATGTAAGGTGCCGGAAGGGTCGCTGAAAGCAGCTCCCCTCCCGCCGCCTAACATCTTCGGCATGTATCTTCGGAACGCTCCACTTAACCTCCGCTACACACACAGAGACAATCCCGCTGACTATTCGCACCCACAACACAAGAATCAGTCACAAACAAAAAACAAAAGCCCTAACAATACAATATCAAGTGCCGAGAGTGGCTCCTACAAAGTAGGAGCCACTCAAAGGCACGTCTTTCACACCCCTACAATTTATCACATTCCCTCCCCTTTGGAATTTTACTCCCCGGCTCTCGTTCAAGCGCACAGCCTTCGTCCATGCGGGGTGGGTTCCCGGACCGTGGAAAACGCCGGCACTTGCTTGCAGCAGCCGCAGACAGCGGCGCCCTGCAAGCTTAGTACCGCTGCGTTTTCCCCCGAGCGAGAGCGAGTCCGGGAACCCACCCCACATGGACAAAGGCGTCCCCCTTGAACTCCCTTCCTCACAAAATTTCAAAAATAACAGTTTACCTTTGTATAGTTCAGTGATAGAATGTATCTATAAATGAGAAGAAGGGAATTTTGACATAAAACATCAAAAGAAAGGAAGGTAATCGACAAATGATTACAGTAAACGCAATGGGTGATAACTGCCCGATTCCAGTTATTAAGACAAAAAAAGCAATGCAGGCGCTGACCGGCCCGGAGACGATCGAAGTTCTGGTAGATAATGAGATCGCTGTTCAGAATGTAACGAAGATGGCAGCTGCACAGGGCGGAGAAGTAAGCTCTGAGAAGCTTGGAGAAAAAGAATTCAAGGTTACGATCAAAATGCAGGGAGCACCGGCAAGTGCGGAGGCTGAAGAAGCTGTCTGCACTCCGGACAGAAAGGGTGACACGATCGTGGTTGTTTCTTCTGACCGTATGGGATCCGGCAATGATGAACTTGGAAAAGTATTGATCAAGGGATTTATTTTCGCAGTAACCCAGCTTGATACACTGCCGAAGAAGATGCTGTTCTACAATGGCGGTGCTACATTGACTGCAGAAGGTTCTGATTCTTTGGAAGATCTGAAGTCTCTCGAGGCACAGGGGGTAGAGATCCTGACCTGTGGTACATGTCTGGATTACTACCATTTGAAAGAAAAACTGGCCGTTGGCTCTGTGACCAATATGTATGCGATCGTAGAAGCTATGGCCGAGGCTGGAAGAATCATCAGACCGTAGATGGTTCACGGCAAAATAACAAACTTTAGGAGAATGGGAAAATGAGTAAGGATATCAAATTGACGCAATTGGCAAAAACCGCGGGATGAGCCGCTAAAATAGGTCCGGAGACCCTTGCCCAGGTTCTGGGTAAGCTTCCGAAATTTCACGATGACAACCTTCTGGTTGGTATCGAGACATCTGATGATGCGGCAATCTACAAAGTGACAGATGACATCGCAATGATTCAGACGGTGGATTTCTTTACACCGATCGTTGACGATCCGTACATGTTTGGACAGATCGCAGCAGCCAATTCTCTCAGTGACGTATATGCCATGGGAGGAGAGCCTAAAGTGGCTCTGAATATTGTTGGTTTCCCGAATTGCCTTGACCCGTCTATTTTGGGGGATATCCTGGCAGGTGGAGCTGACAAAGTGAAAGAAGCAGGAGCTGTTCTGGTGGGAGGTCACACGATTCAGAATGACGAACCTCAGTATGGACTCTGTGTGTCCGGCTTTGTTCACCCGCAGCGCATTTTCAAAAATTACGGATGTAAACCGGGAGATGTTCTGATTCTGACCAAACAGGTAGGCAGCGGAATCGTTAATACGGCGATCAAGGCGCAGATGGCCTCCGACAAGGCGATTCGTGAAGTGGAAATGGTTATGTCTTCGCTGAACAAAAAAGCCAAGGAAGTGGTAGATGGATATCCGGTAAATGCATGTACAGACATTACAGGTTTTGGTCTTCTGGGACATTGTGTGGAGATGGCAGAAGCCAGTGAAGTGACGTTCAATCTGAATGTCCACGATATCGCATATTTTGACGAGGCGATCGCCTACGCCAAGATGGGACTGGTTCCGGCGGGAGCCTATAAGAATCGTGGATATTCCCAGATGAAAGTGGATATGGGAAACGTAGAGGAACATTTTATTGATCTGCTTTATGATCCACAGACCTCCGGCGGACTTCTGCTCAGTGTGGAACCGCAGTATGTGGAAGTAATCATGGAGACATTTGAGAAGAAACACATGGAAACGAAGGTTTCTATCATAGGAACAGTGGAAGAGAAGAGTGACAAGCTTATACGTCTGCACTGATAACAGAGCATTTATGCAGGACAATATACGCCCGGCAGAGCAAATGCCGGGCGCTGCCTGAAAGATAATAAAGTATTTGGAAGTGGAAGAAGATGAACAAGAATCAATTATATCGTAATATCCCGAAAGTGGATGTGCTTCTGGAAATGGAGATCATTCAGCTTTTGATCGAACAGTACGGAAGAGAGACTGTCATGGAAGCAATCCGGGAGGAGATGGAGGCCCTGAGAGCATTTATCGGGGCATGTGAAGAAGAAGAGAAGATTGTGCGGCAGATTCAGGATCTGCCGCAGCAGATCGTAAGGCATGTGGAGAGACTCCATACACCGAACATGCGCATGGTGATTAACGGAACCGGTACGATTCTGCATACGAATCTGGGACGTGCACCAATCAGTCAGGAGCATGTATCAAAACTGGCTGATATTGTCACCGGCTATTCCAATCTGGAGTATAATCTGGAGGCCGGGAAGCGGGGAGAGAGATATTCCCATTTTGAGAAGCTTCTGTGTAAACTCACGGGAGCTGAGGCGGCAATGGCCGTCAATAATAATGCAGCCGCAGTGATGCTGATTTTGAGTTCTATGGCAAAAGGCGGCGAAGTTATTGTATCCAGAGGAGAGCTGGTGGAAATCGGCGGAAAGTTCCGTATTCCGGATGTGATGGAACAAAGCGGCGCATCTCTGGTAGAGGTCGGAACGACCAATAAGACACATTATTCCGATTATGAAGAAGCGATTACTGAAAATACAAAAGCGCTCCTTAAAGTACATACCAGTAATTACCGGATCGTAGGCTTTACCGATACGGTCACGATCGATGATCTGGTTCCGCTGGCAAAGGAACACGACCTTCCTATTATTGAGGATTTGGGAAGCGGCGTGCTGATCGACCTGAGCAAATATGGACTGACTTATGAGCCGACGGTTCAGGATTCCATCCGCAAAGGAGCAGATGTGGTATGTTTCAGCGGAGACAAGCTGCTGGGAGGGCCACAGGCAGGAATTATTATCGGTAAGAAGAAATATATTGATCAGATGAAGAAGAACCAGCTTACACGTGCACTGCGTATCGATAAATTTACGGCGACGGTGCTGGAACTCGTTCTTCAAGAATATTTATCTGAGGAAAAAGCAATTCAGAATATTCCGGTTCTTCGTATGATCACGGAGACCGAAGAAGAAGTGGCACATCGCGCCCAGAACCTGAAAAGGATGTTGAGACGAGCAGGTCTTGCGGCGGAATTTGGACTTGAAAAATGCGAGTCACAGATTGGAGGAGGATCACTCCCTCTGGAGCGGATCCCAAGTATGGCGGTTACGATAAAGCCTGAAAAAATGAGTGTGCCGCAGTTAGAAGAAAAAATGAGACATCTGGAGGTGCCTATCATCCCGAGAACGGCGAATGATACGATTTATCTGGATGTAAGAACCATAGAAACACGTTGGTTTAAGAAGATTACAGAAATGCTGGGAGAGCTGTTATGAAAAATATCATCATAGGAACCGCAGGTCACATTGACCACGGGAAGACAACATTGATCAAGGCTCTGACCGGGCGAAATACGGATCGTTGGGAAGAAGAACAGCGTCGTGGAATTACGATCGATCTGGGATTTACCTGGTTCGATTTGAAAAATGGTGACCGGGTAGGAATCATTGATGTTCCGGGCCACGAGAAATTTATCAATAACATGGTTGCCGGAGTTGTGGGAATGGATCTCGTCATGCTGGTTGTGGCGGCGGATGAAGGAATCATGCCGCAGACAAGGGAACATATGGACATTCTGGGACTTCTGGGAATTAAGAAAAGCATTCTCGTCCTCAATAAATGTGATCTGGTGGACGAGGAATGGCTGGAGTTGGTTGAAGAGGAAATACAGGAAGAATTGAAAGGAACATTTCTGGAAGATGCGCCGGTGGTACGTGTTTCAGCAGCGACCGGACAGGGGCTCGAAGAACTGACCGATACGATCATTCGGGTGATGGCGGATGAGGTGGAAGAGAAAGATACGCAGACGATCCCGAGACTTCCGATCGACCGTGTGTTTACACTTTCCGGTTTTGGAACGATCATCACGGGAACCTTGATTTCCGGAACAATTTCCAAAGAGGATGTACTCGAAATGTATCCGATCGGGAAAGAGTGCAAGATCCGGAGCATCCAGGTACACGGACAGGACAAGGATAAGTGCTATGCCGGGCAGAGGGTAGCGATTAATCTTTCCAATATCAAGAAGAAAGAGATTCACAGAGGCTGCGTGATCGCTCCGAAGAACAGTATGAAGAACACGGATCTGCTGGATGTTAAATTATCGGTATTGCCGGATTCTATGCGAATTGTGACGAATCATGAAAGACTGCATCTGTATACGGGGACCAGCGAGATCCTCTGTCGTGCCGTGCTGCTGGATAAGGAAGAAATCGGGCCGGGAGAAAGCGGACTGGTGCAGCTGCGTCTGGAAGAAGAAATCGCGCTGAAGAGAGGCGACCGATTTGTGGTGCGTTTCTATTCGCCGATGGAGACCATTGGAGGCGGCGTGGTGCTGGAGCCGAATCCGGTGAGAAAGAAACGATTCGATGAGAAGGCAATTGAAGAATTAAAGAAGAAAGAATCCGGTTCGCTTGCAGATGTTATGGAGCTGCATATCAAACAGCATGCAGATACAATGATTACGATGGCTGAACTTGCGAAGATTATGGCACATTCTGTGGATGAACTTCAGGAATACCTGGAAGAATTGAAAGAAGAAGGAATTGTTCATGTCTTTGCGATGAAGAAAGATGTATATCTCTGGCACAGAGACAGTGAATATGCATTGCGCCAGAAGATACAGGAGGCGCTTGAGGCTTATCATAAGAGATATCCTTACCGCTATGGTATGAAGAAAGCTGAGATCCATAACACCTATCTGAAAAAGGTGAAACCGATCGTGTTTGATGCTTATATCGAGCAGCTTGTGGCACAAAATCAGATCGGACGCAAGGACGAATACCTGCATCTGGCAGAATTTGAAGTGTCGAAAGACGCAATGTTCCTGAAGACGGAAAAGACTCTGGTCGATGCTTTTGAAAAGGCAGGATTTGATTTCGTGAGATTTTCGGAAATTGATCTCGGAACAATCCCGAGGGAAACCGCGGAGGATGTTCTTCTGTTACTTGTAGATGAAGAACGGGTTGTGCGGATCAATGAAGAAATGTTTACGATGAAGTATCTGATGGATGAGGCAGAGGAGAAGATTCGCAAGCATTTGGAGAATGAGGATGTGATTACGATCGCACAGGTAAGAGATATGTTCTCCACGAGCCGAAAAAGTGCCAAGCCGATACTCGAATATATGGACAGCATTAAGGTTACAAAGAAGACCGGAGCAGAAAGTGAAAGGGTAGCATACTTATGAATCTAAAACAATTGGAGGCATTTGTGAAGGTGGCAGAGGGAGGCAGCTTCTCAAAGGCGGCAAAGTCTCTGTTTTTGACTCAGCCTACCATAAGTGCACATATTTCCTCCCTGGAAAGAGAACTGAACGTCAGATTGTTTGTGAGAAATACAAAAGAGGTTATTCTGTCAGAGCAGGGCAAGGTACTTTATGAGTATGCCCGGCAGATGGTTGAATTGCAGAATAAGATTACCGAGATTTTTTCAACAGAAACGAAAAAAGATGTTCAGTGTATTACGATTGCGACATCAACGATTCCCGCACAGTATCTTTTGCCGGATATTCTGGCAGAATTCAGTTCCAGATATCCGAAAGAACAGTTTCGTGTGATGGAAACGGACAGTGCAAAAGTTGTGGAAAAGGTTGCCGGACATATTGTGGATATTGGGTTTACGGGGACCGTTCTTGAAAAAAAGTATTGTAAATACATACCGTTTTACAAAGATGATCTGGTGATTATTATGCCAAATAATGAAAAATACCAGCGTATCAAGGAAGAAGAAACGACAATTGACTGGATTGCAAATGAAGCGATCATCATGAGGGAAGAGGGATCAGGAACGCGGAAAGAAGCGGAAAAGCAGCTTCGCCGTGCCGGAATTGATGTGGAGAAACTGAATGTTGTAGCAAGCATTGAGAATTCGGAAGCTATTAAGAAATCAGTTAAAAGCGGAATAGGTATTACTATGATATCGCGGCTTGCGGTGCAGGATGTGATTGAATCCGGGCAAGTGCTGGATTTCCCGCTTTCGAGTAAAGATGATGGAAGAGATCTGAATCTGGTCTATAACAAGAATTACCAGCTTTCTAATTCTGCGGAACGTTTTATTCGTGTCGTGAAAGAGATGTATAACATATAAGAAATGAGCCTATTTATAGATAAAAACTATAAATGGGCTTATTTATTGTACTTTTCGATTAGACGAAAGCGGGAATAAAGGCTATACTAGAGATAGTCAAATTATACGGGAAAAAATACATAGGTATCATTTGGGAAGATACAAGCTGTACTTGAAAAGGAAATTGGAGGAAGGTACATATGATATATATGGATAATGCGGCGACGACGATGCAGAAACCGCAACAGGTAATCGATGCGGTGGCAGCGGCAATGTGCTCTATGGGGAATGCGGGCAGAGGCGCACATGCAGCATCACTCGGCGCGGCGCGAACGATTTATGATGCCAGAGAGAAGCTGGCTTGTTTTTTTCATGCGGAAAATCCGAAACAGATTGCATTTACGATGAATTCAACGGAAAGTCTGAATATAGCGCTGAAGGGGGTCCTGAATCCGGGAGATCATGTGATCACAACGATGCTGGAACACAATTCAGTACTTCGCCCTCTGTATGAACTGCAGGAAAAGGGAACGGAGCTTACCATTCTGAAAAGCAATCCGCAGGGGACGCTGGATTATGAGGATTTTGAGAAGGCGATCAAGGAAAACACCAAAGCAATCGTGTGTACACATGGTTCAAATCTGACAGGAAACCTTGTGGATGTGAAGCGAGTAGGCGAGATTGCGAAGAAACATGGAGTTTTGTTTATCGTAGATGCATCTCAGACGGCGGGGGTATTTCCGATCGATGTGCAGGAGATGGGGATCGATATTTTGTGTTTTACCGGTCATAAAGGACTTTTAGGACCGCAGGGAACAGGTGGGATCTATGTGAGAGAAGGACTGACAGTCCGTCCTCTGTTATGTGGCGGAAGCGGGGTGCAGACTTATAATAAAAAGCATCCTTCTGAGATGCCGACTGCTCTGGAAGCCGGAACACTGAACGGACACGGGATCGCCGGTCTGGATGCGGCAGTGGAATATCTGATGGAGACAGGAATTGATACGATCAGAGAGAGAGAGCAGGATCTGATGTGGAGATTTTACGAAGGGGTGAAGGACATCCCCGGAGTAAAAGTTTACGGAGATTTCAGTACGCGGGAGCGATGTGCGATCGTGACGCTGAATATCGGAGATTATGATTCTTCAGAAGTGAGTGA
Organism: Bariatricus sp. HCP28S3_D3; assembly: GCF_052065755.1. NCBI lineage: Bacteria > Bacillati > Bacillota > Clostridia > Lachnospirales > Lachnospiraceae > Bariatricus > Bariatricus sp. HCP28S3_D3. The sequence continues at coordinate 418,020 of NZ_JBQHTK010000001.1, read as the reverse complement.
TGAGCTTCTTATGACATATGGAATATCTACAAGAGCCGGAGGACACTGTGCACCGCTTATGCATGAGGCACTGGGGACGGTAGAACAGGGTGCGGTGAGATTCAGCTTTTCGCATTACAACACGGATGAAGAATTAAATACAGCCATTCAGGCAGTGAAAGAAATGGCTGCCGAAGAGTAACTCTGAAGAAGAGAGTAAAAGGCATAAGGAGGAAGTAACATGAATTTATCAGATTCAAAAAAGAAACTCGCGATTGCGGGTGTGATCTGCGGACTTGTAGCGGCATGTCTTGCATTTTTCGGGAACCCTGCAAACATGGCATTTTGTATTGCCTGCTTCGTACGTGATATGGCAGGTTCACTGGGAATGCATCAGGCAGAAGTTGTGCAGTACGCAAGACCGGAGATCATCGGACTTGTACTGGGCGCTTTTATTATCTCTGTGGCAACGAAGGAATATCGTTCTACAGCAGGTTCATCACCGATGATTCGTTTCGTACTGGGTATGATTATTATGATCGGTTCCCTGATTTTCTTGGGATGTCCGCTTCGTATGATTATCCGTATGTCAGCAGGTGATCTGAATGCATGGGTAGCACTGATCGGATTTGTTCTGGGTGTATCGACCGGTGCATTTGCACTGAAGAAAGGGTTCAGTCTTGGACGGTCTCATGAGACGAACAAAACAAGCGGAGCAGTGCTTCCGGTCATCATGGTTGGAATCCTGATTCTTGCAACATGCACATCACTTTTGAAGGCAAGTGAAGCTGGTCCGGGAAGTATCCATGCACCGCTGATTCTGTCGCTGGTTGGCGGACTCATTTTTGGAGCAGTTGCACAGAAATCCAGAATGTGTTTTGCAGGAAGTATCCGTGATATCGTGCTTATGAAGAATTTTGATCTGTTTACCGTAATTGGAAGCTTATTTGTAGTTATGTTGATCTTTAATGTGGCAACAGGAAGATTTGTTCTTGGATTCAATACACCGGGAATCATTGCACATTCTCAGCATCTGTGGAATATTCTTGGTATGTATGCAGTAGGATTTGCTGCAGTACTGGCAGGAGGATGCCCGCTTCGTCAGCTGATCCTTGCAGGACAGGGATCTTCCGATGCGGCAGTTACCGTTCTGGGTCTGTTCTTTGGAGCAGCTCTTTGCCATAACTTCGGTCTGGCATCCAGCGGAACATCCCTGAACCCGGAGACAAAAGAACTGGTTGCAGGAGCTGTTACAACAAACGGTAAAGTGGCTTGCATTATCTGCATCATTGTTTGTTTCGTGATTGCATTCACAAACAAGAGAGAGACTGCAAAGACAAAATAAAAAGCAAAGGGTAGATATTAACAAAATAATATGCTATTCTAAGAAAGAAGGTAAAATAATATGAAGGAAGTAGATGCAAGAGGACTTTCCTGCCCGGAACCGCTTATGATGACAGCGGAAGCATTAAAAGATGCGAAGGGTCCAATCAAAGTGCTGGTCAGTGAACCGCATCAGAGAACGAACGTAGAAAAGTTTGCAAAGGACCACGGAAAAAAAGCAACAACGACAGAGAAAGGCTCCGAATTCGAAATTGTGATCGAATAATGAGAAAGAAAGAGTTAAAACTGGTCGTGACATTCCACACTACGGCAGATGCCATGGCGATGGAGAAAGCCTGTAAGGCAAAGAATGCGGACGGAAGACTGATTCCGGTGCCGCGGGAGATCTCAGCAGGCTGTGGGCTTGCATGGTGTGCCGGACTGGAACACAGGGATGCACTGAAAGAGATCATGTCAAGTGTTGGAATCGAAGAAGAAGAGATGCATGAATGCATGGTATAAAAAAGATTGCGCGTAAGCGCAGTCTTTTTTATGTTGCTGTTTATATGAGAAAATGATCCGGTGGATCATTTTTTGAGTTATACATTTGAAATTTGCGTGGTGCAGGGGCGCGATATGTGATAGAATAAAAGAGAACATTTATTTGATTGGAGTGCGGATATGCAGTTGCGTTTTGAAATCCCGGATTCGTTCTGGAGTCTGTTCCGTTCCGTGAACCGGGAGGCTTATATGGAAGCCCTTCTGGTTATTAATGAAGAATACCAGTACAGTAATTATTTCCTCACGAAAGAAGTGTGCGTACAGGTGCTTGGAGATATGTATGCAAAGAAGCAGCTCCGACTGGTGCGTGAAGAAAATGAGACGGAGTTTGATATGCTGGAAACACCGTCACTTCGTATGCTGAATTGGCTGATCAGAACGGGATGGCTGAAAAAGATTGAAGATTATCATACATTGGCGACGAATATTGTGATACCGGATTATTCGGCGGTTTTCATCGATGCGTTCGAACGTCTCAGCTCTGAAGATATGGAGGAGACGGAAATCTATATCCAGAATGTATACGCGACTTTATTTTCCTTCCGGAATGATCCCAGGGTGAATCTGAATATGCTGCGCACGGCGCTGATCAATACCCGGCGGCTGAACAAAGCACTGCAGGATATGCTGCATAATATGGACAAGTTTTTTGAGAGACTTCTGGATCAGCGATTTTACGGAGATCTTCTGAAAGAGCATCTGGATGGGTATGTGGAAGAAATCGTGAGGCGCAAATACCATATACTGAAGACTTCCGATAATTTTTATATTTACAAAATGGATATCAAGAAGTGCCTGCGCGATATGCGGGGAAATGAAGAATGGATCGAAACGGTTCGGGAGCGTTCCAGGGCGATGGGAGATACGAAGGAGGATGTTCTGGAACTTCTGGATCAGATTGAACGGGGATTTGATGATATTGAGCACCGTATTGCTAATATGGATAAGGAACACACGAAATATGTGCGCGCAACCGTGACAAGACTTAATTATCTGTTAAGTGGAGAAACGGACACCAAAGGGCTTGTGGTGCAGTTGCTGAACCGCATGGGAGATGCAGCGGATTATGAGCAAATTGTACAGAAGACTGGTGCAAAGATGAATCTTTCACTTCTGGAGATTGTTTCGGAGAAATCACTTTATAAGCGGCGTAAAGGAAGGAAAGACTTTATCAGTCAGATGCAGCCAGAGGAGACCACGGAGGATCTGGACAAGGAAGATGTGCTGAAGTTGAACCGGATTCAGCATCGGTACAGCCGAAGACAGATAGAAGATTTTATAGAGGAGAATATACAGGAAGGCGTTATGGATGCGCTGTCCCTTCCTATGCGGGAAGAAGATGAATTTGAAAAACTGATTCTTGCGTATGATCTCAGCACACGAAGGAACAGCAAGTATATGGTGCTGGAAGAGGATGTAAGGATGGTGGAGAAAAACGGTTATCGCTATCCGGCATTGAAATTTGTAAAAAGACAGGTTTAACAAGTTGGTGTCTGTAATACATCATGAAGATGGGAGAAATGAATGATTGATTATTATGAACAGCTCACACAGGAGGAGCAGGAAGCAATCACAGAAGTGGTTCAGACTCTTTTCAGGCAGACCTTCCTTTTGGAGCGGAAATACGACAAACGGACGGGCAGGCTTCAGTATGGGAAAGAGTACCGGACTGCGATGAAGCATCTGCCGTTTCTGAAAGAATATTTTAGAGTGGCGGGAATCACACTTTATGAAAACAACAATATAGGTATGCTGTATATTCAGGGAGAGACGCTCTGGGGCGAAAAACTTCCGAGACTTGCAACTATCTATATACTGGTACTAAAGCTGATCTATGATGAGCAGATGCAGAATGTGTCCACAAGCAGTCAGATCGTGACGACGCTGGGTGCCGTGAACGGCAAAGCAGGAGAGTTCAGAGTACTTCAGAGCATCCCGTCAGCTACGGAGATGCGCAGGACGATTGCACTTTTGAAAAAATATCAGTTGATTGAACCGCTGGATCTTCTGGAAGAACTAAATGAAAGTACCCGGATTGTCATTTATCCGAGTATTCATGCAGTGCTTGCAGGAGACGACATCAGAGAATTATTGGAGACGTTCAGTGAGGAGGAACATTTTGGAAAAGAAGGAGAAACAGCAGCCGTTCAAGGCACTCTCGAAGATCTGCCTGAATAACTGGCATTATATAGACAGAAAAATACTGTCACTCAGCGAGGGAATCAATTTCTTTACCGGACATTCGGGGAGCGGAAAATCGACCGTGATTGATGCACTGCAGATTGTGCTCTATGCTAACACGGATGGCAGAGGTTTTTTCAACAAGGCTGCAGCCGATGATTCAGATCGTTCACTGATTGAGTACCTGAGGGGCATGGTCAATATCAGTGAAAATAATGAAGCACAATATTTGCGAAATTCCAATTTTTCCAGTACAATCGTGCTGGAGCTTGAACAGACAAACACAAAGGAAAAACAATGTGTCGGCGTTGTGTTTGACGTGGAAACTGCGACGAATGAAATCGGAAGACTGTTTTTCTGGCATACAGGAGGACTTCTTGAGAATCATTATCGGGCAGACAAAAGATGTCTTACGACTATGGAAGTCAGAGAATACCTGCAGCGGTCGTTTCCACAGGAGGGATATTACTGCGGGCCGAGCAATGAGCGGTTCCGAAGGCAACTCTATGATGTGTACCTGGGTGGACTGGATATGGAGAAATTTCCCAGATTGTTTAAACGGGCAATCCCTTTTAAAATGAATATCAAGCTGGAAGATTTCGTGAAGGAATATATCTGTATGGAGCAGGATATTCATATTGAAGATATGCAGGAAAGCGTTATGCAGTACGGCAGGATGCGGAAACGGATCGAAGAGACGCTTGAAGAAATAACATGTCTCAAAGAAATAGGAGAGATGTATCGGAATTTTGATGAGAGAAGAGAGAAGGTACAGCTTGGAGAATACCAGCTTCAGAGACTGGAAATGATGCGTCGTGAGGCAGAGGTTCAGGAGAAACGAGATCGAATTCAGAGCCTTTCTCAGGATAATCGTGAATTCCTGGAGCAAAAGGCAATGCTGGAAACGGAAGAGAAGGCATTTCAGCAAGAATATGATGAACTCTTGATTCGGCTCAATAACAGTGGGTATAAAATGCTTGAGACGGAACTTGCAGGGCTTAATGAGGCTCTGGAACGGTTGGATGGAAGCAAAGCAAGATGGACGCAGACTGCTAACCGGCTGAAGGAGTGGAAGACAAAGGAGATGACTTCTAACCAGACAATCTGGGATATTGACCGATTTGCATCCGGCGGTATCACTTTGGGAGAACTCAAGAGACTTAAAAATGCGCTGGCTCAGATGAGAAATGAACTGGAAGAAGAGCGCCGGGAAATTGATGGAGAACTTCGGCGAATCAAGAAGGAAGAGAAGGAATCACGTGAGGAATTAAAGGAGCTGAAACAAGGACGAAAAGCGTATCCAAAGGAGCTGGAAGCGGCCAGGATCGAACTGCAGAATCAGATTTATAAAAGAACCGGTACCTTCGTAAATGTGAAAGATTCTTGCGGATCTTCTGGATATCCGTGATGAGCGATGGCACAACGCGGTAGAAGGTTATATGGGAGGTAACAAATTGCTTCTCGTTGTTGAGCCGGAGTATGCGAAGACAGCGATGGAAATCTATCAGAAGATGGATAAGAAGAAATACTATCGTGCTGCCGTGCTGGATACAGAAAAAGTATTGGAGGAAAAGCACGAGGTGCGTCCGGGGGCTCTGGCAGAGGAAGTGATCGCAAAGGAATCCTATGTCCGGGAATACATCCGTTTCTTCCTTGGAAATGTGATGAAATGTGAGAATATAGAGGAACTCAGAAATCAGCGCATCGGAGTGACTCCGGACTGTATGCTGTATCATAGTTACCGGTTGCAGCATATCAATCCCGAGAATTATACCAGGCGTGCATACATTGGTGAGACGAGTCTCAGACAAAGAATCCGACAGCTTGAAGAACGATGTAATAAGCTTCAGGAAGAGCGTTTGCCCCTGCAGGATCAGCTTGAGGAAATTCGGAAACTGTTGGATCTGGAAAGCCTGATACAGCCGGAAGAAGACTATATGGCACAGATTCAGGATGCCAGAATGATTCCTGAAAAAGAACGCCGTAAAGAGCAGCTGACTGAGCAGATGAAAAAGCTTCGGGAGGATTCAGTAGAAGCCCTGGAAAGGCAGATGGAGGAACTCGCAAATCGGAAAGAGGAAAAGAAGAAGCAAGTAGTTGCTGCCGAAGTGCAGGCGGAAAAATGCTGTGATAAGATCGAGATGTTGAAAGATCAGATTGTCGATTCGGAGGAAGAACTGGCAGAATTCAGAAAAGATTTTCAAGAGAATACAGAGTATGAGGAAGTGTTCCGTAAGTTCCTGGAAGCAAGAAAATCGGTGAATTATGAGTATCTGAAAAGCCAGGTTGCCAAGGGGCTTGGTGAATTAAAAAATGCAATGGACGATGCTTATCAGAGGCTGGTAGACAGGAGAAGCGTTTATATTAGACGATATCCGAATCGAACTTTTTCCACCAGTGTCAAAGAAAATTCAGACTATGACAAACTGCTGGACAGCCTTCAGTGTGATGACTTGGAGAAATACCGTGAGTCGGCAAAGGAACAGGCTCGCTCGGCCGTGGAACATTTTAAAGATGACTTTATTTTCAAAATCCGCAGCGCAATCCGGGAGGCTTACCAGCGAAGAGATGAGCTGAACCGGATCATAAGCGGACTGGATTTCGGAAAGGATAAGTATCAGTTTGTGATCACACGGAATAAAGGAGCGGATGGAAAATATTATAAGATGTTCATGGATGACGCTCTGCAGATCAATCCGGCTGATCTTGGTAATACGATGGATAACCAGCTTAATATGTTTACAATGGAGCATGAAGAGGAATATGGAGAGATGATGAATGAATTGATCAATATCTTTATTCCACCGGAGAATGCGACGAGGGAAGAGCTGGATGAAGCCAGAAAGAACATGGAAAAATATGCGGATTACCGGACATATCTTTCTTTTGATATGCAGCAGATCGTGCAAGGGGAGAAAAATATGACCATCGGTCTCGGGAAGATGATCAAGAAAAATTCCGGAGGAGAGGGACAAAATCCGCTGTATGTGGCGCTGCTGGCAAGCTTTGCCCAGGTTTACAGAATCAATCTGTCGCCGAAAGTGCAGAGACGTCCGACGCTGCGGCTGGTTGTTTTGGATGAGGCGTTCTCGAAGATGGATGCGGAGAAAGTGGCAAGCTGCATCTCTCTGATAAGGGGGCTGGGATTCCAGGCAATTATCAGTGCGACCAATGATAAGATTCAGAACTATCTGGAAAATGTAGATAAAACATTTGTATATGCAAATCCGAACAAGCGTCATATTTCGATTCAGGAATTTGAAAAAACGGAATTTTCGCAGCTTGCGGATGTTGAGGAATAAAGGGGAAAACGTATGTATCTTGTAAAAAAGATTATTGAGAAATGTGAACACAGCAGTCGTGACTGGCGCGAGGGAGCAACCGGCGGCAGAACACTGAGGATCACCCAGGAGGATTATGACCTCTGCGGGAAGCAAGAACTGATCGATGAGGCGAGAAAACTGGAGTCGGCAGGCCTTCTTACAATTAAAAAGTGGGTGATACCGGACAGTGATATTGAATTGATTGCATATCGAGTTGAAAAACTTTCGCAATTCTACCGGCTTGCGGACAGCGAAAGTGGGGAAGAGTATTGGCCGAAACAGGCGCGTGTGAATTATTATACAAGAAAAATTGAGGAAGAACTTTCGGAAGGTTTCCAGAAAGAATGGATTGAACAATATTTTGAGAGTCTGAGAGCACGTCTGGGTAAAGGTGAGTTCCCGAAAGAGGTGGAGAAGCTGGAAATGTCGCTTGCGGCTTTTCGGGGGATCGATAGTCTGGAAGAACCGGTATTGAAACGAATTTTTAGTAAACAGTATCTGAAAGATTCCAAGATGTTTGAACGTGAACTTGAAAGACATGTAATCAGTGTGGCAAGAAAATACTGCGATACCATTACAGAAGACATGGATTCTTCTACGGTATTGGAACAGCTTATGATTGAGGAATATTCCCAGGAACTGGCAGTGAAAGGACCACTGAAACTTAAAATATGGCGCGGTTCAGAGGCAAAGCGAGTGGATCTTTCTGACTTTGTTTATGGTACTGTACTGAACAGCCAGACGCTGAAGCATGCTGTAGTAGAGCTGGATCAGCCGGGACTGAAAAAAGTGGTGACAATTGAAAATAAAGCAAATTATGTGTCGATGCCGTATCAGCCGGACACATTGTATGTATTCAGTCACGGATATTTCTCGCCTCTGGACAGAGAATTCCTGAAAAAGCTTAGAAGAGCGCTGAATGGGAAGCCGGTGGAGTATTTTCACAGCGGAGATCTGGACTATGGCGGAGTGAAAATTTATGAGTATATTAAGAAGCAGATTCTTCCGGACGTACAGCCGCTGAAGATGGATGTGGAGACGTTTGAAAAATATGCCTCTTTTGCAGAGCCGATCAGTAAGGAAACAATGGCAAAATTGCAGAAAACAGAGATCCCTGATTTGAAGGAATTGATTGACAAAATGATTGAAACCGGAATGGGGATTGAACAGGAGAGTTTTTTGATCGTATAAAGGATAACGCAAATGAAGAAAAAATAAGCAAGGGCAGCATCTTTTCGGGATGCTGCCCATTATTATGCTTAAAATCCTTCCACAAACTGATCCAGAACATGCGGCAATAATTTGTCGCTATATTCGGTCAGAGAGTAATTCCCTTTGCAAAGTGCCCAATCGTAGAGTAAAGCTCTTTCGTACATTGCATATATCTTCAACAACTCCTGCGGAGTGCTGGTGTTTTTGAATTCACCGGATTCGATCGCGCTGGAAATCGTATCGGTAAGCCAAGTGAAATAATAACGGTCACTTTCCAGGAGAGATCGCTTGTCCTTGGTAATCAATTGTGAAGAATATAAAGATGCGAGCAGATTCACATCAATTGTAGTTTCAATCATATAGAACAGTTCATGATTGAAAAACAGCAATTTGTCGTAGGCTGATAAGTCAGGATCGACGATTCCTGCAAGCTCCTCATATTTATCATCAAAAAGGTATGAGAGCGTGTTAAGCAATGCTTCTTTTCCTTTGAAATAATGATAAAATGTACCCTTCGAAGTCTTGGAGGCGGCAATGATTTCATCTACTGTTGTTTGCTCGTATCCGTTTTTGTGAAAAAGAGTCCACGCAGCTTTTACAATTTTGCTTTTTGTGGAACGGCGTTTCTTAGGCATTAAATAACCTCACTTCCTAACGTTTGCTTCCGACTTTAAAGCCGTATTTCAGTGGGTCGTCCGGGTCGATCACATAAGTTGCATCGCCGGTCAGGTAGGCGCTTCCGGTAATCTGAGGAATAACTGCATCAAATTCTCCGACTTTTGCTTCTTTCAGGATGACGCCTTTAAACTGGGAGCCGATAAAGCTTTCATATACGAAAGGTTCTCCGATCCCGATTTCGCCTCTTTTGTATAAGGTCGCCAGTTTAGCACTTGTTCCTGTTCCGCACGGAGAACGATCTGCCATATGGTCGCCGAAAATAACAACGTTGCGTTTATTACAGCCAGGAGTGTCGGTTGAACAGTACATTTCTACAAGGTCTACTGTTGTGATATCCAATTCTGGATGTTTGATTTCTACTTCTTTGTTGACCTGTTCCAACATATGGATACCGAAATCGGTAAGCTTTGGAATAGAATCCGGATCAACAGTCCAACCGAATTGCTCAGCGTCTACGAGGGCGAAGAAACTTCCGCCGAAAGCAATGTCATATTTTACTTCCCTTCCGTCTACGGTGGTAGTCAGATTCTCCTTATAAAGGAAAGCAGGCACATTCGTTAAAGTAACGTTCAAAACTTTTCCGTTCTTTACTTCGGCCTTGGTGCGAATGATTCCGGCAGGAGCATCCAGAACGACTTCCGTATATGGTTCTACGGCCGGGACAAGCCCCGTTTCGATAATTGCGGTTACAGATCCAATCGTGCCATGTCCGCACATGTTTAAATATTCGCCTGTATCCATAAAGATTACTCCGAAATCAGCTTCCGGATGCACCGGCTCTGTTAAAAGAGCTCCGAACATATCATGGTGTCCACGTGGTTCGAACATCAAGGCACGGCGGTATTGATCATAATTCTCTGCAAGAAAATTCTTGCGTTCAATCATGGTGTCACCTTTCAGCTCCGGAAAACCGGACATGATGATACGCGTAAATTCCCCCACTGTATGAGTATCAATTGCATGAAAAGACGCTTCAAAAGCGTCAAGGTTAAGCTTTGGATGAATTTCCATTTCCCAATTCCCTCCTTAAAGTAAGTTATAGAAATAATCTATAAGCTGTCAGCATAAAGCGGGCAGCATAGTAGTAGAAACCAAAATGATAAATAGAATATAGAGCAGCCTTTGGAAATATATTTCTGCAGTCTGCTAAATATTATTATGTATTATGTAATAAAATGGACGACAAAACCTGTGCGGCATTAAGCATTCCGCTGTGAAATAAATGTTGTCTAGACTTGATTCTAGTATGAAGTACAGTTTCTGAAAATATTATCTACGAAAAGCCTTGAAAAGTCAATAGAAATTTGCTACAATAAAAAACGAAATAAATGTTGAAAAATGAAATAAACTGTGGTACAGTTAGAAAGCCGGAAATAATATGGGGGTAGATGGGTAACTGGTGTGCCTCCTAGTCTTCAAAACTAGTGTGGGGCGTTAAGAGCGTCCTGGGTGGGTTCGATTCCCACATGCCCTCGCCAAGAAAAGATTGGCTTTCCGACTTAAGATGACACCTGTAAAGTAAGCGATCGTATTTTTATACGTTCGCTTTTCATATTATATATAGAAAATATTTATAAGTGAAAGGGAGAAGGGTCATGGGAAACTTACAAATTTTACTGCGTCAGCATGTTGGGGCACCCTGCGCGGCGGTGGTAAAGGCTGGTGACAGAGTTGAAAAAGGCACCTTGATCGCGACACCGACGGGCCTTGGCGCAAATATTTTCTCGAGTGCGTATGGCGTGGTTGAGGAAGTGAAGGAAGATCGGATCATTATCAGGCCTGATGAAGTTCAGAAAGATGAATTTGTTCCGATCCAGGAAGGCAGCAAGCTGGATATGGTGAAATCAGCGGGCGTAGTTGGTATGGGCGGAGCTGGATTTCCGACAGGTGTGAAATTGGGAACTGACCTGAAGGGTGGATATATTCTGGTGAATGCGGCAGAATGTGAGCCTGGACTGAGGCACAATATTCAGCAGCTTGAAGAAGATTGCGAGAAAGTCATCCGCGGCGTAAAACACTGCATGGAAATTTCAAATGCGGCAAAAGCAATCTTTGCAATTAAAAAGAAGAATGAGAAAGCTGTTGCAAGACTGCGCGAAGCACTGAAAGATGAGGACGCGATTACGATTCATCTGCTTCCGGATATCTATCCGATGGGAGAAGAACGTGCGGTTGTAAGAGAGTGTCTGGGAATTGAACTTCAAACGACTCAGCTGCCCTCTGCGGCAAATGCGATCGTCTGCAATGTAGAGACGCTGGCAAGGGTATCGGAAGCAATTGATGAAAGAAAGCCTTGCTTTTCAAAGAATCTTACTGTGATTGGTAAGATTAATGGTGGAAATGAACCACATGTTTTTATGGATGTTCCTGTAGGAACGAGTGTTGGTGATCTGATTGAGAGGGCTGGCGGTATTGATGGCCTTTATGGGGAAATTATTATGGGAGGACCATTTACCGGAAAGGCCACTACTGAAGTAGAACCAATCACCAAGACAACCGGAGGAATCATTGTTACGATTGATTTTCCGGATCTTCACGGAGCAAAAGTAGGTTTATTGGTATGTGCCTGCGGAGGAAGTGAAGAAAGAATGCGTGATATTTGTGCTAAGATGAATGGTGTAGTTGCGTCTGTCGCAAGATGTAAACAGGCGATTGAGAATAAACCGGGAGCACCATTGAAGTGCGAACGCCCCGGTAATTGTCCGGGACAGGCAAAGAATAACATTCAGTTTAAGAAAGACGGATGTGAATACATTATCATAGGAAACTGCTCTGACTGTTCCAATACAGTAATGGGATCTGCTCCGAAGATGGGATTGAAAGTATTCCACCAGACGGATCATGTAATGAGGACGATCGGGCATCCGCTTTACAGATATCTGCGGGTATCGAAACAGGTAGAACAACTTCCGGACGGCAAATAGGCCGCGGAATGAGATAATAGGACAAGTAACGAGGAGGTAATATTATGTCAATTACAGCTGAAACAGCAAAAGAACATGCAAAAGACCCTGCCGTATTATGTTGCAGAGCAGAAGGCGGAATTACAATTCAGGCAGCAAATCTGGAAGATCCGGCTATTTTCGATGATCTGGTAGATTCAGGACTTTTGAATCTGGAAGGAGCGCTTACGATCGAACAGGTTCTGGGAGCAACTCTGGTTAAGACTTGTGACTCTCTTACACCGCTTACCGCTGATCTGGTAGAAGGAGCCAATGTAGTTGCAGAAGCACCGGTAGAAGAAGAGGAAGAAGCGGCTCCGGTAGAAGCATCTGCTGCAGCACCGGCACAGGTATGCCAGGCATCTGCGGCATCCGGTATTTTGAAAATACATATCGGAGAAGGAAAAGATATCAATATTGAACTTCCGGTGGGTTTTAATGGCGGTGCTGCAGTAGCAGAAGTTCCTGCACAGCTTCCGGTTCAGGAGGCAGCACCGGCGGTGAAAGAACCGGAACCGAAAGTTGTAAGAAGTGTAACAAGAAAGCACTATAAGATTACAGAAGTAAAACGCGGCCCGGAGACAAAGATTGAAGGCACGACTCTTTACATCAGAGAAGGAATTGAGGAAGAAGCAGTTGCTTCTCAGGAGTTGGTACACAGCCTTAAAATTGATATCATTACACCGGATATGTATCATACCTATTCTGAGACAATTATGGACGTTCAGCCAATCGCTGCAAAAGAAGGCGATGACGAGATCGGAAGCGGAACAACAAGAGTACTTGATGGTGTTGTTATGATGGTCACAGGAACAGATGACAACGGTGTACAGATTGGTGAATTCGGTTCTTCCGAAGGCTATCTGGACGAAAACATCATGTGGAACCGTCCGGGTGCACCGGATAAAGGCGAGATCTTTATCAAGACAGAAGTTGTGATCAAAGAAGGAACCAATATGGAAAGACCGGGCCCGCTTGCAGCACATACCGCAACAGATGTGATCACACAGGAAATCCGGGTGGCTTTAAAAGCGCTTGAAGATGAAAGCCTTGTAGTAAATACAGAAACATTTGAACAGGTAAGAAGACCTGGAAAGAAGAAGGTTGTAATCGTAAAAGAGATCATGGGACAGGGCGCAATGCATGATAACCTGATCCTTCCGGTTGAGCCGGTCGGCGTTCTTGGGGCAAAACCGAACGTAGACCTTGGAAATGTTCCGGTTATGGTTTCTCCGCTTGAGGTACTGGACGGATGTATCCATGCACTGACCTGCATTGGACCTGCTTCTAAGGAAATGTCAAGACATTACTGGAGAGAACCTCTGGTTACGGAAGTGCTCCATGACGAAGAAGTAGACCTTTGCGGTGTTATTTTCGTGGGAAGTCCACAGATCAATGCGGAAAAATTCTATGTATCCAAACGTGTCGGCATGATGGTGGAAGCACTGGATGTTGACGGAGCTTTCGTCACAACAGAAGGCTTTGGAAACAACCACATTGACTTTGCAAGTCATATTGAACAGATCGGTATGAGAGGAATCTCTGTTGTCGGGATGTCTTTCTGCGCAGTTCAGGGAGCTTTGGTTGTTGGAAATAAATATATGACTCATATGATTGATAATAATAAATCTGAGTCTGGTATTGAAAATGAAGTTCTTGCCTGCAACACGCTTTGCAAGGAAGACGCAGTACGCGCACTTGCAATGCTGAAAGCTGCAATGGCTGGCGAAGAAGTAAAGAAACCGGAAAGAAAATGGAATCCGAACGTGAAATCAACCAATGTGGAATTAATTTCCGAGACGATGGACGATACGCTGGAACTGGTAAAGAATGAGCAGTCTTTGCCGATGAGCCAGAAGAGAAAAGAAAAATACGACTAAGAACAGGTGAAGAACATGAAATATGGCGATAAAATCATTTATATGGAAGGGGTAATCGTAGAAATTCATGATGGATGTGTTGGGATCGATCTCAAAGGACGTCTGGGCTATCTGAAGATTCCAATGCGAATGCTGATTACCGATTATCCATTAGTGGTGGGACAGGAAGTTGGATGGAATATGAGTTTTATTGAACAGTTAGGTCCCGAGGCCAATGACAAATATGTAAGTAACCTGGATACTTATCAGAGACGTCAGGAAGAAATGAAGTCTCATAAAGAAGAATGTGAATAGCAATTAGAGGAGGTAGTAACATGAGTTTAACAGTTGTTAAAGGGCTGCAGTCAGAAATCTATGTTCCGATTACTCCGCCGCCGGTATGGGCGCCTGTAAAGAAAGAATTAAAAGATATGACGATTGCACTTGCTACAGCGGCAGGTGTGCACCATAAAGAACAGGAAAGATTTAATCTTGCAGGAGATTTTACCTGGAGAAAAATTACCGATACGATGCCGTCAAGTGAGCTTATGGTTTCACACGGAGGATATGACAACAGTGATGTGAACAAAGACATCAACTGTATGTTCCCAATTGATAGAATCCATGAGCTGGCAAAGGAAGGATTTATCAAAGCCTGTGCACCGGTTCATGCAGGATTCATGGGCGGCGGCGGAAATCAGGAGAAATTCAAGGGTGAAACCGGTCCTGCGATCGCTCAGATGTTTGTTGAGGAAGGCGTGGATGCGGTTATCCTCACCGCTGGTTGAGGTACCTGCCACCGCTCTGCAGTTCTGGTGCAGAGAGCAATTGAAGCCGCTGGCATTCCGACTATCATTATCGCGGCACTTCCGCCGGTTGTACGTCAGACCGGTTCACCACGTGCGGTAGCTCCGCTTGTTCCGATGGGAGCAAATGCAGGAGAGCCGAACAATGTGGAAATGCAGACAGCTATTGTCAAAGCAACTCTTGAAGCTCTGGTGAGCATTGAATCTGCCGGAAAAGTTGTTCCGCTTCCATATGAATATGTAGCGAAAGTATAGAACTATTTTTTAAACTCCATGGCTTATGCTGTGGAGTTTTTGCTAAAAATGATTTATAATGGTTGGAAAGAAAAATGGCAGGAGGACGCTATGGAAAAAGATTTACGCCGCCTTGTAATAAAGGCATTTCACGTTCGGGATGTGTCCTACGGTGAAGAGAACAGAGTGACTCCGGATGGGGTGATGACGGTGGATGTTTCGGTTCTTGAAGGAATCCTTGAAAAACATCCGCAGCTCGAGAAAATGGATATACAGATTATTCCTCCTTGTGATCATGATCGTTTTACCAATACAATGATGGATATCATTCCGATTTCTACAAAAGTACTTGGAAAATTGGGGGATGGAATCACACATACTCTTACCGGAGCGTATGTAATTTTGACAGGGGTGGATGTAAATGGAAAGCAGACGCATGAATTTGGCTCTTCGGAAGGAAAGCTAAAAGAGAAATTATATCTGAATCGTGCGGGGACCCCGGGGGATGAAGATTATATTCTGTCCTTTGATGTGGTACTGAAAGCGGGAATGGGTCAGGAACGGGAAGGTGTTCTTGCAGCGCATCGTGCGTGCGATGAGTTTATTCAAATATTCCGGGAACAGATGAAAAAATTTCGGGGTGATTTGTGTACAGAACGGCATGAATACCATGATGTCGCGCGGCCGGGAAAAAAACGCGTATTAATCATAAAGCAGGTTGCCGGGCAAGGGGCTATGTATGATACATCGCTCTTCGGAAAAGAACCTTCCGGAACAGAAGGCGGACATTCGATCATTGACATGGGGAACATGCCGGTAATCGTAACGCCGAATGAATATCGGGACGGGATCATCCGTTCTATGCAGTAGGAGGTAGAGAATATGGGAATTGGGCCATCTACAAAAGAAACGTCGTTACATCATTTTCGGGATCCGCTGCTGGATGTGGTTTCGGCGGACGAGGATTTGGATCTGATGGGGATCATGATTGTGGGAACTCCGGATGACAATGCCGATAAATTGCTGGTAGGAACTCGCGCTGCTGTTTGGGCGGAAGCCATGCGCGCTGACGGAGTGATACTTTCCTCTGACGGATGGGGGAACAGTGATGTGGATTTTGCAAATACGGTGGAGCAGATGGAAATCCGTGGAATTCCGGTTGCGGGCCTTAAATTCAGCGGAACGGTTGGACAGTTTGTTGTGACGAATGACTATCTGGACGGAATTCTGGATATCAATAAAAGCGCAGAAGGTGTCGAGACCAATATGGTCGGGGAAAATAATGTGACACAGCTTGACGCCAGAAAGGTTACGGCGCTTTTGAAGCTGAAAATGCGAAAAAGAGACACGTAAAGCGTCTCTTTTCTTTCTTTATGAAATCACATGATTCTTAATAATTGCGCGAATGCTCGCGTTGAGATAAGGTTTGAGATCCTCAAAAGGCATTGGATCATTTTCCAGAATTGTGCTGTAAGAGGTAGAACTTGCAAGCTCGATGATTAGAAACATCATTGTTTCGGGATCTCTGAGTTTAACGACAGGATTCTCTAGAAGATGGTTTCTGTACAGTTCCTTTACATTGATCTCTTCTTCGTCGTTACTTTGTAAAATTGCCTGCTTGAAAATTCCCCAGCTCAGATTTTTGGAAATAAAGCGAAGCATTGGTTTATTTTCCTTCATACGCTCCAGAATATAATCTACAATAAAAATAATTCGGTCTTCAAACTGGGGAGTGTGAGAAGACTCCAGAGCCTGCCAGGCGGCAAGAAAAAGATTCCCTGTTATTTTGGCTATGAGCCGGTCGCGTAATTCATATTTGTCTGTAAAATAAAGATAAAATGTTCCCTTTGCTACACCTGCATACTTGGCGATGTCGCTAATGGAGGTTTTCTCGATGCCCTGTTCTATGAACAAATCATAGGCGCTCCGATAGAGGGCATCGGATTTTTGCTGTTTGTTTTCGTCTACCTTCCCCATGGTATATTCTCCCCTTGTCAAAGTGAAATTATAATTGTCGGAAATGATTTCGCAATTCGTATTATAAATGCAAAATTGACAAAAGTCAATTTATATAAGCAAAATAATGACTTTCGGTCAATTAATATTCGCTGTAAGAATTAAGAGAGTATTTTGGAGTAATGGATGAAAAGATATCTGGTCAATGTGGAAATGCTTTGGTACAATGAATGAGGTATTTGTGATAAGAATCCAATATTACAGTGTAATTGATGCGAACATGGTGGAAGAATGGCTTTGAGTATCGAATGCGGCTGAAAAGGAGAAATATATGAGTGAGTATTTAGCAAAATTAAAACCGGAAGAAATTGTAAAAATGGATGTAGATTCTATCTATATCGGGAATTTGAATACGGTAGATGAAGATTTGAGTCTGCCGCTGCATGGGAAATATGGTTCTGTATTAAATTGGTTTACAGAAGAGGAAAGATTTATCAGGGCTGACGGTAAAGTTCACAGGCCGCTATATGGCATGGGAAATCGGAATGTCAAATTGAAAGTAAAAGCAGTGTACGAAGGGTACAGCGAGGAGCGTGAATTTGAGGCAACGGTTCTGCAGGAAAAGAAAGAAAATATTGTAGCGGAAATTCTGGAAGTGAATTTGGAAGCGATGCCAGGAGAAAAAGCGGCACTACCGTCAGTGGTGATTGCGAGAACTACGGACGGACGTAGAACCACACTACCTGTTAAGTGGGAGAAATATGAACCACTTTGGAAAGAAGGAATCATACATGTGCGGGGGATTGTAGAAAAATATAAGGAGAGCGCAATTGCCAGTATACATTATTATAATATAGAAGAAACTCATTATGACATACCAAAAAGAAAGGTGGAGTTTTTACCGATTGGGCAAGTGCGGCTTAAAGAGGGGACGATCTTTTATGAACGCCAGCAGAATATGCTGAACTATCTTTTGAACATAGACGATGATCAAATGTTGTATAATTTCCGGAGAGCATCCGGTCTGGATACGCATGGTGCGGCGCCTATGACCGGTTGGGATGAAGAAAACTGTAAATTAAAAGGGCATACGACAGGGCATTATATGTCAGGATTGGCGCTGGCCTGGGGGGCTACAGGGAACCCGAAATTCCGGGAGAAAATAAATTATATTGTGGACGGACTTGAGGAATGTCAGGTGGCATTTGCTGAGTCGGGAGAACATCATACAGGGTATTTGAGCGCCTATGATGAAGAACAGTTTGATCTGTTAGAACAATTCACGCGTTATCCGGAAATATGGGCACCTTATTATACTTTGGATAAAATTATGTGTGGGCTGTATGATTGCTTTCAGATTGCCGGATGTGAAAAAGCGAAAATAATATTAGAAAAGATGGGGGACTGGGTTTATGACAGGCTTTCGCGTCTTTCGAGGGAAGTACTCGATCGAATGTGGTCAATGTACATTGCTGGAGAATTTGGTGGCATGTTGGGTACGATGGTAAAACTGTATCAGATTACCGGGAAAGAAAATCATTTAAAAGCTGCGTGCTTTTTTGTGAATGATAAACTATTTTATCCGATGCTGGAAAAGTGCGATACATTGGAAGATGTGCATGCAAATCAGCACATTCCTCAAATTATAGGAGCGATGGAGTTATTCCGGGTGACGAAAGAAGAAAAATGGTGGAGAATCGGAAAAAATTTCTGGAAAATTGTGACCGCAGATCATGCGTATTGTATCGGTGGTGTGGGAGAAACGGAAATGTTCCACTGTGCCGGAACGACATGCGACTATCTGACAGAAAAAGCAGCTGAAAGTTGCGCGAGCTATAATATGCTTAGACTGACGGCGCAGTTGTTTGAGTATACTGTTGATGGGGCGATGATGGATTATTATGATAATACGCTCCGCAATCATATCCTTACATCGGCCAGCCATGCTGATGACGGAGGAACCACTTATTTCATGCCGCTGGGACCGGGACAACGAAAAGCGTATTCGACAACAGAAAATACATGCTGTCATGGAACGGGAATGGAAAGTAGATTCCGCTATATGGAAAATATCTATGCAACGGATGAAAAATATGTGTATGTTAATCTTTTGATTGATTCGGTTTTGGGTGGGGAGGCTTCAATAGAAGTTGACACTTCGGAAACGGACGGAATCGTAAAAGTGGTATGCCGAAATGATATGGACAAGGGACTTAAGATTCACATTCCATCCTGGGCGGAAGATGGACTCCGGGCGGAACTTAACGGGAGAGAAATAAGCAGAATTACATTGGAAGATGGATATCTCTGTGTCGGGGAACAATGCAGGTCGGATGATGAAATCGTTCTGCATTTGCCGATGCAGCTACGTGTTGTGAAAAATCCGTCAGACTGCAGGTTTGTGAATCTCGCCTATGGGCCCTATATTCTTGCGGCGCTGTCTGATGTGGAAGAATTCTTTCCACTCCCGGATCTTGAGAAAATCCGACCAATGAAAGAAAAGTTGCATTTTGAAGTGGAAGGACTTGAGTTTGTTCCTTTTCCTGAAATAGATACGCAAAAATACCATGTATATTTTCTTGCACCGGAGAGCGGACAATGTTAGAAAAATGTAAATTACATACCATTAAGAAAGGCCTGATTAAAAGAGAAAAGGCACGACTGTAGTCGTGCCTTTTCTTTTTGGTATGTCATTGAGAGGTTTTTCCTCGTTGCCTTGCAGTCTCGTCTATATACAAAGCTGGGGAATGCTCCTCGAAAGAGGAAGTATATATAAATTGAGTTTTACCATCGCAGCATTATTCTTGGGGGAAACAATCGGCAATGATATAACTGCAACAGCAACCAATCGGTTTATACCTAATTGAAAAAATAAAAAAAGACGATATCCAACTTTCTTGGAAACCGTCCTTGGTTTATTGCTTTCGATTAAGTTGGTTACACTATAACACTTTATTGTGATGGTGTCAATAAGCGAAATGCAAAAAAATGTATTTTTATAAATGCATACGGTTGGTGGGATTGTACCTAAAAAAATACAATATTTTTCGGAAAAGCCTTGCAAATAAGAAAGATATCTTGTATACTGAAAAAGCTGTGACATGATAGCTGTGAAGCGTGAGGTTGCTGCCTGATATGGCAGGTTTTCCGTGGAGCGAATGTCAAGTTAGGAAACTGGCGACAAGTCACTGTACTGAATCATAACAGCCGCTGAGATGCGGTAACAACGTGTGAGTTTCTCACGACACACACGGGGAAGTGTACAGTCACCGCTTGTCGTACTGAGGTTTAAGTACGAAAAGGAGGCGACTTTTTTTATGGCAAGTCAAGTAATGAGAATCACATTGAAGGCATATGACCATCAGCTGGTTGATGCATCTGCCAAGAAAATCATCGAAACTGTAAAGAAGAATGGAGCACAGGTTAGCGGACCGGTACCGCTTCCGACAAAGAAGGAAGTTGTAACAATCTTAAGAGCGGTTCACAAATACAAAGACTCCAGAGAACAGTTCGAACAGAGAACTCATAAGAGACTGATTGATATCATTGCACCGACACAGAAGACGGTTGATGCTCTTTCCAGATTGGAAATGCCGGCTGGTGTATATATTGATATCAAAATGAAAACAAAATAAGAACACAGTAATTCCTAAAATTTAGGATGAACATCAATCCGATGTTCCGCTGTAAATCACAGGAGGTAATTATAATGAAGAAAGCTATCTTAGCTACAAAAGTCGGAATGACTCAAATCTTCAACGAAGATGGAGTATTGACTCCGGTAACTGTTCTTCAGGCAGGTCCTTGTGTTGTGACACAGATCAAGACTGTTGAGAATGACGGTTACAGTGCTGTTCAGGTTGGATTCGTTGACAAGAAAGAAAAGATCGTTAACGTGGACAAGAACGGAAAGAAAGAAATCGTGCATAGACACGGTGTTACAAAAGCTGAAAAAGGACATTTTGACAAAGCTGGCGTAACAGGAAAAAGATTCGTAAGAGAATTCAAATTCGAGAACGCTGATGAATATCAGCTGGCTCAGGAAATTAAAGCTGACATCTTTGAGGCTGGCGACAAAGTTGACGCAACAGCAATTTCAAAGGGTAAAGGATTCCAGGGTGCAATCAAGAGACACAATCAGCACAGAGGACCTATGGCGCATGGCTCTAAATTCCATCGTCATGCAGGTTCAAACGGTGCTTGTTCTGACCCGAGCAAGGTATTCAAAGGAAAAGGAATGCCGGGACACATGGGAGCAAAGAGAATTACAGTTCAGAACCTTGAAGTTGTAAGAGCAGATGCTGAAAACAACCTGCTCTTAGTAAAAGGTGCCGTACCGGGACCAAAGAAATCTTTAGTAACTATTAAGGAATCTGTAAAATCTATCTAAGATTTGCACTAGGAAAGGAGGAACACACAGATGGCAAACGTATCTGTTTACAATATCGAAGGCAAAGAAGTTGGTACAATCGAACTGAACGACGCTATTTTCGGTGTAGAAGTTAACGAACATCTTGTACACATGGCAGTTGTTAACCAGCTTGCAAATAATCGCCAGGGAACGCAGAAAGCGAAAACTCGTTCTGAAGTTTCCGGTGGTGGAAGAAAACCGTGGAGACAGAAAGGTACCGGTCATGCGAGACAGGGATCTACAAGAGCTCCGCAGTGGACAGGCGGCGGCGTAGTATTCGCACCGGTTCCGAGAGACTATTCTTTCAAGATGAACAAGAAAGAAAAGAGAGCAGCTCTTAAGTCTGCACTTACTTCCAGAGTAGAAGAAAACAAATTCATCGTAGTTGATGAGATGAATTTTGATGAAATCAAGACAAAGAAATTCCAGGCAGTATTAAACAACCTGTCAGTATCTAAAGCATTAGTTGTATTGGAAGATGGAAATGTGAATGCAGAACTTTCTGCAAGAAACATTGCTGATGTTAAGACAGCCAAAACAAATACAATCAATGTGTATGATATCCTGAAATACAACACAGTGATCGCTACGAAAGCTGCTGTTGAAGCGATTGAGGAGGTGTACGCATAATGGCAAACGTTCAGTATTATGATGTAATCCTTAAACCGGTAATTACAGAAAAAACAATGGAGCTTATGGCTGATAAGAAATACACGTTCTTAGTTCACACAGAAGCTACAAAGAATCAGGTGAAAGAAGCTGTTGAAAAAATGTTCCCGGGAACAAAAGTTGCCGGAGTGAATACAATGAATCTTGATGGCAAGACAAAACGTCGTGGCATGACATTTGGAAAGACAGCGAAAACAAAGAAAGCGATTGTTCAGTTAACAGAAGACTCAGCAGAGATTGAAATCTTCCAGGGACTGTAAGAACAAACTGATTAAACGGTGCAATTCCGTGACACTAATAATTAGAAGTAACGAAAGGAGATAGAGTAATGGGAATTAAAACATACCGCCCATATACACCATCCAGAAGACATATGACCGGTTCTGATTTCTCAGAAATCACAAAGACAACTCCGGAAAAATCCTTAGTTGTATCTTTGAATAAGACAGCCGGACGTAACAATCAGGGTAAAATTACTGTAAGACACCGCGGAGGCGGAGTTAAGAGAAAATATAGAATTGTGGATTTTAAACGTAAAAAAGACGGAATCCCGGCTACTGTAATCGGAATTGAATACGATCCGAACAGAACAGCTAACATCGCATTGATCTGTTATGCAGACGGCGAGAAAGCATACATCCTTGCGCCGGAAGGACTTAAGGATGGAATGAAAGTTATGAACGGACCGGAAGCGGAAGTACATGTAGGAAACTGCCTGCCGCTCAGCTGCATCCCGGTTGGTACACAGATCCACAACATTGAGCTTCATCCTGGAAAAGGCGGACAGATGGTTCGTTCTGCAGGAAACAGTGCTCAGTTAATGGCTAAAGAAGGTAAATATGCAACACTTCGTCTTCCTTCAGGCGAAATGAGAATGGTTCCGATCGAATGCCGCGCATCAGTTGGTGTAGTTGGTAATGGTGATCACAACCTGGTAAATATTGGTAAAGCAGGACGTAAACGTCATATGGGTATCAGACCTACAGTTCGTGGTTCTGTAATGAACCCGAATGACCATCCACATGGTGGTGGTGAAGGTAAGACTGGAATTGGTCGTCCGGGTCCGTGCACACCTTGGGGTAAACCGGCACTTGGCCTTAAGACTCGTAAGAAAAACAAACAGTCTAATAAGCTGATCATCAGAAGAAAAGACGGTAGAGGAATCAAATAGTTAATTTTGAAGGAGGTTATAACCTATGGCTCGTTCACTTAAAAAAGGACCATTTGCAGATGCAAGTCTGCTGAAAAAAGTGGAAGCAATGAACGCATCAGGAGACAAGGGTGTTATTAAAACATGGTCTCGCCGTTCTACAATCTTCCCGATTATGGTTGGACATACAATTGCAGTTCATGACGGAAGAAAACACGTTCCGGTATATGTAACAGAGGATATGGTTGGACACAAACTCGGAGAGTTCGTTGCAACCAGAACCTACAGAGGACATGGAAAAGACGAAAAGAAATCCAAAGTTAGATAATATTTAACGTATTGAAAGGAGGTTTCATCCCATGGCAAAAGGACATAGAAGTCAAATTAAGAGAGAAAGAAATGCAAATAAAGACACCAGACCATCAGCTAAGTTATCTTACGCTAGAGTCTCTGTTCAGAAAGCATGCTTCGTATTAGATGCCATCAGAGGTAAGGATGTACAGACAGCGCTTGGTATTTTGACATATAACCCAAGATACGCTTCAAGCATTATAAAGAAATTATTAGAGTCAGCAATTGCTAATGCTGAAAACAACAATGGTATGAATGTTGAAAACCTTTATATCGAGGAATGTTACGCAAATAAAGGACCAACAATGAAGAGAATCAGACCGAGAGCACAGGGTAGAGCTTACAGAATCGAAAAGAGAATGAGTCATATTACACTTGTGCTGAATGAAAGATAAGGAGGACAATCATGGGACAGAAAGTTAATCCTCATGGCTTGAGAGTCGGTGTTATCAAAGACTGGGACTCAAAATGGTATGCAGAGAAAGATTTCGCTGATTACCTGGTAGAAGACCATAAAATCAGAGTATTTCTTAAAAAGAAATTATATAGTGCCGGTGTTTCTAAGATTGAAATCGAAAGAGCATCTGACCGTGTGAAGATTATTATTTATACTGCTAAACCGGGTGTCGTAATCGGTAAAGGCGGTTCAGAGATTGAAAAAGTAAAAGCTGAACTTCAGAAAATGACGGATAAAAAAGTTATCGTTGATATCAAAGAAGTGAAGAGACCGGATAAGGACGCACAGTTAGTAGCTGAGAATATTGCACAGCAGCTGGAAAACCGTATTTCATTCCGTCGTGCAATGAAGTCCTGCATGTCCAGAACTATGAAAGCAGGAGCGCTTGGTGTTAAGACTTCTGTATCAGGACGTCTTGGCGGAGCTGATATGGCTCGTACAGAGTTCTACAGTGAAGGAACGATTCCGCTTCAGACATTAAGAGCAGACATTGACTATGGCTTCGCTGAAGCAGACACAACTTATGGAAAAGTTGGTGTTAAGGTATGGGTATACAAAGGCGAAGTACTTCCAACAAAGGCTAGTAAGGAAGGGAGCGATAAATAATGTTAATGCCAAAAAGAGTAAAACGTAGAAAACAGTTCCGTGGCTCCATGAAGGGTAAAGCATTAAGAGGAAACAAGATCACGAACGGTGAATATGGTCTTGTGGCAATGGAACCATGTTGGATCAAATCCAATCAGATCGAAGCTGCCCGTATTGCTATGACACGTTACATCAAGCGTGGTGGTAAAGTTTGGATTAAGATTTTCCCGGATAAACCAGTAACAACAAAACCGGCTGAAACTCGTATGGGTTCTGGTAAAGGAACTCTTGAATACTGGGTAGCAGTTGTTAAGCCAGGACGTGTTATGTTTGAGCTGTCAGGAGTACCTGAAGAAGTTGCAAGAGAAGCACTTCGTCTGGCTATGCACAAGTTACCATGCAAATGTAAAGTCGTTTCTCGTGCAGATTTAGAAGGCGGTGATAACAGTGAAAATTAAGACATTCGTAGAAGATTTAAAAGCAAAATCAGTTGCGGAGCTGAACGAAGAATTAGTAGCTGCTAAAAAGGAACTCTTTAACCTGAGATTCCAGAACGCAACAAACCAGTTAGATAATACAAGCAGAATCAAAGAAGTCAGAAAGAACATCGCAAGAATTCAGACAGTGATTACTGAAAAAGGCAACGAATAAGCAGCGTAGCTTAGAGTGTTCTAGAAAGGAGCAAAACCGTGGAAAGAAACCTGAGAAAAACGAGAGTTGGTAAGGTTGTAAGCAACAAGATGGATAAGACAATCGTTGTTGCAGTAGAAGACCATGTAAAACATCCGCTTTACAATAAGATCGTAAAAAGAACTTATAAATTAAAAGCGCATGATGAAGAGAATAAATGCAATATTGGCGATAGAGTAAAAGTTATGGAAACAAGACCGTTATCGAAAGATAAGAGATGGAGACTTGTTGAAATCGTAGAAGAAGTTAAATAGTTTGGCTTTGAATAAGTATAAGGAGGTTTACCTGCATGATACAGCAAGAAAGCAGATTAAAAGTAGCTGACAACACAGGTGCTAAAGAATTACTCTGTATCCGTGTATTAGGCGGTTCTACAAGAAGATATGCAGCAATCGGCGATGTGATCGTTGCGTCTGTTAAAGATGCAACACCAGGCGGCGTTGTTAAAAAAGGTGATGTAGTAAAAGCTGTTGTAGTTCGTACTGTAAACAGCACACGTCGTAAAGATGGTTCTTACATCAGATTCGACGAGAATGCTGCAGTAATTATAAAAGATGACAAAAACCCAAGAGGAACTCGTATTTTTGGACCTGTAGCCAGAGAACTTCGTGAGAAACAGTTTATGAAAATTGTTTCCCTGGCTCCGGAAGTACTGTAAGGAGGTTCGAATATGTCAACAATGAAGATCAAGAAAGGTGATACTGTTAAAGTAATCGCCGGAAAAGACAAAGACAAAGAAGGCAAAGTAATCGCTGTTAATAAAAAAGACGGAACTGTCCTTGTGGAAAATGTTAACATGAGAACAAAACATACAAAACCGAGCGCTTCCAATCCGGAAGGTGGAATCATCCATCAGGAAGGACCGATCGATGCGTCCAACGTAATGTATGTGCACAAGGGAGAAGCCACAAGAGTTGGTTTTAAACTTGAAGGAGACAAGAAAGTTCGTTTTGCTAAATCAACAGGCGAAGTGATTGATTAATTCGAGGAAGGAGGTCCAGAGCTTTGAGTAGACTGAAAGAACAGTACCAGAATGAGATCGTTGATGCAATGATCAAGAAATTTGGTTATAAGAATATTATGGAAGTGCCAAAACTCGATAAAGTTGTAATCAACATGGGTGTTGGCGAAGCAAAAGATAATGCAAAAGCATTAGACTCAGCAGTAGCTGATATGGAAAAAATTACCGGACAGAAAGCGGTTCTTACAAGAGCTAAGAAATCTGTTGCTAACTTCAAAATCCGTGAAGGTATGGCAATTGGATGTAAGGTTACATTAAGAGGCGAGAAGATGTATGAATTCGTTGATCGTCTGATTAACCTTGCACTGCCGCGAGTTCGTGACTTTAGAGGAGTTAACCCGAACGCATTTGACGGAAGAGGAAATTACGCTCTTGGAATCAAAGAGCAGCTGATCTTCCCTGAAATCGAGTACGATAAAGTGGATAAAGTAAGAGGTATGGATGTTATCTTCGTTACAACTGCAAGAACTGACGAAGAAGCTCGTGAATTATTAACACAGTTCAACATGCCATTCACAAAGTAAGGAGGAAATTTTCATGGCAAAGACAGCAATGAAACTGAAACAGCAGCGCAAACAGAAATTCTCTACAAGAGAATACAATCGCTGCAGAATCTGCGGACGTCCACATGCATATTTAAGAAAATATGGAATCTGCCGTGTATGCTTCCGTGAACTGGCATACAAGGGTGAAATTCCGGGCGTTAAGAAAGCAAGTTGGTAGAAAAGGAGGACAATCCAGATGACTATGAGTGATCCAATTGCAGATATGCTTACAAGAATCCGTAATGCAAATACTGCAAAACATGATACAGTTGATGTTCCGGCATCTAAAATGAAAATCGCTATTGCAGATATTCTTCTGAATGAGGGATATATTGCAAAATACGATATCGTAGAAGAAGGCAGCTTCAACACAATCCGCATCACCTTAAAATACGGTGCAGATAAAAATGAGAAAGTTATTTCTGGTCTGAAGAAAATCTCTAAACCGGGTCTTCGCGTTTACGCTGGTAAAGACGAACTCCCGAAGGTACTCGGAGGACTTGGAACAGCTATTATTTCTACAAATCAGGGAGTCATTACTGATAAAGAAGCAAGAAAACTTGGCGTAGGCGGAGAAGTTCTTTGCTTTATCTGGTAATATAAAGTAGCAACTGAAAACAGAATGAGCACAGCACTCGTTCCGAGAATGTAAGTGTAGGAGGTAAAAGGCATGTCACGTATTGGAAGACATCCGGTAGCGATCCCGGCAGGTGTAACTGTTGAAATCGCAGAGAATAATGTAGTGACCGTTACAGGTCCAAAAGGAACTCTCGTTAGAGAACTTCCGGTTGAAATGGAAATCAAAAAAGAAGGCGACGAAGTTGTAGTAACAAGACCGAATGACTTAAAGAAGATGAAATCTTTACATGGTCTTACAAGAACTCTTATTAATAACATGGTGATTGGTGTAACAGAAGGTTATCAGAAAGTTCTTGAGATCAACGGTGTTGGTTACAGAGCAGCAAAATCTGGAAATAAATTAACATTGAGTTTGGGATACTCTCACCCGGTTGAGATGGAAGATCCAGAAGGAATTGAAACGGTTCTTGAAGGACAGAACAAAATCATCGTTAAGGGAATTAGCAAAGAAAAAGTTGGCCAGTATGCAGCTGAAATCAGAGATAAGAGAAGACCGGAACCTTACAAAGGTAAAGGTATCAAATATGCTGATGAAGTTATTAGACGTAAAGTTGGTAAGACTGGTAAAAAATAAGTAAGGAGAGTGTGAACAAATGGTTAGTAAAAAATCTAGAAGCGAAGTTCGTGAAAATAAGCATAGAAAATTACGCAACCGTTTCAGCGGAACAGCTGAAAGACCGCGTCTTGCTGTGTTTAGAAGTAATAATCATATGTATGCTCAGATCATTGACGATACTGTTGGAAATACTCTTGTCTCAGCTTCCACTCTTCAGAAAGATGTAAAAGCTGAACTGGAAAAGACCAACAACGTTGAAGCAGCAGCATACCTTGGAACTGTTATTGCAAAGAAGGCATTGGAAAAAGGTATTACAACAGTTGTATTTGACAGAGGTGGATTCATCTACCACGGAAAAATTAAAGCATTAGCAGACGCAGCTAGAGAAGCTGGTTTGAATTTCTAGTAAGGAGGCGCACACATGAAACAGGAACGTATTGATGCTAAACAGTTAGAACTTACCGAAAAAGTAGTATCAATTAAACGTGTTACCAAAGTTGTTAAGGGTGGTCGTAACATGAGATTCACAGCTTTAGTAGTTGTCGGAGATGGAAACGGCCATGTTGGTGCAGGTTTAGGAAAGGCAGCAGAAATTCCGGAAGCGATCCGCAAAGGAAAAGAAGATGCCATGAAGAAACTCATCACAGTAACATTAGATGAAAATGAAAGTATTACACATGACTATATCGGAAAATTCGGAAGTGCTTCTGTACTTCTGAAGAAAGCTCCGGAAGGTACCGGTGTTATCGCTGGTGGACCGGCTCGTGCCGTTATCGAGCTTGCCGGAATCAAGAACATTCGTACAAAATCTCTTGGTTCAAACAATAAGCAGAATGTAGTACTTGCTACAATCAATGGTTTAAGTGAACTGAAAGCTCCAGAAAAAGTAGCTAAACTTCGCGGAAAATCTGTTGAAGAGATTTTAGGCTAAGGAGGAGATTACAGATGGCAAATTTGAAAATCACATTAGTGAAATCTACAATCGGTGCTGTTCCGAAACATAAAAAAACAGTAGAAGCTTTAGGGCTGAGAAAAGTAAATAAAACAGTTGTATTGCCGGATAATGCTGCAGTCAGAGGAATGGTGCAGCAGGTAAGACATCTGGTAAAAGTTGAAGAAGAAGCATAAATCTTATAGATAAGGAGGTGTCACAATGGACTTATCAAATTTAAGACCTGCTGACGGAGCAAAACATAGCGATAATTTCAGAAGAGGCCGTGGACACGGTTCAGGAAATGGTAAGACAGCCGGAAAAGGACACAAAGGTCAGAAAGCCCGTTCTGGAGCAACCAGACCAGGTTTCGAAGGTGGTCAGATGCCATTATACAGACGTATTCCTAAGAGAGGTTTCACATGCAGAAACTCTAAGACAATCGTAGGAATTAATGTCAGTGCTTTAGAAGTATTTGAAAATGATTCAGTTGTTTCCGTTGAGACTTTGATCGAAGCAGGAATCGTTAAGAATCCTAGAGATGGTGTTAAAATTCTTGGAAATGGAGAGTTAACCAAAAAGCTTACTGTTCAGGCAGATGCATTTAGTGCAGGTGCTGTAGAAAAGATTGAAGCAGTTGGTGGAAAAGCAGAGGTGATCTAATGCTACAGACATTCCGTAAGGCATTTCAAATTGAAGATATACGGAAAAAAATACTGTATACCCTTGCGATGTTGTTTGTAGTACGCCTCGGGTCACAACTCCCTACCCCGGGAGTTGACCCGAACTACATTAAGGATTTCTTTGCAAATCAGACCGGTGAAACATTTAATTTCTTTAATGCTTTCACCGGTGGTTCTTTTGAACAGATGTCCGTTTTCGCATTGAGTATTACACCGTATATTACTTCTTCCATTATCATGCAGCTCCTCACGATTGCAATTCCGAAATTGGAAGAGATGCAGAAAGAGGGAGAAGACGGAAGAAAGAAAATTGCTACGATTACACGTTATGTAACAGTTGGTCTGGCTCTGATTGAATCAACTGCCATGGCAGTTGGTTTTGGACGTCGGGGACTTCTGGAAGAATACAATTTTGTAAATGCAGCAATCGTAGTTCTGACACTGACAGCTGGTTCTGCATTCTTGATGTGGATAGGTGAGAGAATTACGGAGAAGGGCGTAGGAAACGGAATTTCTATCGTTCTTTTAATTAATATTCTGTCGCGTGTACCAAGTGATCTGACTACGTTGTATGAAACTTTTGTCAAAGGTAAAGGCCTTGCAAAAGGTGGGCTTGCGGCGCTTATCATTCTGGCAATTATTCTTGCACTTGTAGTGTTTACAGTTGTGCTGCAGGATGCAGAAAGAAGAATTCCGGTTCAGTATTCTCAGAAAGTACAGGGAAGAAGAAGTGTTGGCGGACAGTCAACAAATATTCCGCTTAAAGTAAATACAGCAGGAGTTATTCCGGTTATTTTTGCTTCATCTATTATGCAGTTTCCAATTGTAATTGCTTCTTTTTTAGGAAAAGGCAATGGAACTGGCATTGGAAGTGAAATACTTCGTGGATTAAATTCAGGAAACTGGTGTAACCCGTCTCATCTTCAATATTCATGGGGATTGATCGTATACATTGCATTGACAGTATTTTTTGCATATTTCTATACGAGCATTACATTTAACCCACTTGAAATTGCGAATAATATGAAGAAAAGCGGCGGATTTATTCCAGGTATTCGTCCTGGTAAGCCTACTGTAGATTATCTGACGAAGATTTTAAATTATATTATCTTTATCGGTGCGTGTGGTCTTGTAATTGTGCAGGTGATTCCGTTCTTCTTTAATGGAGTATTTGGAGCGCAGGTATCGTTCGGTGGAACATCTTTGATCATTATTATTGGTGTTGTACTTGAAACTGTGAAACAAATTGAATCACAGATGCTCGTACGAAACTATACAGGATTTTTAAATAACAAAGGAAATGCAATGAAGAACAGTTTCCTTGGATTTTAGAACACAGTGGCTCGTTGTTGTTTATCATTACATAATAGATAAATTGCAACGAGCTATTTGAACATGTTAAAAAAGGAGGTAGCAGTATGAAGATTATTATGTTAGGTGCTCCTGGAGCAGGAAAAGGAACTCAGGCTAAGAAAATAGCGGCAAAATATGGAATTCCGCATATTTCAACCGGAGATATTTTCAGGGCAAATATCAAAAACGGTACGGAACTTGGAAAGAAAGCAAAGACTTATATGGATCAGGGACTTCTCGTTCCGGACGAACTTGTTGTGGATCTTGTAGTAGATCGTGTCAATCAAGAAGATTGTGAGAATGGATATGTACTTGACGGTTTTCCGAGAACAATTCCTCAGGCAGAAGCACTGGATAAAGCGCTTGCTGCCCAGGGACAGAAAATGGATTATGCTATCGATGTAGATGTTCCGGATGAAAATATTGTTCGCCGCATGGGCGGAAGACGCGCCTGTGTGGGATGTGGCGCTACATATCATCTTGAATATGCACCGACCAGACAGGAAGGAATTTGTGATGTATGTGGCGGTGAATTAATTCTGCGTGATGATGATAAACCGGAGACTGTTCTGAAACGTCTTGGCGTATATCATGAACAGACACAGCCGCTGATTGAGTATTATACGAATCAAGGCATTTTAAAAACTGTAGATGGAACAGTAGATATGGAAGACGTATTTGCTGCCATTGTTTCTATCTTGGGAGAATAGCTCATGGCAATTACGATTAAATCAGAAAGAGAAATTGAACTGATGACCCAGGCCGGAAGGATTCTGGAAATCGTACATGAGGAGATGGAAAAAGCATTAAAGCCGGGAATGACAACACTGGACATTGATGCAATTGGAGAGGAAGTGATTCGCAGCTACGGCTGCGAACCTTCTTTCCTGAATTATAACGGGTATCCGGCATCTATCTGCGTATCGGTTAATGAAGAAGTTGTTCATGGAATTCCATCACGAAATCGGATCATTCAGGAGGGAGACATTGTAAGTCTGGATGCGGGACTTATTTATAAGGGGTATCATTCAGATGCGGCAAGGACGCATGCAGTAGGAGAAATCAGTGAAGAAGCAAAAAAACTGATCGAAGTGACCAGACAAAGCTTTTTTGAAGGAATAAAATATGCAAAAGAAGGCAATTATTTATTTGAGATTTCCGGTGCAATAGGAAGATATGCTGCCGGATTTGGTTATGGAGTAGTAAGGGAACTTTGCGGACACGGAATCGGAACCCACCTGCATGAAGATCCTGAAATCCCGAACTTTCCGATGATGAGACGCGGACCTAAATTAAAAGCCGGAATGACCCTTGCGATCGAGCCTATGATCAATCTTGGTACTGAGAAAGTCAGATGGCTGGATGATGATTGGACGGTTGTGACGCGAGATGGGAAGCTTTCGGCACATTATGAGAATACAGTGCTGATTACAAAGGGAGAGCCCATACTTTTGACACTTGGCGGCAAAATAAAGTAAGTCTGTGTAACATGATGAGGCGCGAAGATATGGAAAGATGGGAAGAAGGTATGCTTGCCAGGTCACTGGCGGGGCATGATAAAGAAAAAGTTTATGTCATTACTAAGATAGAAGATGCATATGTATATCTGTCAGACGGAAAAAACAGAAAAACAGATAATCCAAAAAAGAAAAAGAAAAAGCATGTGCAGCTTATTCGGATAAAACATGAAATTAATTCAGCAGATGATGAAAAAGTAAAAAGGATATTGAAAGAGTACAGTAAATCACTGACAGGAATGAAGGAGGAATCTTAATATGTCAAAGGCAGATGTAATTGAAATTGAAGGGACGGTTGTTGAAAAACTTCCAAACGCAATGTTTCAGGTAGAACTCGAAAATGGTCATCAGGTCCTGGCACATATCAGCGGAAAGCTTCGTATGAATTTTATTAAAATTTTACCGGGAGATAAAGTAACATTGGAACTTTCGCCATATGATTTATCAAAAGGAAGAATTATCTGGAGAGATAAGTAAAATAACTATTGACTTTATATTTTGTGTAATGCTATAATATTAGGCGAACTGCTGTCGGGTATTAATAGACAGTGGTGGGAAAATGCAAACTGGCAAGGTATGAAAGGAGGATTTGACATGAAGGTTAGATCATCAGTAAAACCGATTTGCGAAAAATGCAAAGTTATCAAGAGAAAAGGAAGCGTCAGAATTATCTGCGAAAATCCGAAACATAAACAGCGTCAGGGATAATGACGAATGTTTATAATGAATTAGGCGGCTGATAGCACGATACGCCTGGAAGTGTGTAGGGCGTTGGATGCTATTTCAAATATACAGGGAAACACCCCATCTGCCATAAAGCTAAAGCGGTGGTTTCAAGTATATTGCTTACAATACCGGCGGTCATTAGCCGATAGATCGGTTGCCGGAAAGGATGCGAATACCGACGCATCTGGGCTGGTATATCGGACAAGTCATGTAAGGTGAAGGAATGTCCGGTAGGGTGCTTTTGATAACGGGATACCCTCAGCCTCAATTTAAGACAGTATCAAAAAATGAATCAAATGGAGGAAATCACAAATGGCTCGTATTGCAGGTGTAGACTTACCAAGAGACAAACGTGTAGAAATCGGATTGACTTATATCTACGGAATCGGTAGAACAAGTTCAAACCGTATTCTTGCAGAAGCTGGAGTTAATCCAGATACCCGCTGCAGAGACTTAACAGATGACGAAGTTAAGAAAATCAGTGCAGTAATCGACGAAACTCAGATGGTAGAAGGTGATCTCCGCAGAGAGATCGCGCTGAACATCAAGAGACTTCAGGAAATCGGATGCTATAGAGGAATCCGTCACAGAAAAGGACTTCCTGTTCGTGGTCAGAAGACAAAGACGAATGCAAGAACAAGAAAAGGTCCGAAGAGAACAGTTGCAAACAAAAAGAAATAATTTGAGAAACAGATAACAGTATAATAGGAAAGTGTAGGTTAGTTTTATTATGGCTAAAAAAGTTACAAAAAAAGTGACAAAAAAACGTGTCAAGAAAAACGTTGAACGCGGACAGGCACATATCCAGTCATCTTTCAATAATACAATCGTTACTTTGACAGATGCTCAGGGAAATGCTTTATCATGGGCAAGTGCAGGTGGTCTGGGATTTAGAGGTTCAAGGAAATCTACTCCTTATGCAGCTCAGATGGCAGCAGAGACGGCAGCTAAAGCAGCTTTAGTTCATGGTCTTAAATCAGTAGATGTATTCGTAAAAGGACCTGGTTCAGGAAGAGAAGCAGCAATCCGTGCACTTCAGGCATGCGGAATTGATGTAACAAGCATCAGAGACGTAACACCGGTACCGCACAATGGATGCCGCCCACCGAAGAGAAGAAGAGTCTAGTCGAATTATTATAGGAGGATAAAGAGCATGGCAGTAAATAGAGTTCCGGTTCTGAAAAGATGCCGTTCATTAGGAATGGATCCGGTATATTTAGGAATTGATAAAAAGTCTAACAGACAGTTGAAAAGATCTAATAGAAAAATGAGCGAGTATGGTCTGCAGTTACGCGAGAAGCAGAAAGCTAAATTTATCTATGGTGTATTAGAGAAACCTTTCAGAAACTACTTTGAAAGAGCAGATCGTATGAAAGGTATGACAGGTGATAACCTGATGGTTCTTCTTGAATCAAGACTGGATAACGTAATTTTCCGTCTCGGATTTGCCAGAACAAGACGTGAAGCAAGACAGATTGTGGATCATAAGCATGTACTTGTGAATGGAAAACAGGTAAACATTCCATCATACCAGATCAAAGCCGGTGATGTTATCGAAATCAAAGAAGGAAAGAAGAGCCTTCAGAGATACAAAGACATTATGGAAGTGACTGCTGGACGCATGGTTCCGGATTGGCTTGAAGCAGATCCGGAAGCTTTAAAGGGAACGGTAAAAGAACTTCCGCTTCGCGAAGCAATTGATGTTCCGGTAGACGAAATGATGATTGTCGAGTTATATTCTAAATAAAACGCATTCATTTAAGAAGATGCAGTACTTAACGAACCTGATTTTCGGGTTCGTTAAGGTGCTGTTGAAAAGAATACCCGGCTATCCTGCAGGGAGGAGGGTCCGGGACAAAGCAACCCTCAACATTCAAAAACCCATAAGGAGGGACCAAAATAGTGTTTGATTTTAATAAACCAAATATTGAAATTACAGAAATTTCTGAAGATAAAAAATATGGCAGATTCGTAGTAGAACCTTTGGAAAGAGGATATGGTACGACGTTGGGTAACTCTTTGAGAAGAATTATGCTTTCTTCTTTACCGGGTGCAGCAATCAGCCAGATTAAAATCGACGGTGTACTGCATGAATTCAGCTCCATTCCTGGAGTTAAGGAAGATGTAACTGAAATCATCATGAATTTGAAATCCCTGGCAATCAAGAATACTTCCGAAACAGATGAACCGAAAACGGCTTATATTGAGTTTGAAGGTGAAGGTGTCGTAACGGGAGCAGATATTCAGGCTGATTCTGATATTGAAATCATGAATCCTGATACAGTGATTGCTACATTGAATGGCGGAACTGACAGCAAGCTTTACATGGAACTGACCATTACAAAGGGAAGGGGATATGTGGGCGCTGACAAGAATAAGACGGAAGATATGCCGATTGGCGTGATTCCGATTGATTCCATTTACACCCCGGTTGAACGTGTAAACCTTACAGTACAGAATACGCGTGTTGGCCAGATCACAGATTTTGATAAGCTTACGTTGGATGTATGGACTAATGGAACACTTTTGCCGGATGAAGCAGTCAGTCTGGCAGCAAAAGTACTCAATGAACATCTGAAATTATTTATTGATCTTTCTGAAGTAGCTCAGGCTGCAGAAGTTATGATTGAAAAAGAAGATGATGAAAAAGAAAAAGTACTTGAAATGAGTATTGATGAACTTGAACTTTCAGTACGTTCATACAATTGTCTGAAGAGAGCAGGTATCAATACGGTAGAAGAACTTACAAACAGAACGCCTGAAGATATGATGAAAGTTCGTAACCTCGGACGTAAATCACTCGAAGAAGTTCTGGCTAAATTAAAAGAACTTGGCTTGGAATTAAGTCAGGGAGAGGAATAGAGCATATGGCTCTGCCTTTCAGGTAACTATCTGGCTAGTAAGCCCGATGAAAGCATAACCAGATGGCATATCCCGGTAAGTCCAAAGAAGCACGTGATATGTCCCAAATAAATGGAGGATTAAGAAAATGGCAAAATATAGAAAACTTGGCAGAACATCAAGTCAGAGAAAAGCTTTATTAAGAAATCAGGTAACGATGTTACTTCAGCATGGAAAGATCAAAACAACAGAAGCTAAGGCAAAAGAAATCCGCAAGATTACAGAAGGCCTGATTGCTCTTGCTGTAAAAGAAAAAGATAATTATGAAGAAGTAACTATCAAAGCGAAAGTTGCAAGAAAAGACAAAGACGGAAAGAGAGTAAAAGAAGTTGTTGACGGTAAGAGAGTAACCGTTTACGATGAAGTTGAAAAGACAATCAAAAAGGATAATCCGTCACGACTTCATGCAAGACGTCAGATGCTCAAAGTTCTTTATCCTGTAACAGAAGTACCGACTGCTGCAGCAGGAAGAAGAAAAAATACGAAAGAAGTAGATCTTGTAGATAAACTGTTTACAGAAATTGCGCCGAAATATGCAGATCGTAATGGTGGATATACAAGAATTATTAAAATTGGACAGCGTAAAGGTGACGCTGCAATGGAAGTTCTTATCGAATTAGTATAGAACTTAACTATAAAAATGTGACCGCATATCATAATGATGTGCGGTCTTTTCAAATTTGAAATAATATTTGCGAAAGGGTGAACCTTGATGAAATGGAAAACAGCTGCTCTTATGACGGCAATATGTTTAGCCTTTGTAATTTCAAAAATTGGACTTGGATGCACTGGAGAACGAAGAAATGGAAGTGGACAGCAGGAAGAATTTGATTATCTAATAACGGTAGGAATGGTTCAGGGAGGAGAGGACTCTGCGTGGAAAGAGGCAAATACAGAATCTTTTCAATCAATCTTTACAGAGGAAAACGGATATAGATTTTTATTTAAGGATGCCGGAAATGATCAGGAAAAACAGATTGAGGCTATTCGTGCATTTGCGGAAGAAGGCGTGGACTATATTTTGTTGAATCCGGTTGCGGAAATGGGATGGGAAGAAGCACTGGAAGACGTAAAACGCGCTGGAAGTTCCGTTATTCTTGTCAATCAGCAGATTGATGAAAGCGATGCTTCTATGTATGAATGCTGGATTGGAAGTAACTATGAAGAACAAGGTAAACAGGCACTGAAATGGCTTGAAGATCATCTGGATAAAGAAGATAAAGCCGAGGACGAAGAAGAATTGGACATTGCGATGATTCAGGGGAGTATCGGTTCGCCGGAGCAAATGGAGAGAGCGGAAGGATATCAGAAAATACTCGGAAAGCATTCAAACTGGAGAATCGTAGGACAGCAAACAGCTGAAAATGATAGAACAACTGCAAAAGAAGTCATGTTGATGTTTCTTGAAAATGAGGATAAAATTGATGTTGTTATAGCGGAAAACGATCAAATGGCCATGGGCGTAATTGATGCACTGGGAGAAAAAAATATGAGTTCAGGATCGGACGGGGATGTCATTCTAATTTCTTTTGATGCGAGTAGAGAAGGCCTTGAAGCAGTGCAGGAAGGGAAAATCAATATATCTTTTGAATGTACACCTTTTCTAGCACCCAAAACAGCTGAAATTATTCAAAAATTAGAGGCAGGAATCAATATTGATAAAAAGCAATATGTGAAAGAAAGCTATTACGATATCAATAACGATCTTGAAGAAGTTATAGAAAAAAGATCATATTAAACTCTTTATTTCACATTCTTGACTACGAAGAACTGTATGCTTATAATAAAACTAGCTTGTAAAATCATTTTGAGTATGAAAAAAGGAGAATGTTAATATGAAAATAGGAGTTGCGAATGATCATTCTGCTGTTGACATGAAAAAACAGGTCGTCGAATACCTGGTTGAGAAAGGTTACGAAGTCATAAACTACGGAACAGATTCATATGAAAGCTGCAATTATCCCGAATACGGCGAAAAGATTGCGCATGCAGTTGTAAATGGAGAAGTTGAATTGGGAATTGCGATTTGCGGAACAGGTCTGGGAATTTCACTTGCTGCGAATAAAGTACATGGTATTCGGGCTGCCGTATGTTCGGAACCATATACAGCAAGAATGGCAAGAGAACATAATAATGCGAATATACTTGCATTTGGTGCAAGAGTCATTGGTATAGAGACTGCAAAGATGATTCTTGATGAGTGGCTGAATGCAGAATTCAAGGGCGGACGTCATCAGGATCGAGTGGATATGATCATGGCGATTGAAGAACGACAATAGAATAGTAGTTGATATAGGAATAGAATATAAAAACTAAGCTGCAGAGCATCTGGAAAATATAAGAGAGATGTTTTGTGGCTTTTTTAATAGAATTGTTTTGTATGTATGGATTAATACAGATTTTCTTAATAATATCATGTCAAGTAAAAAAACGTAGAAATAATACGATAGTTTTTGTACATATTTTGATGTATTGCCGCGAAAAAAATAAAATATGTATACATACAACTTATATACAAATAAATACAAGTTTAAAATTTGTACAAAAAGTTGTACTTGATTTTGTAATATATTACGTCTTGCTAAATGAAAAGTTGTGTTGTATATTAATACCATAAACAAAATTGATGAGACGGAAAACTATACAAATTCAACAAAAAATTTATAATCCGCTCATTAAGAGAATTTAAAGGAGGAAAAGAAGCATGAAAAAGAGAATTCTCAGTGTAGCTCTTGTAGCAGTTATGGCACTTTCGCTTGCGTTTACAGGATGCGGTAACAAGTCTGGAGAAGGTGGAAGCGGAGACAGCGGAAGCAAGACGGAGAATAATGGTAAAAAAGTAGGTGTAGCAATGCCGACTCAGAGCTCAGAGAGATGGATCAGAGACGGTAAGAACATGAAAGAAAAACTGGAGGGAATCGGATATGAAGTAGACCTTCAGTACGCAGAAGACGATGTTCAGGCACAGGTTTCTCAGATTGAGAACATGATTGCTAAAGGTGCTAATTGCCTGGTTGTTGCAGCTATCGACTCTTCAGCTCTGGTTAACGTACTTGCTCAGGCTAAGTCCAATGACATCCCGGTTATCGCTTATGACCGTCTGTTAATGGATACAGATGCAGTAAGCTACTATGCATCTTTCGATAATGAAGGTGTTGGTAGAAAGATTGGTGAATACATCGAAGAAAAAGCTGGACTTAAGACAGCCACAGAGCCTCAGACAATTGAATTCTTCATGGGATCTCCGGATGACAACAACGCAGTTCTTCTTCACAAAGGTGTTATGGGCGTCCTTCAGCAGTATCTTGACAATGGAATGCTTGTATGCAAATCAGGAAGAACATCATTCGAGGATACATGTATCTTAAGATGGTCTCAGGAAACAGCTCAGCAGAACTGTGAGAACTACTTATCAGGATTCTATGCAGACGAAGATCTTGACATCTGCTGCTCAGCATTTGATGGCTTCTCATATGGTATCAAAGCTGCTCTTGAAGGTGCTGGATATACTGAAGAAAACTGGCCAATCATCACAGGACAGGATGCAGAAGTTATGGCAGTTAAGAATATCATTGCTGGTAAACAGACAGCTACAATCTTCAAAGACACAGGACTTCTTGCAGAAAAATGTGTAACAATGGTTCAGGCAGTGCTTGAAGGAAAAGAACCGGAAATCAACGATACTGAAACATACGACAATGGCAAATTGGTTGTACCTTCTTACCTTTGCGAACCAGTAGCTCTTGATAAAGATAACTACAAAGAACTCGTAGTAGACAGTGGATACTACACAGAAGAAGAAATTCAGAACGCAGAATAATCTGAATAATGTTTAAGATAGGGCGGCGGCGATATTGCTGCCGCCCTGATTTTTGAAATCCTTATTACGAAGTAAGGTCCCTGGAAGTGATTCGGGGAACAGAAGAAACCTCAGGCATGAGCAGGGGGAGTTTGAGTTTGAAAACGAAGCCGCAAGGCTTTGGAAATATAAAAGAAAAGGAGCTGAGAAAATGTCTGATTACATTCTGGAAATGAACCATATCACCAAAGAATTCTCAGGCGTAAAGGCGTTGGACGATGTAAACCTTAAGGTTAAACGCGGTGAGATTCATGCACTTTGCGGTGAAAATGGTGCTGGAAAATCAACCTTGATGAATGTATTATCCGGTATCTATCCGTTCGGTACATATTCTGGTGATATCGTTTATAACGGAGAAATCGTGAAAAATCACAACATTAAGGACAGTGAGAAAAAAGGTATTGTAATTATTCATCAGGAACTTGCACTTAGCCCATATCTTTCTATCGCAGAAAACGTTTTTATGGGAAATGAGCAGACTTCTATGAAGGGAGTTATTGACTGGACACAGACGCATAATAAAGCCCAGGCAATGCTGGAAAAGGTTGGACTTTACAACGAAAATCTGGATGCGCCGATCAACACGTTGGGTGTAGGAAAGCAGCAGCTGATCGAGATTGCAAAAGCGCTTGCTAAAAAGGTTGATCTGTTGATTCTGGATGAACCGACTGCAGCATTGAATGATGAAGAAAGTGCACAGCTTTTGGAGATCATGCTGAAACTGAAAGAACAGGGAATTACATGTATCATCATCTCACACAAACTGAATGAGATCAGCTATGTCGCAGATGCTATCACTGTTATCCGTGATGGACACACGATTGAAACTCTTACAAAAGGAATTGATGATTTTTCAGAAGACCGTATCATTAAGGGAATGGTTGGCCGTGAGCTGACAAACCGTTATCCGGAAAGAAATCCGGAGGAATGCCCGATCGGAGATGTTGTCCTGGAAGTGAAAAACTGGAATGTATTCCATCCGGAAGATGCGAACCGTCAGGTACTGAAGAATGTGAATATTAAAGTTCGTGCAGGAGAGGTTGTAGGACTTGCTGGTCTGATGGGGGCAGGAAGAACTGAGTTCGCAATGAGTCTTTTCGGACGTGAGTATGGTCAGAAAATTTCCGGACAGATTTTTATGCACGGAAAAGAAGTTAAGATCAAGAATGTAAGAGATGCAATCGCTAATAAGATTGCATATACTTCTGAAGACAGAAAGACA
Organism: Bariatricus sp. HCP28S3_D3; assembly: GCF_052065755.1. NCBI lineage: Bacteria > Bacillati > Bacillota > Clostridia > Lachnospirales > Lachnospiraceae > Bariatricus > Bariatricus sp. HCP28S3_D3. The sequence continues at coordinate 376,700 of NZ_JBQHTK010000001.1, read as the reverse complement.
TATGGACTTGTATTGATCAATGACATTAAATGGAACATGACATTGGCTGCCCTTCGTGGATTCTTCTCTAAGAATGGTATTGTAAATGCCAATGAAGAAGTGCTTGCGGCAGAGAAATACAAAAAGCTCATTAACATCAAAGCAAACTCCATTGACCAGGCGGTTGGTTCCTTGTCAGGTGGTAACCAGCAGAAAGTAGTTTTGTCGAAATGGATGTTGACAGAGCCGGATGTACTGATTCTGGATGAACCTACCCGTGGTATTGACGTTGGTGCAAAATACGAGATTTATTGTGCAATTAATGATTTGGCAAAGGCTGGAAAAGCGGTCATCGTTATCTCTTCTGAAATGCCGGAAATCATTGGAACCTGTGATAGAACCTATGTACTGAACGAAGGACAGATCGCAGGAGAATTATCAAAAGAAGAGTTATCTCAGGAAAAGATTATGAAATGCATTATGCAGCATAATAACAGGAAAGGGGAATAACAATGGAGAAGAAAAAAACAGTTAATCTTGATTTAAAGCAATTCGGTATGGTATTTGCTTTGATTGCAATTTATATTATCTTTTATTTCATGACAGGTGGAATTAATGCAACACCTATGAATATGAACAACCTGATCATGCAGAACAGTTACGTTGTCATTCTTGCAACCGGTATGCTGCTTTGTGTATTAACTGGTAACGTTGACCTTGGTGTTGGTTCTTATGTCGCACTCTGTGGTGCAATTGCTGCAAAATTGGTAGTTGAAAATGGCATGAGCATTGCGCTTGCTTTCCTTATTACTATCCTTGTTGGAACTGCTTTTGGTGCATTTAACGGATTTTTTATTGCCTACCTTGATATCCCGCCATTCGTAGTTACTCTGGCAGGTATGCTTATTGGCCGTGGTCTTACATACACACTTCTTGAATCAAAGACAGTAGGACCGCTTCCGGATGCATATGTAAAGGTTGGTGCTGGTTTCTTTATTACAAATAAAATCCAGATGGGATCAGGTACACTTGATATCGTATGTATTATCGTTGCAATTGTTGCAACAGCCCTGATCATTTTATCAGAATTAAAATCTATTAAGACAAGACAGAAATACGGTCTTGCAATTGTTACTCCATGGCAGACAATTGTAAAACTTGCAATTATCATTGCAATCGTATGGTTCTTCTTCTACAAACTTGCAAGATACAATGGTATTCCAATTGTGCTCATTATTATGGCTGTTATTGTTGGTATTTACCATTTCATTACAAGTAAGACGGTACCGGGTCGTCAGATTTATGCATTGGGTGGTAATGCAAAGGCTGCAAGACTTTCCGGTATTGATACCAGAAAAGTATTCTTCTGGGTATATACAAACATGGGATTCCTTGCAGCTATTGCTGGTATCGTATTATCAGCACGTAACGCATCCGCTACACCGAAGGCCGGCGACGGATTCGAGCTTGATGCGATCGCATCCTGCTACATCGGTGGTGCAGCGGCAGCCGGTGGTATCGGTACTGTAATCGGTGCTGTAGTCGGAGCATTCGTTATGGGTGTTTTGAACAATGGTATGTTCTTGATCGGACTTTCTACAGACCTTCAGAAAGTAGTAAAAGGTCTTGTACTTCTTGGAGCTGTAACATTCGATATACTTTCTAACAAGAAGAAAAAATAATTATTAAGATGAATGTCGGGCGAAGCTTGTCTGGGCTTCGCCCTGATACAAAGGGGGACAGATAACTATGGAAGAGTTACTGGCCAAATATGAAGAAATCTTAAGGTGGCTGAAAATGCGTTTGGAAAGCGGAGAATTGAAGCCCGGTGATCGCGTAGAATCGGAACATCAATTGTGCGCACATTTTCGTGTGAGCCGTCAGACAGTTCGCCATGCAATTGCACTTCTGGAAGAAGAAGGCATTGTGGAGAGGCGAAGAGGAAGTGGTACCTATATCAAAGCCACAGTAAATGTACAAGAAAAAGAAGAAAAAACCATGCAGGTTGCTGTTATGACAACCTATGTTCAGAAATATATTTTTTCTTCTATTATACAACAGATTGAGAATGAGTTATCCCGCGCGGGATATGGTTTGCAGATTTCTTTTACGAACAATGCGGTCGAAAAAGAAAGGTTTGTTTTGAAAAATATTTTGGAAAAGAATATGGTGGACGGCCTGATCGCTGAGACGACCAAGAGCGGACTTCCCAATCCAAATTTAGATATATACAGAAAAATTATGAATAAAGGAATCCCGGTTCTTTTTATTAATAGTTATTATCCGGGACTTGATATTCCGCATGTATCTTTGAATGATAAACTGGCAGGAAAGATGGTCACCAATCATCTCCTTAAGTGCGGACATCGTAATATCGGTGCGATTTTCAAGGCTGATGACGGGCAGGGACACCACAGATATGCCGGATATGTGGAAGCGTTGATGGAGGCAGATATCAAAATTAAAGGAATGCAGGTAATCTGGATCGATACGGAAGAAGTCAGACATATGAAGGAAGATGCAGGGTGGATCCTCAGACGATTGCAAGGATGTACTGCGTGTGTGTGCTACAATGATGAAGTGGCAACGAAGTTGGTTGCGGTCTGTCTCGAGCAGGGGATCCGGGTTCCGGAGGATTTGTCTATCATCGGAATTGATGATTCGGATCTGGCAAATTATTGTGAAGTTCCGCTTACTTCTGCAAAAAATCCAGTAAGAGATCTGGGTAAAATAGCAGCATTGGAAATGCTTGAAATGATGAAAGGAATGCCGGTACCAAAAGTGACTGAATTGGATCCTGAAATTGTGAATCGTAATTCAGTACGCCTGAGAGATGGATTTTAGAAGTTTAAAAGATTGAGAAGACGCAGGTCTTTCAAATAAAAAAAGAAAGGGAAAGGTGTTAACGCTATGAGTGATGTAAAGAATGCCATTTTAAATGGGAAAACCTCATTGGGAATTGAATTTGGTTCGACCCGTATTAAGGCAGTTCTGGTGGGGGAGGATAATGCACCGATTGCTTCCGGAAGCCATGAATGGGAAAACAGATATGTGGATGGAGTCTGGACCTACACGCTGGAGGATATATGGACCGGACTGCAGGATTGTTACAAGAATCTGACAGAGGATGTAAAGAAACAGTATGGAGTTGCTTTGGAGACTGTTGGCGCTATTGGATTCAGTGCAATGATGCATGGATATATGGCATTTGACAAGGACGGTGAACTTCTTGTTCCGTTCCGTACCTGGAGAAATACAATTACCGGTCCGGCTTCAGAAGAGTTGACGAAGTTATTTGATTTCCATATTCCGCAGAGATGGAGTATCGCTCATTTGTATCAGGCAATATTAAATGGTGAAGAACACGTAAAGGATGTAACATTCTTTACAACACTTGCCGGGTATATTCACTGGCAGCTTACAGGCGAGAAGGTACTCGGAGTTGGAGAAGCTTCCGGTATGTTCCCGATTGATATCGCTACCAGAAACTGGAATGAGAGAATGGTTGCATCGTTCGATGAGTTGGTTGCACCAAAAGGCTATCCGTGGAAATTGGAAGAAATTTTACCTAAGGTACTTCTTGCCGGTGAAAAAGCAGGTGCTCTTACCGAAAAAGGTGCGAAACTTCTGGATCCTACCGGAACACTGAAAGCCGGAATTCCGGTATGCCCGCCGGAAGGCGATGCGGGAACCGGTATGGTTGCTACAAACAGCGTGAAGGTACGCACAGGAAATGTTTCTGCCGGTACCAGTGTATTCGGAATGGTAGTTCTGGAGAAAGAACTTCAAAAAGTCCACGATGAAATTGATCTGGTGACGACTCCGGCAGGTGATCTTGTGGCAATGGTTCATTGCAACAACTGTACGTCTGACCTGAATGCATGGGTAGGAATTTTCAAGGAATTTGCTGAAGCATTTGGAATGGAAGTGGATATGAATAAACTGTTTGGTACACTTTATAACAAGGCTTTGGAAGGTGATGCTGATTGTGGCGGACTTCTGGCATACAATTATTTCTCAGGCGAGCACATTACAGGATTTGAAGAGGGACGCCCGTTATTCGTGCGTACACCGGACAGCAAGTTTAATCTGGCAAATTTCATGAGAGTAAATCTGTTTGCTTCTCTTGGAGTCCTGAAAACAGGAATGGATATTCTCCTGAAAGAAGAGGGAGTGAAGCTGGATGAAATCCTCGGCCACGGCGGACTTTTCAAGACAAAAGGCGTAGGACAGGGAATCCTTGCGGCAGCTCTTAATACGCCTGTTTCTGTTATGGAAACTGCAGGAGAAGGCGGTGCCTGGGGAATTGCTCTTCTGGCTTCTTACATGCTCAATAAGGAAGAAGGAGAAGCTCTGGATGCTTATCTTGCCAATAAAGTATTTGCTGGTCAGGCAGGAAGCAGAATGGAACCGAATCCAAAGGATGTAGAAGGCTTTGATGTATTCAGCAAGAGATACCTTGAAGGGCTTCCAATTGAAAGAGCAGCCGTTGACTCTCTGAAATAATATATTTTAAATGAGGAGGCGTAAAAGTGTTAGAACAACTGAAAAAAGAAGTATATGAGGCCAATATGTTACTGCCAAAATACGGTCTTGTAACATTTACATGGGGTAATGTAAGTGGAATAGACCGTGAAAGCGGGCTGTTCGTAATTAAGCCAAGTGGTGTGGAGTATGATAAACTGACCCCGGAAGATATGGTAGTCATGGATCTGGAAGGTAATAAAGTAGAAGGTCATTACAATCCTTCTTCTGATACAGCAACTCATCTGGAGCTTTATAAAGCGTTCCCGGATATGGGAGGAATTGTTCATACACATTCACCTTGGGCGACAAGCTGGGCTCAGGCAGGAAGAGGAATTCCTTGCTATGGAACGACTCATGCAGATTATATGTATGGAGAAATCCCGTGTGTTCGTAATCTGACCAAAGAAGAAATCGATGAAGCCTACGAAAAAAATACAGGCCTTCTAATCGTAGAACATTTTAAAGGAACAGAATACATGGCAATGCCGGCAGTACTCTGCAAAAACCATGGACCATTTTCGTGGGGGAAAGATGCACACGAAGCCGTACATAATGCGGTAGTATTGGAAGAAGTAGCAAAAATGGCAGCACGCTGTGAGATGATCAATCCGGATGTGAAACCGGCACCGCAGGAACTGCAAGACAAGCACTACTACAGAAAGCATGGTGCAAATGCCTACTACGGACAATAAACAAATAACAAATTTATGAACACGTGCCAAGCGTGTCGGAACTTTCTGAAAAATGAACAAAAAGGAGATTAATACTATGTTAGCATGCAAAGATTACAAATTTTGGTTTTGTACAGGTTCTCAGGATTTATATGGAGATGAATGCCTTGCACATGTAGCTGAGCATTCAAAAATTATTGTAAAGGCTTTAAATGATTCCGGAATTCTTCCATATGAAATCATCTGGAAACCAACCTTAATCACAAATGAAGTGATCAGAAAGACATTTAATGAAGCAAATACAGATGAAAATTGTGCGGGCGTTATTACATGGTGCCATACTTTCTCGCCGGCAAAATCATGGATTTTAGGTCTGAAAGAGCTCAGAAAACCGTTGCTTCATCTTCATACACAGTTCAATCGTGAAATCCCATATGATACGATTGATATGGATTTCATGAATGAGAACCAGGCTGCCCATGGAGACCGTGAATTCGGGCATATTTTCACACGTCTGAACAAGAGCCGTAAAGTAATTATGGGATACTGGGAAGATAAGGATACACAGGAAAGAATCGCATCCTGGATGAGAACTGCAATTGGTGTTATTGAAAGCAGTCATGTTCGTGTAATGCGTATTGCAGATAACATGAGAAATGTAGCTGTAACAGAAGGTGATAAAGTAGAAGCGCAGATTAAGTTCGGTTGGGAAATTGATGCTTATCCGGTAAATGAAATTGCCGATGCCGTAAAAGATGTTGCACAGGGCGATATCGATGCATTGGTTGAAGAATACTATGATAAATATGAGATCCTTCTGGAAGGAAGAGATGAAGCTGAGTTCAGAAAACATGTAGCAGTACAGGCTCAGATTGAAGTGGGATTTGAGAAATTCCTGGAAGAGAAAAACTATCAGGCAATCGTTACACATTTTGGTGATCTGGGGGCTCTTCAGCAGTTACCGGGACTTGCAATTCAGAGATTGATGGAAAAAGGTTATGGATTTGGAGCGGAAGGTGACTGGAAGACCGCCGCTATGGTTCGTATCATGAAGATCATGACTCAGGGAATGAAGAACGCAAAAGGAACTTCTTTTATGGAAGATTATACCTACAATCTAGTTCCGGGAAAAGAAGGTATTCTGCAGGCTCACATGCTTGAGGTTTGCCCGACAATTGCAGATGGCCCGATCAGCATCAAATGTCAGCCGCTTTCTATGGGCAATAGAGAGGATCCGGCACGTCTTGTATTTACTTCAAAGACTGGTCCGGCTGTTGCAACATCACTCATTGACCTTGGCGACAGATTCCGCTTGATCATCAATGACGTAGAGTGCAAGAAAGTTGAAAAACCGATGCCGAAGCTTCCGGTTGCAACTGCATTCTGGACACCGCAGCCGAATCTGAAGACAGGTGCTGAAGCATGGATTCTTGCAGGTGGAGCACATCATACTGCATTCTCTTATGACCTGACTGCTGAGCAGATGGGAGACTGGGCAGAAGCAATGGGTATCGAAGCTGTTTACATTGATAAGGATACAACGATCAGAAACTTCAAGAATGAATTAATGTGGAATGAAGCTGCATTTAGAAAATAAGACGAAGATTTTGAAGGACGGATTATAAGTTGAAAATATCCAAAGAAAAAAGGAGTGGCATGATGCCACTCCTTTTTAAGTTTGCGCGCCATGAGCGCGCTCTAACGGGTGAAAGTCCCGAACATGCCCAGGTAGTGGGAAATGTATAGCCGAACAGCAAGGGTGTCCATCGTGAGGTGGAATCTGAAGGAAGCTGCAGGCAAATCTCTGGTCCGACGAACAGAAATCACATATAAGGCTAGGCTACGAGAGATAAGTTGGCTTAATTCAACAAAGTCTAATAACTACCACTTTTGTAGTAGCAGAGTAAATGTGGCGGATATATGGAGAGAAAGAGCGTGCACCTTAAGCGTGGAGGTCTCACAGAGGTTCCATTAGCCTAGTAACAACGAACTGTGAGAAGTCAGCCGAGCCCATAGTAGTGAAGAAGTTTCTGTAATGGAAATGGAGCAAAGGGGCGAACAATCAATAAGTTTGAGTATGTCGCGTATTGCAGAGATGACAACATCTGCCGTAACCAATCGGGTAAAAGGTGGTCAAATCAAGCGAGACGGAAAGGAAAGAACGCATGGACACAAGTAGTCTAATGGAGCAGATTTTATCTAGCGATAATCTCAACAGAGCATATCTGCAAGTCGTACGGAATAAAGGTGCAGAGGGAGTGGACGGAATGAAGTACACGGAACTTAAAGAGCATCTTGTGAAGAACGGCGAAATCATCAAGGAACAGTTGAGGACAAGAAAGTATAAACCTCAACCAGTACGAAGAGTGGAGATACCAAAGCCTGACGGCGGTGTCAGAAACCTGGGAGTACCAACAGTAACAGACAGATTTATGCAACAAACCATTGCACAGGTATTAACACCAATCTATGAGGAACAGTTTCATGAGCATAGTTATGGATTCAGACCCAATAGATGTGCACAACAGGCAATCATAACGGCATTAGACATGATGAATGACGGAAATGATTGGATTGTAGACATTGACCTGGAAAAGTTCTTTGACACGGTAAACCATGATAAGCTGATGACTATTATTGGCAGAACAATTAAGGATGGAGATGTTATTTCCATCATAAGGAAATATCTTGTCAGCGGAATCATGATTGATGACGAGTATGAGGACTCTGTTGTGGGAACACCACAAGGGGGAAATCTTTCACCGTTGTTGGCAAACATCATGCTCAATGAACTTGATAAGGAAATGGAAAAGCGAGGTCTTAACTTTGCACGATATGCCGATGCCTGTATCATCATGGTCGGAAGTGAAATGTCTGCAAATCGAGTAATGAGAAATATATCTCGGTTTTGGATTTTACTTTGATTCAAGAGCACACCAATACAAGGCAAAGCCACATGCAAAATCAGTTGAAAAGTTCAAGAAAAGGATGAAAATACTCACGCGTCGTAGTTGGGGCGTTAGCAACAGCTACAAAGTGGAGAAACTCAACCAACTCATCAGAGGGTGGATTAACTATTTCAAGATAGGAAGTATGAAAACACTCTGCAAAGAACTCGACGCAAACATTAGATTTCGATTGCGCATGTGTATATGGAAGCATTGGAAGAACCCGAAAACAAGAGAACGTAACTTGATGAAGTTAGGAATAGATAAGAAAACAGCTCACAAAGCGGCTAACTGTAGCCGAGCATATGCACATGTATGCAGTTGTGGAGCAGTTAATATCGCTATAACAAACAAGAGACTAACCTCATTTGGATTAGTCTCCATGTTAGATTACTACACCGAAAGGTGTGTTACTTGTTAAATTGATTGAACCGCCGTGTACCGAACGGTACGCACGGTGGTGTGAGAGGTCGAGATTTCTCATTTAGAGAAATCTCTCCTACTCAATTTAAAAGAATACGTTTCCTCCTACAAGTACTCCGGCATGTCCACTCCAGGAAGCACGGAAGGAATAGCAGTCTTTAACAGCGGCGAGCCGCGCACCTCCAAGCGCATCCTGAGCAACCTGATAGCAGAGTGAAGCGGGACCTTTATTCAGTACCCGGTTCAGAGAGCCGTTCCAGGTAGGTGAGAACTGCCCCTTCTGGTAGATTACGCCGTAAAGTGTGTTGGGATAGCGATTGCTCTCCACGCGATTCATGACTACTGTGGCAACTGCGAGCAAAGCATCATAATCAGAGGATCCTGCCTCGCATTGAAGAAGAGCGGCAAATAAAACCAGATCATTTGTTTCGGCAGTGGTTGGCGGAACAATGATATTTCCGCTGCTGCCGGATGAATGCTGCTGTGACTGCTCTTTTTCTTTTAATGCGTCTTCCGCCGCAGCACGGGCTTCTTTGGCTTTTGCAAGTGCATCCGAGGAAGAGGCAAGTTCGCTGGACGTTGATGAAATTGCAGAGTTTAATGCTTCTTTCTGATCATCCAGCTGGGTTTTCATCTTCTGGAGTTTTTCTTGTTCTTCTTTCAGTGAAACTTCTTTTGCTTTAACATTTTGATGTACTTCTTGTAATTCTTTAAGTTTTTCTCGGTCATATTCTGTGACATTTCGGACAAACTCTGTATTGTTTAAAAATTCCCCCATGCTTTGAGATGAGAATATAATTTCCAGAAGCGAAGTATTTCCAGCTTCATACATATATTTGATTCTCTTCTTCATTGCATCATACTGCATCTCTTCATTTACGCGGGCTGCGGCAAGATCGAGCTCCGCTTTCTTTACAGATGCATCTGTATCCTCAATTTTTGATGCGAGTTCTGAGATGTCCGAGCTTAAAGCATCCAGATCCTGATTTAAAGAGTTCAGCTTGTCTTCCAGATTAGAAGTCTGTTTTTCGAGACTCTCTACAGAATCTGTTGCGTAGATTACTGTATCGGCAGAGAATACAGTAATAGCGCAGGCAAGTGCAAGGCATGTCCTGGACAGCGCTTTTAACTTCTTTTTCATAACATATTTCCTTTCGTCAAAAATGAGTCTATAATATTATACTACAAATTGCTTTATTTAGCAAACTTTGTTATACTATGATATGAAAGTAAAAGAGCTGATATACAGGAAATCTTGAAAAATCGAGGAAAATGGAATAAAAATGAGTAAAATTAAAATGGTAGGTCTGGATTTGGATGGAACATTGCTGAATGACAGAAAAGAATTGACGGCGTATGCAAGGGATGTAATCTGCCGTGCTCTGGATGCGGGTGTAACTGTGCTTGTTGCAACGGGGAGACCGATTACAGGAATTCCAAAAGAATTGAAAGAGATACCGGGCATGCGTTATGCAGTGACTGCTAACGGAGGAAGAATTCTTGATATGCAGTATCAAAAGATACTTTATGAGAATCTTGTGCCATATGAAGATGCGATTCGGGTAGTGAAGATATTTGAAGAATATGACACAATGCGAGAGATTTATTTTGACGGGCAGGGATATGTGCAGGCGGATGAACTTGCAAAAATTGACCGGTATATCCTATCAAAACCGATGGCCGATTATATACGAAATACCCGTATCGTTGTTCCGAATCTTTGGGAGAAGATCATAGAAATGGATGGCCATGGCATGGATAAAGTGCACGCTTTATTTGCGAATACAGAGGAACAGAAGGCCGCGGCAAAGCGGATTGAAGATTGTGCGGATTCTCTTTCTATCAGCAGTTCTTTGGGAAGGAATCTGGAAATCAATGCGAAAGGAGTTAATAAGGGTGCAGGACTGCTTCGACTGGGAGAACTATTGAAAATTAAGGCGGAAGAAATAATGGCATGTGGCGACGGCAGCAATGATCTCGAAATGATTCGTATGGCGGGAGTAGGAGTTGCCATGGAAAACGGAACAAATGAGGTAAAGAATGCTGCTGACTACATTACGGAATCGAATGAAGAAGACGGAGCGGCAAAAGCGATTGAAAAAATCGTCCTGGAGCAGGTAATACCGAAGGATGTTTTTCATAGAATAAAATAAATACTGTGAGAGAAAAGAGGAAAAAAGATGTTGAATATTTTAATTGCAATTATTTTGGGTATTGTTGAAGGAATTACGGAGTGGCTTCCGATCAGCAGTACCGGACATATGATTCTTGTAGAGCAATTTCTTCATATGTCTGTATCTGATGAGTTTATGGAGATGTTCCGGGTGGTAATTCAGCTCGGAGCTATCATGGCGGTTGTGGTGTTATATTTCCATAAACTGAATCCGTTTTCGAAACGGAAGACGGCCAAACAAAGGCAGAATACACTGAATCTTTGGTCTAAGATTATTGTTTCTTGTATTCCTGCAGCTATTATCGGTTTCCTGTTTGATGATGTCCTGGATAAGTATTTGTATAATTATGTAGTCGTTTCGATTATGCTTATTGTTTATGGTATTGCGTTTATTGTGATTGAGAAGAGAAATGCACATGTGCGTCCGATTATTACGAAACTTTCGGAACTTCCATATACGGTAGCTCTTTACATAGGATTATTTCAGGTACTTGCGATGATTCCGGGTACTTCCCGTTCCGGTGCTACGATTCTGGGAGGACTTCTTCTTGGTACATCCAGGTATGTTGCAGCAGAATTTACATTTTATCTTGCGATTCCGGTCATGTTTGGGGCGAGTGCGCTTAAAATGATTAAGTTCGGACTGCATTACTCGGCAATGGAAGTGGCAATTCTTATCACGGGATGTCTGGTTGCGTTCTTTGTATCTGTTTTTGCTATCAAGTTTCTGATGTCTTATATCAAGAAGCATGATTTCAAAGTGTTCGGATATTACAGGATTGCACTCGGTGTGCTGGTGTTACTTTATTTTATTATCTGGGGCTAAGTGTGACGGATAAAAAACTATAATTCTGCATATTGAATAGAAAAAAGTGGTTGTTTATGCATATAAATGTATAAATAACCACTTTACTTTTAGAAAAAAAGTGATACAATAATACCAATGCGAAGTGTTTATGATAGAATGGAGGAAAAGATTATGAAAATGAAAAAATTAGTAAGTCTTGCGCTTGTCCTTACCTGCGCTTTGACGATGACAGCTTGTGGATCTAAAAAAGAAGAAAATAACGGAGAAACAAAAGAAGAGACCGAAACCCTGATTATGGCTACAAATGCTGAATTCCCACCGTATGAATATTATGAAGGTGATGATATTGTGGGAATCGATGCAGAATTTGCAGCAGCGATTGCCGAAAAACTCGGGATGGAACTGAAGATTGAAGATATGGCATTCGATTCTATTCTGTCTGCTGTACAGAGCGGTAAAGCAGATCTTGGTGTTGCAGGCATCACGGTAGATGATACGAGAAAGAAACAGGTAGATTTTACAGACACATATTATACCGGACGCCAGGTTATTATTGTTACGGAAGGAAGTACGATTGCTTCTCCGGATGACCTTGCAGGAGATAAGATCAAGATCGGTGTTCAGCAGGGGACAACCGGTGATATTTATGCAACAGATGATTATGGTGATGAACATATCGAGCGTTACAACAAAGGTATGGAAGCAGTACAGGCTCTGGCGCAGGGAAAAGTAGATGCTGTGATTATCGACGACCAGCCGGCAAAGACTTTCGCAGAACAGGTGGAAGGTTTGAAAATACTGGAAACAGAGTATGTGGAAGAAGATTATGCAATGGCAGTAAAAAAAGGAAACGATGAGCTCCTTGAAAAGGTAAATGCTGCGATTAAAGAATTAAAAGAAGACGGAACTTTTGATGAAATTATTTCAAAATATATCACAGATTAGTGGATAGACAGATTGGCGGGAACCATGATGGGTAGTTTACAAGAACGTTTTTATACGAATTTTATAGAAGACAGCAGATGGCATTATATCGCAGATGGACTGAAGGTTACATTAGTTGTAACCTTCTGTGCTGTAATAATCGGTGTGGTATTGGGATTCCTTCTTGCCATTGTACGTTCGACATATGATAAAACCGGACGCATGAAAATACTGAATGCTCTTTGCCAGGCATATATTACGGTGATTCGTGGCACGCCGGTAGTTGTGCAGCTTTTGATTATTTATTTTGTTATTTTTGGAAGCGCAAGAGATATAAGCAAAGAACTGGTTGCAATTCTTGCATTTGGAATGAACTCCAGTGCGTATGTGGCTGAGATCTTCCGTTCAGGAATCATGTCTGTCGATAACGGACAGTTTGAAGCCGGACGAAGCCTGGGATTTAATTACCGGCAGACAATGTTTTACATTATTATGCCGCAGGCATTTAAGAATGTACTACCGGCGCTCGGAAATGAATTTATTGTTCTGCTTAAGGAAACTTCGGTTTCCGGATATATCGCTCTTCAGGATCTGACGAAGGGCGGCGACATTATCAGAAGCCGTACATTCGATGCATTCATGCCGTTGATGGCAGTGGCGCTGATCTATCTGATTATGGTGATGATCTTCACGAAACTCGTGAGTCTGCTGGAGAGGAGGCTGAGAAACAGTGATCACTAATGGAGAAGTTTTAATCCGTGTTGAAGGTCTCCGCAAGAGCTTTGGCGATTTTTATGCACTAGATGGAATCAATGAAGAAATTAGAAAAGGTGAAGTGGTTGTGATCGTGGGGCCTTCGGGTTCGGGAAAATCTACATTTCTCCGTTCGTTGAATCTGCTTGAGGTCCCAACAGAAGGACACATTTATTTTGAAAATGTAGATATTACGGACAAGAATGTGGATCTGGACAAACACCGTCAGAAGATGGGAATGGTATTTCAACATTTTAATCTTTTCCCACATAAAACGATTCTGGAAAATATTACACTTGCTCCGATCAAGCTTTTGAAAAAAAGCAAAGAGGAAGCAGAAACAAGAGCTATGGAGCTTTTGAAACTTGTTAATCTTGAAGAGAAAGCGAATTCTTATCCTTCCCAACTTTCAGGAGGGCAGAAACAGAGGATTGCAATTGTGCGTTCGCTGGCAATGGATCCGGATGTGATGCTGTTTGATGAACCGACTTCAGCTCTTGATCCTGAGATGGTAGGAGAGGTACTGGAACTTATGAAACAACTCGCCAGAGACGGAATGACTATGGTAGTCGTCACGCACGAGATGGGATTTGCGAAAGAAGTGGGAACGCGTGTTCTTTTTGTGGATGAAGGAAAAGTGAAAGAACAGGCTGAACCGGAAGAATTCTTTGAGCATCCGAAGGATGAACGTCTGAAAGAATTCCTGTCAAAAATCCTTTAGAATTCTGAAAATATATTTCATATGAGCGTTTTTTACTGCTGTCGGGAGGATTGTAGTGGTTCAGACAATCCTCCCGACAGTGATATCTCTGTGTATTACTCGTCGAAAATGCTTACAATCTCACCGTCAAGGATACGATTGGTATTCTTGACAGCACAGAAATTACCGCACATACTGCAGGTGTCTTCTTTTTCCGGTTTTGCCTCGGCACGGTAACGGCGGGCTTTTTCCGGATCCATGCTCAGTTCGAACATAGCTTCCCAGTCAAGGCGCTTTCTTGCTTCACTCATCTTGTAATCCCAATCAGCAGCTCCTGGAACTCCTTTGGCAATATCAGCAGCGTGGGCCGCTATTTTTGCTGCGATGATTCCTTCTTTTACATCGGCTGCGTTCGGAAGACGAAGATGTTCTGCAGGTGTTACGTAGCAGAGGAACGCAGCGCCGGCTGCAGCGGCGATTGCGCCTCCGATCGCAGAGGTTATATGATCATATCCCGGAGCAACGTCTGTTACAAGAGGTCCGAGCACGTAGAACGGAGCACCATGGCACAGTGTTTTCTGGATTTCCATATTTGCTGCAATCTGGTTCATCGGCATATGGCCAGGGCCTTCGATCATTACTTGAACGTCTTTCTCCCATGCACGTTTTGTCAGTTCTCCAAGCGTGATCAATTCTTCAATCTGTGCAGTGTCTGTAGCATCTGCAATACAGCCGGGACGGCATGCATCACCGAGACTCATAGTAATGTCATATTTCTGACAGATATCGAGAATTTCATCATAATGCTCATAGAACGGATTTTCCTTTCCGGTCATTTCCATCCAGGCGAACATGATAGATCCACCGCGGGAAACGATATTCATAAGACGTTTGTTCTGCTTAAAGCGGGCAGCAGTAGCACGATTCATTCCGCAGTGAATGGTCATAAAGTCCACACCGTCTTCTGCGTGCATGCGCACGATGTCCAGCCATTCTTCAGAAGTGATCTGGCCGAGGGCTTTATGATAATAAACGACAGCGTCGTAAATCGGCACAGTTCCGATCATAGCCGGACAGGTTTCTGTCAATTTGCGGCGGAAAGTACGGGTATCGCCGTAGGAACTGAGATCCATGATTGCTTCGGCACCCATATCAACTGCAGAACGGACTTTCTCATATTCCATATCCACATCTTTCCAGTCGCGGGATACGCCCAGATTTACATTGATCTTGGTGGTCAGCTTGGCTCCGACACCGCTCGGACTTAAGCTGGTATGTTTTTTATTGCATGGAATGATTACCTCTCCTTTTGCAATCAGTTTTCTTAAATCCTCCACATCCATATGCTCTTTCTGAGCAACAATTTCCATTTGTGGGGTAATGATGCCTTTTCGTGCGGCATTCATCTGTGTTGTGTAATTTGACATCTCGTTTTCCTCCTTGTTTTCAAATATGAAAATGGCGCCGGAGGTATCCGGCTTTGGTTACCTGAATAGGAAAACTCCTATTCACCGCGGCAGAAGGTGGTGCCCCCAATCGGTCGCGGTGGGTGCCTTATGGAATAAAGCTATTATAGAACAAAAAAACTGCGGTACACCAACCGGTATCGCAGTATAAAAGCAATTTGTTCCCTACGTTGGCATTATCCAAATCAGGTTATGGGTTAAAGCAATACAGCTTACTCTCAGCCTGCTTCTGCAAGCACCCCGTGTTTACTTGTCTATTGTAGCACTCTGATGGAGTGTAGTCAAGAGAAGGGGCGAACGAGGGATGGCATTTTGCATATATTAATAAGGAAAAGATTTCTTGTGAGGAAAAGAAATGCCGTATTCAATTATGCTGGATGCAGGACACGGTGGGGAAGAGCCGGGAGCAGTCTATATGGGACGACAGGAGAAAGATGATACTTTGAACCTTGTACTTGCTATTGGTGAGATTTTACAAAATAACGGAATTGATGTAGAATATACGAGAACAACGGATGTTTATGAGAGCCCATATCAGAAAGCGATGGAGGCAAATGAGGCAGGAGTGGATTTCTTCATATCAATACACCGAAATTCCAGTCCAATTCCGAACCAGTACATGGGAGTGGAGAGCCTTGTATATGATCTTTCCGGCATCAAATATGAGATGGCAAAAAATATCAATGCCCAACTGGAAACGGTAGGATTTGTTAATCTTGGAGTGCAGGCACGTCCTAATCTGGTGGTTCTTCGGAGAACGCAAATGCCGGCGGTTCTGGTGGAGGTCGGATTTATGAATTCAGATACGGACAACAAACTGTTTGACGAAAATTTTAATGATATTGCATCGGCGATTGCAGATGGGATCATGGATACATTGAATGTAGGAACGACCGGACAGACACAGCCGGATACAGAGCTGCGGGTACAGGTAGGGGCTTTTCGAAACAGTGTTTACGCAGAGAGATTGCTTAGGGAGTTGACAGAACAGGACTTCCCGGCATATATTGATGATAAGGGACAATTTGACAGGGTACAGGTGGGAAGATATCGGACACTGGATGAGGCGGCGACTATGGAGCGGCGACTGAAAATGGCGGGGTATCCTACGGTTATCGTGAGTATCCCGTTATAGAGTATGAAGCGTCTTAGAAGATCGATATACAAAGAAAAAGGATAAAATGTTAAAGCTGGAGGAAATAAATATGGCGGAAAAGTTACAATTTCGTGAGAAACTGACAGGAATTCTGAAGATATGCGAATCAAAAGAAAATGTGGTTTTGAAAGAGGAGGTGGAGGCATTTTTTCAGGAAGATAACCTTACACCGGAACAGATGGAACTGGTATTTGATTATCTGTTGTCTCAGAGAGTTATTGTAAAGGGATACGTGAAAGCCGGGGGCAGCGTGATCGCTGCGTCCGGAAAGGAAGGAAATTCGGTATTCAGCAGTGAAGAAGAACAGTATCTGGCAGTATATGAGAAGGAACTACAGGTGATGAAAGGGGACGAGCCGTTTGCTGCGTTGCTGCCGAGAATTGTAGAGATGGCAAAAGAAATGCATCGCCCGGAAGTGTTTATTGGTGATCTGATACAAGAAGGAAATATGGGGATGATGTTGGCGGCAAGCCAGACGGAAGAAGAAGAAACGATGCTCCTTATGGCGCGTGAAAGCATGCAGGCCCTTCTGGAATCACAGACGGAGATGAAGCTTCAGGATCGCAAAATGGTAGAAAAGGTCAATAATCTGGATGAGCAGATTAAAAAGCTGACGGAAGAAATGGGGAGAAAGATCAGTGTAGACGAGTTGGTGGAGCTGATGGGAGTAAGCGAAGAAGAAATTGAAGATATTCTGCGGCTTGCAGGTGAATAAAAGTATGAAAAAAAGGTCCGTCAGGACCTTTTTTCATACTATATGATAAAATTATACACTTTCTTTGGAAGATGGCAGATAGAGATGGACTTTCTCAATCCGGTTTTTGTCCAATTTTTCAACAACCATCCGGATTCCGTCTTCGGTAGTGACTTCGTCATTTTCTTCAGGAAGTCGGTCAAGACGTTCAATAATAAAACCGCCTACGGAATCATAATCTTCAGATTCAAGACGCAGATCCAGGCTGTCATTCAGATCATCCAGATTGGTAGAACCTTCCACAATATATTCAAGCTCGTTTATGGCGACAATATTTTCTTCTTCATTCTCGTCATATTCATCGTGAATCTCTCCAACGATTTCTTCCAGAATGTCTTCTAATGTAATCAAACCGGCTGTTTCACCATATTCATCAAGGACGATGGCAATGTTGAAAGAAGCCTGACGCATTTCCACGAGAAGCTCGGAAATGTTTTTATATTCATATGTGAAATATGCCTCGCGAAGAATATCCTGTATGTGAAATTCCTTTTTGTTGTTGTCGAAAAGGAGTAAATCCTTCATATTAATGGTGCCTACTACGTTGTCTTTCGACTCGGAATATACCGGAAGACGTGTAAATTTGTCTTCGCGGAATAAGTGGATTAATTCCTCGTAAGTGCTGTTGACATCTGCAAAAGTTACATTAACTCTGGGAACCATAACGTCTTTTGCTTTAGCGTCTCCCAGATCAAATACATTGTAAATCATTTCTTTTTCTTCTGATTCAATCACGCCGTCCTCATGGCTGACATCGACGATCGTGCGCAGTTCTGTCTCTGTCATTGCATCATTTTTAGCATTCGGATCAACTTTCAGCAAGTATAATACTCCGTTCGATAAAATGTTAATCAAGAAAATGACCGGTGTCATCACCTTAATGAAAACGCGGATGAACGGTGCATAGAGCAGAGAAAACTTTTCGGCGTGGATGGTAGCCATTGTCTTTGGAGTAATCTCACCGAAAATCAAAATAAATACGGTCAGAAGAGCACTTGCGAATGCGACGGCTGATCCGCCGAGGCTATATGCCAGGGTCGTGGTCAAAGAGGCGGCTCCCAGGTTGACAATATTATTGCCGATCAAAATTGCACTCAGCATTTTACTGGAATTCTCTGTTATCTCCAGTACGGTGACCGCGCGCTTGTTGCCTTCATCTGCCAGGGCGCGCATTCGTATTTTGTTTACAGTTGTAAGTGCTGTCTCTGCGGAAGAAAAGAATCCGGAAAGAATCAGCAGAATGAATAAGATTATTATTTGCGTGACGTCACTCGAGTCCACAGTGTAAATCAACTCCTTTATAAATTGGTATTTGTTATCCAATATAACGCATTTTCGGGCATTTTGCAAGAGCGCATTGAACTCAAGGAAAATTTAGTGTATGATTAATAGGATTGAAAACGAAGAGAAGCAGGAGATTGACATGAAAAGTAAATTTGAAAATGAACTGTTTACACTAATAGATAAAGAAAGAATTCTAAAAGACGAACCAATGAAGAATCATACGACATTTCGGATTGGAGGTCCGGCGGATTATTTTGTAAGACCGAACAATGCAGAAGAAATCGCATTGATAATCGGACTTTGCAGACGGGAGAAAACTCCTTATTATATAGTAGGAAATGGGAGTAATCTTCTTGTGGGTGACAAAGGATGTCGTGGAGTGGTGATCCAGATTTTCAAATCGATGAATCAGATCGAAGTGTCGGACAATATGATTGCTGCGGGAGCAGGAAGCTCGCTGGCTCAGATTGCATCTGCTGCACTGGGAGCCGGATTGACCGGGTTTGAATTTGCTGCCGGGATTCCGGGTACCTTGGGAGGAGCTGTTGTCATGAATGCCGGTGCTTACGGAGGAGAGATGAAAGATGTACTGGTTTCTGTGGATGTCTTGACGAAGGAAGGTAAAATTCTTACTTTGCAGGCTGAAGAGTTGAAGCTGGGATATCGTACCAGTATTGTCCCGACGGAGGGGTATATTGTGCTGTCAGCCAGAATCGCTTTAAGCGGTGGGAAAAAAGATGAAATCAGGGCAAAAATGGAAGAACTCCGGGAAAAAAGGGTCACAAAACAACCGCTGGAATATCCGAGCGCGGGAAGTACATTTAAAAGACCGGAAGGCTACTTCGCCGGTAAACTGATCCAGGATACCGGATTGAAAGGATTTTCGGTCGGGGGTGCTCAAGTGTCAGAAAAACATTGTGGCTTTGTGATTAATACGGGGAATGCAACGGCAGCGGATGTGCAAAGCCTGATTGGAGAGGTGATTGACCGAGTCAGGAAAACGACAAACGTGACATTGGAGCCGGAAGTAAAACAGATTGGAGAGTTTTAGGATGAGATTCGTGATTGTGACGGGGATGTCAGGAGCGGGAAAGAGTACCACATTAAAAATGATGGAAGACATGGGATATTTTTGCGTGGATAATATGCCAATTCCGTTGATGTCAAAACTTACGGAACTGTTTATGGTGCCAAATGGAGAGATTAATAAAGTTGCGCTTGGACTTGATATCCGAAGCGGACAGAATCTGGATGAACTGGAAAATATCCTGAATGAGATGGATCTCGCTCAAATCCCGTATGAGATCCTGTTTTTAGAGGCACGGGATGAAACATTGATCAAACGATACAAAGAGACGAGAAGAAATCATCCGCTGGCTGGCGCGGGACGAGTAGAAAAGGGAATTGCATTAGAACGGCAGAAAGTGGGATTCCTGAAAAAACGCGCAAACTATATTCTGGATACCAGCAGGCTCCTTACGAGAGAATTAAAGGCAGAACTAAGTAAAATATTTGTTGAAAACCGTGAATATAAGAACCTTTATATTACCGTTTTGTCATTCGGATTTAAATACGGAATCCCAAATGATGCGGATCTGGTTTTTGATGTCAGGTTTCTTCCGAATCCGTATTATATAGACGAGCTTCGCCCGCAGAGTGGGAATGACAAGCCTGTTCAGGAGTATGTGATGAATAATGAGCTTGCCAGAGAATTTTTGGAGAAGCTGGTAGATATGGTTCAATTTTTGATGCCGAATTATGCGGCTGAAGGGAAGCATCAGCTAGTGATAGCAATTGGATGTACAGGAGGGAAACACCGTTCTGTTACAATTGCAAATGCTTTGTATGACAGATTGACTGTAACGGAAGAAGATTATGGATTAAAGAAGGAACACCGAGATCTGGCTAAAGATGCTGTGGTGAAAGCAAAGTAGGAGGAAAAATGTCGTTTTCGGGAAATGTAAAAGAAGAGCTTTCGCATCATTTGGGTAGTGCCAGGCATTGCCGTATCGCCGAAACTGCTGCAATCATCAGTATTTGCGGCGGGGTTATGATTGACAGTAGAGGCCGGTATTCTTTAAAAATTCATACAGAAAATCTGTCAGTTGCAAGAAAGTGCTTTACTTTATTAACAAAAACATTTAATATAAGAACTGATATCGCAATACGCACGAACCGTATGAAGGGAAGTGTGTCATATTATATCGTTGTAAAAGAGCATGATGCAGCACTCAGAATATTACAGGCGACGAAGTTGATCGATCAGTACGGAGAGGTTGAAGAAGAACTTTCTGTGGTGCGGAATATTGTAATTCAGGAGACGTGCTGCAAGCGAGCTTTTATAAGAGGCGCTTTTCTGGCATCTGGTTCCATGAGCGACCCGGAAAAGTCGTATCACTTTGAAATCGTATGCGCTACGAGAGAGAAGGCAGAGCAGATACAGAAGATTATGAAGTGCTTCGAACTGGATGGCAAGATCGTACTGCGGAAGAAATCTTTTGTAGTATACTTAAAAGAAGGTTCACAGATTGCGGATGTGCTTAACGTCATGGAGGCACATGTGGCATTGATGGAATTTGAGAATGTGCGCATCCTGAAAGATATGAGGAATACGGTGAACCGTAAGGTAAACTGTGAGACTGCGAATATCAATAAAACGGTTTCCGCTGCTGTTAAGCAGATCGATGATATAAGATATATACAGGAAACAAAAGGACTGGATAAGCTGCCGGAAGGATTGAAGGATATGGCCCTTACAAGACTTACATATCCGGAGGCATCTTTGAAGGAACTGGGAAGTCTGCTGACCCCGCCTGTTGGTAAGTCAGGCGTGAATCACAGATTGAGAAAATTAAGTGAAATGGCAGAAGAGTTAAGGACAAAGCAAGGAGGAGCATTATGATTAAAAAACCGATAACGATTCAATTGTCAGAAGGATTAGATGCCAGACCGATTGCGCTTCTTGTTCAGGAAGCAAGTCAGTATTCAAGCACAGTGTACATAGAAGTTGCTGACAAGCAGGTCAACGCAAAGAGCATTATGGGCATGATGAGTTTACGGTTGACCCCAGGTGAAGAGATTACTGTTGTAGCCAACGGGGCAGATGAAGAGGAAGCAGCGAAAGGAATCGAAACATTTCTTGTCAATGTAAAGAATAAATAAGTAATCTGGAAAAGGCATGGATAGCCATGCCTTTTTTTAAATGTTTGCCCAACGTCTGTAGAAATGATTCGGCGGACTGCCTTGGGGTGGAGAGGAAGGGGAAATGGATCAGGAGGTGTCTGTATGAAAAAAGCATTATTCATTTATAATCCGAATGCAGGAAAAGAACTTTTGAAGCCGAAACTGTCGGATATTCTTGACATTATCGTAAAAGCAGGATATGAGGTGGTGGTCTATCCGACTCAGAGCTATAAAGATGCGTACAGAAAGGTTGTATCCTTTACTGAAAAATATGACAGGGTTATTTGCAGCGGAGGAGACGGAACGTTAGATGAAGTTGTGACCGGAATGATGGAGAGAACAGAAAAAGTGCCGATTGGATACATTCCTACCGGAACTACAAATGATTTTGCTAATAGCCTTCATATTCCGAAAGATTTGCTTCAGGCTGCAGATACTGCAGTCAGCGGAGCGGAGTTCGGATGTGATATCGGAAAATTTAATGACGATGTATTTGTGTATATTGCAGCTTTCGGCCTGTTTACGGATGTTTCTTACCAGACAAAACAGGAGATGAAGAACATTCTGGGGCATCTTGCATATCTTCTTGAAGGAATGACAAGGCTTTTTGATATTCCATCTTATAAAATCAAAGTATCGCATGACGGAGAGGAATTTGAGGATGAATTTATTTTCGGAATGGTAACAAATTCGCGTTCAGTCGGTGGATTTCGCAATATGATCGGGAAAAACGTCATATTTGATGATGGGGAATTTGAAGTAACACTGATTAAAACACCGAAAAATCCGATAGCACTTCAGGAAATTATAGCATCGCTTCTGATTAGCCAGATCGATACGAAATATATGTATTCTTTTCGAACCAAGGAAATCCATTTTGAGTCAGTGGAAGAGATTCCATGGACATTGGACGGTGAATTCGGAGGAGAGCATGATGAAGTGAATATTTATAATTGTCAGCGCGGTCTGACTATTGTCGTGCCTGCAAAAAGTGTAAAAGATCTGTCTTTAGAAGGAAGAAAGAAAAAGGAGAAATAGCCTGCGAAAACGGGGACTTTCGCTATTGAAACAGCAAAAAAAGTAAAAAAATAAAAAAAACACTTGTATATTAGTGGAAAATGAGATACAATAAGCGAGTGAGGTAAATCACCTGGCCCCCTGGTCAAGCGGTCAAGACGCGACCCTCTCACGGTCGAATCAGGGGTTCGATTCCCCTGGGGGTCAGCCTTTTTTAATGCCATCAGAGAAGTGGAGGAATGAAAATGTTAGTATCAGCAAAAGAGATGCTTCAGAAAGCAAAAGCTGGACATTATGCAGTAGGACAGTTTAATATCAACAATCTTGAGTGGACAAAAGCAATTTTAACTGCAGCAGAGGAAACAAAATCACCGGTTATTCTTGGTGTGTCTGAAGGTGCTGGAAAGTACATGTGCGGATACAAGACAGTTGTTGGTATGGTGAATGGTATGCTGGAAGAAATGAATATTACGGTTCCGGTAGCACTTCATCTGGATCACGGCAGCTATGACGGATGTATGAAATGTATCGAAGCAGGTTTCTCATCAGTTATGTTTGACGGTTCTCATTATCCGATTGAAGAGAATGTCGCAAAGACAAAAGAACTGGTAGCAATTTGTGCTGAAAAGGGATTGTCTCTTGAAGCAGAAGTTGGAGCTATCGGTGGAGAAGAAGATGGCGTCGTTGGTATGGGCGAATGCGCAGACCCGAACGAGTGCAAGATGGTTGCTGACCTTGGAGTAGATTTCCTTGCGGCTGGTATTGGTAATATCCATGGAAAATATCCGGCTAACTGGCAGGGACTCAGCTTCGAAACTTTGGATGCAATCCAGCAGCTTACCGGAGATCTCCCGTTAGTGCTTCATGGCGGAACAGGTATTCCGGATGATATGATTAAGAGAGCAATTGATCTTGGTGTGTCTAAGATTAATGTTAATACAGAATGTCAGCTCGTATTTGCAGAAGCCACTCGCAAATATATTGAAGCTGGTAAAGACCTGGAAGGAAAAGGATTTGATCCTCGTAAACTTTTGAAACCGGGTGCAGAAGCAATTGTTGCTAAAGTAAAAGAAAAAATGGAATTATTTGGCTCTGTGGGAAAAGCTGAATAATCATTTGGAAAATGGACAAGGATGTCCTATGAAAAATGGTATAAAAGGAGTTTTGCTTAACTGCAAGACTCCTTTTTGATAATATTAGGCAGAGGGATAACTGCCGGAAATAAGAATGAAAGAATCTGAGAGGGAAACATATGAGTAGTGTAGTAAATGTAGCTGATATTTTTGGGGAAAATGTATTTAATGATGCTGTCATGCAGGAACGTCTTCCGAAAAAAACTTACAAGGAACTGAAGAAAACAATTGAAGAGGGGAAAGAACTGGCAGCGACAACGGCCGATGTAATAGCGCATGAGATGAAAGAGTGGGCGATTGAAAAAGGTGCAACTCATTATTCGCACTGGTTTCAGCCGCTTACCGGAGCGACAGCAGAGAAACATGATTCTTTTATTTCTGCGCCCAGATCGGATGGGAAGGTACTGATGGAGTTCTCGGGTAAAGAATTGATTAAGGGAGAACCGGACGCATCTTCTTTCCCGTCGGGAGGACTCAGATCTACGTTTGAGGCAAGGGGCTATACAGCGTGGGATTGTACTTCGCCGGCATTTGTGAAAAAGGATCCAGAGGGGACCGGAGCTATTCTCTATATCCCGACGGCATTCTGCTCGTATACAGGCGAGGCGCTGGATCAGAAAACACCGCTTCTTCGTTCCATGGAAGCAATCAATAAACAATCTATTCGCCTTCTGAGATTGTTCGGAAACACAACTTCTCAGAAAGTGATTCCTTCAGTTGGAATTGAACAGGAGTATTTCCTTGTGGATCGGGATAAATATTTGAAGAGAAAAGATCTGGTGTTTACAGGACGTACGTTGTTTGGCGCAATGCCTCCGAAAGGGCAGGAACTGGACGATCATTATTTTGGAGCAATCCGTGAAAGAATTGCAGCTTTTATGAAAGATGTGAATGAAGAACTCTGGAAAATGGGAGTTTCTGCTAAGACGCAGCATAATGAAGTAGCTCCGGGACAGCATGAACTTGCACCGATCTATGAGCAGTGTAATGTGGCTGTTGACCACAACCAGCTTGTGATGGAGACGCTGAAACAGGTCGCGTATCGTCATAATCTGCATTGCCTGCTTCATGAAAAGCCATTTGAAGGGGTGAATGGTTCCGGAAAACACAATAACTGGTCTTTAGTTACGGATGATGGAATCAATCTCCTTGATCCTGGAAAAACTCCGCACGAGAATATTCAATTCCTGCTGGTTCTGACTTGTGTTTTACGTGCAGTAGATCGGCATGCGGAGCTTTTGAGAGAATCGGCATCGGATGTGGGAAATGATCATCGGCTGGGGGCAAATGAAGCGCCGCCGGCAATTATTTCAGCGTATCTTGGGGAACAGTTGGAGGATGTACTTACACAGCTGATCAATACTGGGGAAGCGGCACACAGCTTGAAGGGCGGCAAATTGCATACGGGTGTGAGTACACTTCCGGATTTTGCTAAGGATGCAACTGACCGCAACAGAACCTCACCATTTGCCTTTACAGGGAACAAATTTGAATTCCGTATGGTGGGTTCCAGAGATTCTGTAGCTGCTCCGAATGTTGTTTTGAATACAATCGTTGCGGAAGCGTTTTCGGATGCGTGTGATGTGCTGGAAGCGGCGGATGATTTTCAGATGGCTGTACACAATCTGATCAAGCAGTATGCTTCTGAACATCAGAGAATTGTGTTCAATGGTAATGGATATTCCGAGGAATGGGTGAAAGAAGCGGAAAGACGTGGCCTTCCGAATATCAAAACTATGGTTGAATCTGTGGAGTATCTGACCACAGAAGATACGGTTCAGATGTTCGAAAAATTCGACGTGTTTACCCGTGCTGAGTTGGAATCACGCGCTGAGATTAAATACGAGACTTATTCCAAAGCAGTGAATATTGAGGCGCGTTCTATGATCGATATTGCAAGTAAGCACATCGTTCCGGCGGTGATCCATTATGTGACTTCTCTCGCGAATTCAATTAATCAGGTGAAACAGGCGAATTCGAATGCGAGCACAGTCGTACAGGACAAATTGCTTGTACAGGCATCGGAACTGTTGACAGATACACAAAATGCATTGGAGAAGCTTATTTCCGTGACGGATGAAGTCGCGAAAAAAGAAATCGGAAGAGAACAGGCGTATTTTATCATGCAGGAAGTAGTTCCGGTGATGGGACAATTAAGAAAACCCGTTGATGAACTCGAAATGATTGTGGACAAGAGCATGTGGCCGATGCCTTCTTACGGGGATCTGTTATTTGAAGTATAATCCATGAAAGTATTGGTGGATATGTTGAAAATCGCATAAGATGCTATGATGATTTGTGAAAAAATCCACAAAAAGGAAAAATTGTCTTGCATTTTTTGAAAAAAGAGTGTATCGTAAACGTATCTAAAAAGCAAATATATTTAGAACATGAACGAGGGCGTTCCGCATAAGGCGGGATGCCCTCACTTTTTGTATCAGGAAAGGAAGGTAGTTATGAGTAGTGAACTGTTTAATGTGGCAGATATTTTTGGCGAAGATGTATTCAATGATACTGTTATGCAGCAGAGACTGCCAAAGAAAGTTTATAAGAAACTGAAAGAGACAATTGAAGAGGGGAAAGAGCTGGATCTTGCAACTGCAGATGTAATTGCGCATGAGATGAAAGAATGGGCAATTGAAAAAGGTGCTACTCATTATACACATTGGTTCCAGCCGCTCACCGGTGTGACTGCTGAAAAGCATGATTCTTTCATTTCAGCACCGCTGCCGAGTGGTAAAGTATTAATGAGTTTTTCCGGAAAAGAACTGATCAAAGGTGAACCGGATGCCTCTTCATTCCCGTCAGGCGGACTGCGTGCCACCTTCGAAGCGAGGGGCTATACAGCGTGGGACTGCACTTCACCGGCATTTGTGAGAAAAGATGCAGGTGGGGCGATCCTCTGTATTCCTACAGCATTCTGCTCTTACACCGGTGAGGCGCTTGATGAGAAGACACCACTTCTTCGTTCGATGGAAGCGATTAATAAAGAATCGATCAGGCTTCTTCGCTTATTTGGAAATACAACATCCAAGAAAGTGACACCATCTGTTGGTCCTGAACAGGAATATTTTCTGGTAGATGCGAAGAAATTCATGCAGAGAAAAGATCTTATCTATACAGGACGTACATTGTTTGGAGCAATGCCTCCGAAAGGGCAGGAACTGGACGATCATTATTTTGGAACGATTCGTCAGAGAATCGCTGCTTTTATGAAAGATGTAAATGAGGAACTCTGGAAACTTGGCGTGGCTGCAAAAACACAGCATAATGAAGTTGCCCCGGCACAGCACGAACTTGCACCGATTTATGCCGAGGCAAATATTGCGGTAGATCATAATCAGATTGTAATGAAGACACTGAAAAAAGTTGCATGCGAACACGGCATGAAATGTCTTCTTCATGAAAAACCGTTTGCCGGTGTTAACGGTTCTGGTAAACATAATAACTGGTCTATTACAACAGATGACGGAATTAATCTTCTTGATCCGGGAAAAACTCCACACGAGAATATCCAGTTCCTTCTGGTACTTGCCTGCATTTTGAAAGCGGTAGATACCCATGCAGATCTGCTTCGTGAGTCTGCGGCAGATCCTGGTAATGATCATAGATTGGGAGCAAATGAAGCACCTCCGGCTATTATTTCTGTATTCCTTGGTGAGCAGCTTGAAGATGTTGTGGAACAGTTGATCAGTACAGGAGAGGCAACACACAGCCTTGCAGAAAGTAAATTGATGACAGGTGTGTCAACACTTCCTGATCTGACAAAAGATGCAACTGACCGAAACAGAACTTCACCGTTTGCGTTTACGGGAAATAAATTCGAGTTCCGTATGGTAGGTTCCCGTGATTCGATTGCAGGCCCGAATGTTGTATTGAACACAATCGTTGCAGAAGCTTTTTCTGAGGCATGTGATGTTCTGGAGAAAGCAGAAGATTTTGATGTTGCAGTACATAACTTAATCAAAGAATATCTGACGGAACATCAGAGAATTATTTTCAATGGCAATGGATATTCGGACGAATGGGTTGCAGAGGCTGAGAAACGCGGTCTTCCGAACATTAAGTCCATGGTGGAAGCAATTCCGGCGCTTACAACTGATAAAGCGGTAGATTTGTTCGGTAAATTCCATGTATTTACCAAAGCGGAACTGGAGTCCAGAGCTGAGATTAAATACGAGAATTATGCCAAGGCAATTAATATTGAAGCGAGAGCGATGATTGACATTGCTGCAAAACAGATTATCCCGGCAGTTGTGAAATATACAAAGACTCTCGCTGATACTGTAATCGCAGTTAAAGAGGCAGGAGCAGATGCTTCTGTTCAGGAAGAGATGCTTTCTGAAGTGACAGCACTTCTTGCAGAGGCTAAGAAAGCTCTGTCTGCTCTGTCTGATATTACAGAAGAAGCTGCTGAAAAAGAAGAAGGAAAAGTTCAGTCTGAATTTTATCATTTCAGTGTAGTACCGGCAATGGCAGCACTTCGTAAACCGGTGGATGAACTGGAAATGATTGTGGATAAGGAAGTATGGCCGATGCCTTCTTATGGAGATCTTCTGTTTGAAGTTTAAAACTCTGTGGGATAAAGTGGAAATTTTAGAAAAAGCATAGAAAATCATAATATAATTTTAAGACCTTAGACTTGGAAAGTGGAAGCTTTTATGCTACGCTAAGTCTAAGGTCTTTTTTGAAACAGAGAGTGGATTTTGGAAAATGCAGTTTGTTTCAGATGGGATAAAGCCAGTTGGAGAGTATAGAGGAGAACAAGGATGAGCAGAACAGAATTTTTGGAAAAATTAAGAGAAGCACTCGATCAGAATGTTTCACCGCATGTGGTACGGGAAAATGTAGAATATTACGGACGATATATCAATGAAGAGATGAGAAAGGGACGAAGCGAACAGGAGATACTGGAAGAATTGGGAGATCCCTGGGTGATTGCGAAGACGATCATTGACTCCGAGGAAGCGAAGAATGGCGGAGAGTATATTTATGAATCGAATAGTGGATATGGGGCAGCCGGTGGGGCCGGAAAGGATTACAGTACGAACCAGGTGAAAGTGTTCCGGTTTGATACATGGTGGAAAAAGCTGTTGCTTGTGCTGGTTGTTGTGGGTATTATCTGCGTTGTCGTTTCGATAATCACCGGATTAGTCAGCCTGATTGCACCAGTTGTGATTCCGATACTGATCATTATGCTACTGATAAAATTGATAAAAGGATCAAAGGAATAGAAGGGTACAATAAAAGACCGATAGGGGAGCTACCGGTCTTTTGAGGGGAGTATAAATAATTAATAAGGGGTTGTAGAAAGTGTTCTCTCTACAGAAATCAGTATAATATAAACTGGTAAAAAAATCAAGCAAAAATTAAAAAATCCTTAAGGTTCGCATAAAAAGGAAATGCCGGGAGATACTATAGTCTGTACCAGATACAAGCAAGTGGTGCTTGTAGCCGGAAAATGTTTATTAAATCAGGCAGGAGGAATATCAAATGGCAAAGAATTATAGCTCATCAGAGAGCAGCACAAACAAAAATTCGTATTCTTCGTATGGAAACGAACAGAGTAGAAATGCATCAGACAGGAATGCATCAAACAGAAACGCGTCAGACAGGAATGGGTCTAACAAAAATGCGTCAGGAAGAAACGCAGCGGACAAAAATGTATCTGACAGAAACAATGCTGGTCAGAACCGGAATGCGGGAAGTGACAAATACTAGAGTACTGCTGTAAAGGCTGGGGATGTGGTGCCGTTAAACAGGCACTGCATCCCCTGATTCTAATATCATATATAGATAAAAACGTCCAAAGGACGTTTTTTTGTTTGCAGGGAAGTGTTGACAAAACAGTATCAGTAAACGTAATATAGAATGGAAGAAAAACTGGAGGATACACATGGAAAAAATGGAGTTGATTGCACCCTGTCATTTTGGACTGGAATCGGTTCTTAAAAGAGAGGTGCTTGATCTGGGGTATGAAATAGCGTCGGTTGATGATGGAAGAGTAAGTTTCTGGGGAGATGCGCAGGCAATCTGCGATGCGAATATTTTTTTGCGCACGGCAGAACGCGTTCTTTTGAAGGTGGGCGCTTTTAAGGCAGAGACGTTTGAAGAATTATTTGATAAGACCAGAGCTCTGCCATGGGAGAGATATATACCGAAAAACGGAAAATTCTGGGTGACAAAAGCAGCGTCTGTTAAGAGTAAGCTATTTAGTCCTTCCGATATCCAGTCCATTATGAAGAAAGCAATGGTGGAAAGGCTGAAGGAATACTATGGGCTGGAATGGTTCCCGGAAGACGGAGCATCTTATCCGATTCGTGTTTTTTTGATGAAAGATGTTGTCACGATCGGAATTGACACTTCGGGTGTATCACTGCATAAGCGAGGATATCGTCAGATGAAAGTGAAGGCACCGATTACAGAGACCTTGGCTGCCGCTCTTATCATGCTTACACCATGGAAGAAAGAGCGGATTCTGGTAGATCCTTTCTGCGGAAGTGGAACATTTCCGATTGAGGCGGCGATGATGGCAGCGAATATGGCTCCGGGGATGAACCGTTCTTTCCTTGCGGAAGAATGGGATAATCTGATTCCCAAAAAGGCCTGGTATGATGCATTGGATGAGGCAAATGATCTGGTAGATGTGAATGTTTCAGTGGATATTCAAGGCTATGATATTGATGCAGAGGCGGTGAAGGCTGCCAGACAGAATGCGAAGGATGCAGGAATGGATCATTTGATCCATTTTCAGGAGCGAGCGGTGAAGGATCTGAGACATCCGAAAAAATATGGTTTTATTATCACGAACCCGCCCTATGGGGAACGTCTGGAAGAGAAAAAGAACCTTCCGGAGCTTTATCGCGAGTTTGGAGAAAGCTTCCGACTCCTGGATTCGTGGTCGGCGTACATGATTACAAGTTATGAGGACGCAGAACGATACTTTGGACGCAAGGCAGATAAAAACCGGAAAATATATAATGGAATGCTGAAAACGTATTTTTATCAGTTTATGGGACCGAAACCGCCGAAAAGAGGGTAGAGAGATGAAGATTATTTTTGCAACAGGAAATAAGAACAAAATGAAAGAAATCCGTATGATTCTGTCCGATCTGGGAATGGAGATACTTTCCATGAAGGAAGTTGGAATTGATGTGGAGGTTGAAGAAGACGGAAAGACGTTTGAAGAAAATGCAATGATCAAGGCGAAGGCAATCGCAGGCCTGGATAAAGTTAAGAATATGAATGCGATTGTTATGGCGGATGATTCCGGATTGGAGATTGATTATCTGAATAAAGAACCGGGGATTTATTCGGCGCGTTATGCTGGGACAGATACTTCCTATGATATTAAAAACAGCCTTCTCCTTTCAAGGATGAAAGGGGTTCCGGACGAAGAAAGGACGGCCCGGTTTGTCTGTGCGATTGCGGCAGTTTTCCCGGATGGAAGTCATGAAGTTGTGCGTGGAACGATGGAGGGGAAAATTGGATATGAGATTGCAGGGGGAAATGGATTTGGATATGATCCGATTTTCTATCTGCCGGAGTATGGGTGTACCTCAGCGGAGCTTGCTCCCGAGAAAAAAAATGAACTCAGTCACAGAGGAAAAGGACTCCGCATGATGCGTGAGATAATGGAGAAAAAATTATGAAAATTCTGATTGTGAGTGATACACATGGAAGACATTCAGCGTTTGACAAGGCATTAAAAGAAGCGGGAAAGATTGATGCGCTGGTTCATCTTGGCGATACCGAAGGTGGCGAAGATTACATAGAAGCAGTTTGTGGATGCCCGGCATACGTGCTTGCGGGAAATAATGATTTTTTCTCTGATAATCTCAGAGAAATGGAGGTTGTGTTCGGTACTAAAAAAGCGTTTATGACACATGGGCATTATTATTATGTATCATTGGGCCCGGAGCGGATCATCGAAGAGGGGAAAATGAGAAATGCAGATATTGTCATGTTTGGACATACGCATAAGCCGTTTCTGGAAATGATTGACGGCATGATTGTCTTGAATCCGGGAAGCCTTTCTTATCCTCGGCAGGAAGGAAGAAAAGGCAGTTATATTATGATGGAGATCGAACCGGATTGTGATGTGAAATGCGAGATTAAATATCTGGATAAATAACTGTAAAAAATATTGAAAAATAATAAAAATTATTGTTGACAAGCGAGAAAACATATTATATAATAATTCTTGCGTCACGGGTAGTGATGTTGATCGCAAATGATGAATCATGCGAAGTGTTATCGGGGTGTGGCTCAGCTTGGCTAGAGCGCCTGGTTTGGGACCAGGAGGTCGCAGGTTCGAATCCTGTCACCCCGATAGGTTATGCGGGTGTAGTTCAATGGTAGAACACCAGCCTTCCAAGCTGGATACGTGGGTTCGATTCCCATCACCCGCTTGGCTGAATGCCATATGTGTTTGTAGCTCAGTTGGATAGAGCAACGGCCTTCTAAGCCGTGGGTCGGGGGTTCGAATCCCTCCAAGCACGTTTTATGGTGGGTATAGCGCAGTTGGTTAGCGCGCCAGATTGTGGCTCTGGAGGCCCAGGGTTCGAATCCCTGTATCCACCCTTCCATTTATAGAGGGTAAAAAAAGGCAAGCAGAGATGCTGGCATTTTTTTTATTAAATGGGATTTTATTGGGTCATCGCCAAGCGGTAAGGCACAGGACTTTGACTCCTGCATTCGTTGGTTCGAATCCAACTGGCCCAGGTAAGGGCGTGTAGCTCAGTCGGTAGAGCACTTGACTTTTAATCAAGTTGTCCGGGGTTCGAATCCCCGCACGCTCATGAGTCGGAAAGAAATGATTTCCGGATTAATAATCCAGTTCGATTTAGAGGAAAGCGAGTGGATTCAAGATTATGCGGATGTGGCGGAACTGGCAGACGCGCCAGACTTAGGATCTGGTGGGCAACCGTGCAGGTTCGATTCCTGTCATCCGCAGTTTAGTCGTGATTCTTTGAATAGTCAAGGGGTTGCGACTTTTTATTATCTGAAAATAGTTGTTCTCTGGCCATGAGGGCTGACAGTTATAGATGGGGGCCGGCAAAATATCTTGACTAAATCAGTAAAAAGTTGTATAATCAGACACGTGAAAAATTTAGCGCGTTAAAGTGCGACGGTTTTACTCTGACAAAGTAAGACAAATGACAGGAGGCAATATTATGAAAATGAAGAAAGCATTAGCAGTGTTTCTTGCAACTGTAATGACACTGGCACTTGTTGCATGCGACGGCAAGTCAACGACAAGTGAAGCAGAATCATCAGGAGATTCCGCAAAGGTTTATAAGATTGGTATTTGTCAGCAGTTGGAACATCCGGCATTGGACCAGGCAACACAGGGATTCAAAGATGCCTGTGAAGAAAAGTTTGGTAAAGACAATGTGACCTTTGATGTTCAGAATGGACAGGGCGAGCAGGCTAACTGTGCTACGATTGCAAATAACTTTGTTGCTGATAATGTAGATCTGATTCTTGCAAACGCAACAACAGCACTTCAGTGTGCAGCGGCAGCAACGGACAGTATTCCGATTCTGGGAACATCTGTAACAGACTATGCAACAGCTCTTGATATTAAGGACTGGAGTGGATCTACAGGAATGAACATTTCCGGAACATGCGACCTGGCTCCGATTGATGAACAGGCTAAGATGCTGGTTGAGCTCTTACCGGATGCAAAGACAGTTGGAATTCTTTTTTGCTCAGCGGAACCGAACTCTGCATATCAGGCAAAATTATTTACGGAAGCTATGAAAGAAGAAGGAATTGAATGTAAAGAATTTACAGCAGCAGATTCGAATGAGATTCAATCTGTCGTCAATTCAGCAATTTCTGAATGTGATGCACTTTACATTCCAACAGATAATACAATGGCTGGAAATACAGAAGTAATTAATAACATCTGCCTGCCGGCTAAGAAGCCGATCATTGCTGGAGAACAGGGAATCTGTTCAGGGTGCGGTATCGCAACTCTGTCTATCAGCTATTATGATATCGGATACAGAGCTGGTGAGATGGCTTACGAGGTTCTGGTAAATGGCGCTGATATATCAACGATGGAAATTGAAACAGCTCCGGAAGTAACCAAGATGTACAATCCTACGATTTGCGAAGAACTTGGCATCGAGATTCCGGAAGGATACGAAGCAATTGAAGAATAGTTTTTGAGAATAACGGAATCTGATTTCCGGACAGGGCTGCCTCTCTGAACAAGTGGGTTTGGAGGGACAGTCCTTTCTTGGGAAATGGAAATAAATCATTACAAGCTGAATTTCTGTAGATTTTGAGGAAAGGAGGCAAAAAGAAAGGAAGAAGACATGGTAACAACGTATTTTGCATCTCTTGATCCAATGTCTCTTGTGCGTGCACTTCCAGGAAATATTGCGCAGGGAGTCATTTGGGGAATTATGGCACTTGGAGTGTATATTACATACCGGATCCTTGATTTCGCGGATTTGACGGTAGATGGATCCCTTGCAACAGGAGGAGCGGTGGCTGTTATGTTGATCCGCGGCGGCATGGATCCGGCACTGGCACTTGCTTTTGCTTTTCTTGCGGGAATGGCTGCAGGATTTGTTACAGGGATACTGCACACCGTATTCGGAATTCCGGGAATCCTGGCCAGTATTCTGACTCAGATCAGTTTGTATTCGGTCAATCTCGGAATCATGGGTAAATCGAATCAGGCAATCAATGTTATGCAGTATGATCTGGTGGCATCTCTTCGATATGTTACCGGAGAAGGAAGGGGTTATTTCTTTCTGAAATTGCTGATTTGGGCTGTTTTACTGATTGCTGTTATTTACTGGTTCTTTGGGACAGAACTCGGAGCGTCCATCCGTGCAACCGGATGCAACCAGCAGATGGCACGAGCTCAGGGAATCAATACTGGGTTCAACAAAGTTCTGGCACTTATGATCTCCAATGGACTTGTGGGACTCAGCGGTGGAATATATGCTCAGTATCAGGGCGCTGCCGATGTCAATATGGGACGTGGAGCAATCGTAATTGGTCTGGCAGCAGTTATTATCAGCGAAGTACTTTTCGGTAAATTCTGTTCAGGAAAGAAAATCGCATTTGCTTTGACTCTTGGCGCAGTATTTGTTGGTGCAATTATTTATTATATTGTAATCGCCTTTGTACTCTGGCTGAAGATGCCGTCAGATTACATGAAACTGTTCTCTGCAGTTGTAGTTGCATGCTTCCTTGCGATTCCTTACATGAAGGAAAAGTACTTACAGAAACGGAGGACAATGTAATGGGATATTTACTTGAAATTCAGGATATACATAAGACTTTTAACCCGGGAACGATCAATGAGAAGGTGGCGCTTGATGGAGTGAATCTGAATCTGAATCCCGGAGATTTTGTTACTGTTATTGGTGGAAATGGTGCCGGAAAATCCACAACATTGAATGCAATCGCGGGTGTCTGGAGTGTGGATAAAGGGAAGATTATTATCGATGGCGTGGATATTACAAAGCTTTCTGAACATAAACGTGCAATTTATCTCGGAAGAGTGTTCCAAGATCCGATGACTGGTACTGCGGCAACGATGTCGATCGAGGAAAATATGGCAATTGCTGCAAGGCGCGGAGAACGAAGAGGGCTTGGCTGGGGCATTACCAGAAAAGAAAGAGAAAGCTACAAAGAGGCACTTCGTGAGCTGGACCTGGGGCTGGAAGAAAGACTGAATAGTAAAGTGGGACTTCTTTCAGGTGGTCAGAGACAGGCGATTACTTTGTTGATGGCGTCTCTTAAGAAGCCGAAACTACTTCTTCTTGATGAGCATACAGCGGCGCTGGATCCAAAGACGGCAGCGAAAGTGCTTGCTATTTCAGATAAAATCATTCAGGAACATCAGTTGACCGCAATGATGGTCACACATAATATGAAAGATGCTATTGCACATGGAAACAGACTGATCATGATGCATGAAGGTAAGATCATCTACGATGTTTCAGGAGAAGAGAAAAAGAAATTGCATGTATCAGATTTGCTGGCTAAGTTCGAAGAAGTAAGTGGCGGCGAATTCGCAAATGATAGAATGATGCTGTCATAAATCGGATGCAGGAGAGAATGATGATATGAGAATATTAAGCGTTACCGCTCAGAAGCCCGATAGTACCGGAAGTGGTATCTATCTGACAGAGCTGGTGAGGGGATTTGAAAAAATGGGACATGAGCAGGCTGTCATAGCCGGAATTGGAAGGAAAGATACGATGCGTTTTCCTGACGGTGTAGAATGCTTTCCGGTATACTTTGAATCTGGCGATCTGCCGTTCCCAATTGCGGGCATGTCAGACGAGATGCCGTATAAAAGCACCAGATATTCTGATATGACGGATGTGATGACAGAGCAGTTTATGAGAACATTTCGCAGTCAGATACGTTATGCAGTGAAGAAATTCAGACCGGATGTAATTTTATGCCATCATTTGTATTTCCTGACAGCAATGGCCAGGGAAATCTGTCCGGGCATCCGGGTATATGGAATTGCGCATGGGTCAGATATCCGGCAGATTAAGAAAAATGCATGGGAGAGAGAATATATTCGGGAACAGATCCGAAAGCTGGATGGTATTTTTGCTTTACATCAGGAGCAGAGCTGGGAAATTTGTGAGTGTTACGGCTGTCATCCGGAGCTGATTGAGGTGGTTGGAACCGGGTATAACAGTGAGATATTCTGCATTGATGAGGAACGTAAGAAACAGAAAAAAGAAGACAAAGTACGAATTATTTTTGCCGGGAAGATTTCTGAGAAAAAGGGAGTAAAAAGTCTGATCCGATCCATGGACAGGGTGGACGAGAAGTTGAAAAAAACAGGAAGAGACGTGGAACTGGTTCTGGCGGGAGGCTATGGAGATGAGGAGGAATTCCGTACGATTCTTAAGGTGGCGGAGGAATGTCCCTGCCAGATAAGATTTCTGGGAAAACTTGCACAAAGAGAACTTGCCGCAGAACTGAATCGAAGCGATATTTTTGTACTGCCTTCGTTCTATGAGGGACTTCCGCTTGTTGTGATTGAGGCACTGGCGTGTGGTCTGCATACAGTGTGTACGGATCTCCCTGGAATTCGGCCGTGGCTGGATAGGAATATACCGGGGAATGGCACTGTTTTTGTAGAACCTCCTTGTATGGTGAATGAAGATGAGCCGTTGGAAGAAGACCTTCCTGAATTTGAAAAAAATCTGGCGGATGCTATTTTGAAAGCGAAGAGTATGCCGCTCCCACAGAAAGAAGGACTGGAAGCAGTGTCGTGGGATGGACTCTGTGAAAGATTGACAGAGTTGATGCGGTAGAAAACTGAATTATAGAGAATATCAATATGTGAAGGAAATATATTGCAAATATCAATTAGCAAGGCTGCATGGTTTCGTGCTAAGATTAGCTTAGTAATTATGCGGAAACAACGAATATTTATTGGCGGTAAATATGGAGGGAACCAGATGTTAATTGATATGCATATGCATGAGATGAGATATTCGGGAGACAGTTTTCTTAAGCTGGAGATTATGGTGGAATTGGCGAAAGCAAGAGGTCTGGATGCAATCTGTATTACAGATCATGATAATATGGGAATCCGGGACTTTGCGGAAGAGTATTCAGAAAAGACGGGTTTTCCGATTTTTACGGGTATTGAATTTTTCTCGCTTCAGGGAGATATTGTGGCAATGGGAATAAAGGAGTATCCCAGGGAAAGAATTCCGGCTCAGGAATTTATTACTATGGTAAAGGAGCAGGGGGGAATGTGCTTTTCTGCACATCCGTTCCGAAATAACAATCGCGGACTGGAAGAGAATCTGAAGTTGGTTCATGGTTTGGACGGAGTAGAAGTGCTGAATGGAAGTACGCTCTATGATGCGAATAAAAAGGCTGCGGAGTACGCCAGAATGCTGGGACTGGCAACGATTGGTTCTAGTGATTGTCATGTACCGGAGAAGTTGGGACTTTATGCGACATTTTTCCCGGAAAAAATTCAGACGGTTGAAGAGCTGGTGAAACAAGTAAAAGAAAGAAAATGCCGTCCGGCTTATTATGCAAACGGCAGTTATCATCTCTGGGATATGGAAAGTCCGATTGACGCGCCGTTTGTAATCCGAGATCAGTCGTCTGTGGCTTGTGCAGGATAGAAAATTTATTTTCGTACATTTTTGCTTTGCGTTGAAAGTCATAGAATTCTGTGGTATGATAAAAAATGAATAGAAAAACGAAGAGAAGCCGGGAGTTTTACTTCCGGCTTTCAAAAATTTTGATGGATAAGGAATGAAAAGCATGATGAAATTAAAAGAAAGTACAATGAGAAAGACATGGGTAGTATGCCTGCTTGCCATGATCTGTTGTCTGTTATGGGGAAGCGCATTTCCATGTATCAAAGTTGGATATAAGTTGTTTCAGGTGGATTCGACTGATACGGCGGCACAAATATTGTTTGCGGGATGCAGATTTACACTGGCAGGGGTGCTCGTGATTCTGTTTGGAGCCGTTCTCCAGAGAACATTCCTGAAGCCGGGAAGAACAGCAATCGCAAAGATCATCAAGATTTCCCTGCTTCAGACGGTACTGCAGTATTTCTTCTTCTACGTGGGGCTTGCACACACAACAGGTGTGAAGGGGTCTATCGTAGAGGCGTCCAATGTGTTTTTGTCGATTCTTGTATCCAGCATGTTGTTCCGCATGGAGAAACTGGATGCAAAGAAAATAATCGGATGCATGATCGGCTTTGCAGGAGTGGTGATTATTAACTTGAGCGGAAACGATGTGAGTATGAGCTTTAACCTGATGGGGGATGGATTTGTATTTATTTCCGCACTCGCTTATGCGTTTTCCTCAGTGTTGATCAAGAAATATTCTCAGACGGAGAATCCGGTTATGCTAAGCGGATATCAGTTTCTGCTTGGTGGAATCATTATGGTGGCAGGAGCGACTGCGGCGGGAGGCCGTCTTACGGCGGTTAGCGTAAAAGGCGGGATGCTCCTCCTTTATATGGCACTGATTTCGGCAGTCGCTTACACATTGTGGGGAATTCTTCTGAAATATAATCCGGTTTCTAAAGTGTCAATTTTCGGATTTACCAATCCGGTATTCGGAGTAATTCTTTCGGCATTGATTCTGGGAGAAGGAAGTGCGTTTGGAATGAGTGGGGGGATTGCACTGGTTCTGGTATGTGCAGGTATTTTTATTGTAAATTGGACAAAACCGGAAAAAGAATAGTTACATCTGTTTGCGTACGACGCGATATTCATCACCACAACGATAATAAGGACACTGATAGCTGTGGTCTGTCATAAAACGCACCATCTCGTCCTCATCCAGATTCCGGTCACAGGTGTAACATTCATAATCGTCATCATAGATGTAATAAGTGCAGGTATCGCAGCAGCTTGCTTTAGTCATGGATAAATCTCCTTTCAAGTATGCCGTCAGATGGCAGAGTTAAAGAATCATAGTTACTATAAAGATATTACACAGGAAAAAAAGGAAAGTCAATCATGGGCTTTCTTTTTTTCTAATCATATTGAAAAGATTCTATGTATGTGATAAACTAATGTATAGAAATGCTTCAATGTGAGAATGAGAGTATAAGAACAAACTGGCAGGATAATCTGTATAACTAATAAAAAGAAAGGTAGTGTAAAGGAAAATGGGGAAAACAAAATTGTACATTCTGACCGGATTTTTAGGATCCGGGAAAACTACGGTATTGCAGAAAATATTGGAAAAACTGGAAGGAAAACGAACAGGAATCATTCAGAATGAATTGGGGAAGCTGAGTATTGACGGAACCGTTTTAAGAGATGATGATATCAAAATGGTTGAGCTTACGCGCGGATCGATTTTCTGTAGTTGTCTGAAGCTTTCATTCGTACAGGCTTTGACAGAAATGGCAAAGGAAGCGTTTGATTACCTTTTTGTAGAAAGTTCCGGATTTGGAGATCCGTCTAATCTGGAAGAAATTCTGGAGGCGGTAAGAATCACGGCAGGCGGAGATGTGTATGA
This sequence comes from Bariatricus sp. HCP28S3_D3, assembly GCF_052065755.1. Lineage (NCBI taxonomy): Bacteria > Bacillati > Bacillota > Clostridia > Lachnospirales > Lachnospiraceae > Bariatricus > Bariatricus sp. HCP28S3_D3. Next base: position 336,790 of record NZ_JBQHTK010000001.1, on the reverse strand, counting down.
TTTTCAGGGAACCATCTGCCTGGTTGATTGTGTGAATTTTATGGATCAGATTGTTGATCAGGAGACGGTAGATCGTCAGTTGAAACATTGTAACCTGGCGGTTCTTACAAAAACAGACTTGTCGGATGAACAGAAAATCATGGAAATCTGTGGAAAAATTCGGGAAATCAATCCGGTATGTCCGATTGTACAAAGTGAAAATGGTAATTTGAGTCTGGATTTTCTGAATCAAGATCTGCTGAAATATCAGTGGGCAGAGTGTGAAGAGACGACAAATTCTGTTGAAACGAAACCGAAGACACTTTATATGGAATTTGAAGGTGAGGTCGCGAAGGAAAGTCTGGATGAATTCCTCAGAACGATGTCACCGGATGTGCACAGAATCAAAGGATTCTTCCAAGTGCAGGAGGAAGGATGGCAGAAAGTAGATGTTGTTGGAAAGAAAATTGATTATGCACCATATGAACCCCAGGAAAAGTCACAGCTTGTTTTTATTTCTAAGATTGGTACGGCGGTGATCAAGAAGATTTTTGCTGCCTGGGAAGATAAAGTAGGATTACCGATGAAATTGAAGAACTAGAATGCGGGAGGTTGCTTATGAATATTAAAGTGATAGGGAGCGGATGCGACAAATGCGATAAGGTCTATGCATTGGTGCAGGAAGCAGTGGAAGAACTGGCACTGGAAGCAGAGATTGAAAAGGTAGAAGATCTGATTGAAATTGTAAAACTGGGAGTAATGTCTGCGCCGTCCATCATGATAGACGGAAAAGTGGTTATCAGTGGGCAGGTGCCGACGAAAGAAAAAATAAAGAAAATTTTGGAACGTGTGATGTTGTAAAGACATTGTAAATTCCAGGGTTTTTTTGTATAATGTGAAGAAGAAATATTCAATAGGAGGACAGGGGCTATGAAGAAATATATTTTTGGTGTTGACCTTGGAGGAACGACGGTTAAGATGGGATTATTTTTATCTTCAGGAGAATTGTTACATACCTGGGAGATACCTACCAGAACTGAGAAAGGCGGAAAATATATTCTGGGAGATATAGCGGACTCCGTGATTGAAACCTTAAGAGAAAGAGAAATCAGTAAAGACGATGTGGAAGGAATCGGAATCGGTGTTCCGGGACCGGTAGGAGCAGACGGAACTGTTTTCAAGTGTGTGAATCTTGGATGGGGTGTGTTCAATGTGGCTGACCGTCTGCAGGAATTGACCGGATTGAAAGTGAAAGCGGGCAACGATGCCAATGTTGCAGCTCTGGGTGAGATGTGGCAAGGAGGCGGTAAAGGTTGTCACAGTATTGTCATGATCACACTCGGAACCGGAATCGGAGGAGGAATCATCCTGAATGGAGAGATTCTTTCTGGAACAAACGGAGCAGCCGGTGAAGTGGGACATATTCCGGTTTGGGATGATGAAACAGAAATGTGCGGATGCGGAAAGAGAGGATGCCTGGAACAGTACGGTTCGGCAACGGGTATCGTCCGTGTGGCGAAAAGATATCTTAAGGCGCATGATGAGCCAAGTATTCTTCGGCAATATGATGACTTCACTGCAAAAGAAGTCTGTGATGCTGCGAAAGAGAATGATGCTATAGCGATTGAAATCCTCGATCTGGTGGGCAAAACACTCGGCAAAGCATTGGCGTGTATTTCATGTGTAGTGAATACGGAAGCTTTTGTTATTGGCGGCGGAGTATCAAGGGCAGGAAGTGTACTCTTGGATCCTATCGAAAAATATTTTAAAGAATATGCATTCCATGCAGCAAGAGATACCGAATTTAAGCTTGCCACATTAGGAAATAATGCCGGAATCTACGGCGGAGCGAAGATGATTGCAGGGAATGAGTAAATTATAATTTCAGAACTGTATTGAGCAGAGCGGGAACGAATTCTTTTAGAGGAATCGTTCCCTTTTCTAATGAAAAAAATTCAGAATTTTTAATTCTTGTGTTGACTTCCTTGAAAACGGGTGTTATATTACAAATAGAACAGAGGTGAGTGGATATGGGAACAAAAAGAGATTATTATGAAATACTTGGAATTAATAAAAATGCAGATGCTGCCACGATTAAAAAAGCATATCGTAAACTGGCCAAGAAGTATCATCCAGATACCAATCAGGGAAATAAAGAAGCAGAAATATGTTTCAAGGAAGTCAATGAAGCGTATGATGTGCTAAGTGATCCGGAGAAGAAGAAAGTTTATGACAGATTCGGGCATGCAGGTCTGGATGGAAATACAACTGGTTATAATCCTTATGGCAATGGATTTAATGGAAGCTATAGTGGCTCATACCGTGATCCGAATGGAAATTATCGGGAATACCATTTTGAAGGAAGCAATATGGATGATATTTTCGGAGATGTTTTTGGAGACATGTTCCGAGGAAATGCAGGAAGTGGCTTTGGAGGCCAAAGCTTTAGGGGAAATGGAAGCAGATTTTATGAAGGAGGTTTTGGAAGGGGAGGATTCCGTCAGGAGGACTTCCGGCAGAAAGGTGAAGACTACCATGCAGATATTTCTGTCAGCTTTGATGAGGCATTTCACGGGTGTGATAAGATTATTAGTCTGCAGGAACAGGGAACACAAGGTCAAAAAGTACGGTCCCTTCAGATTCATGTTCCTGCAGGAATGGAAGATGGCAAAAGTATTCGCCTGAAAGGAAAGGGTATGCCTGGAAGCGGTGGCGGAGAACCGGGAGACCTGCTTCTTAAAGTGCATGTCGGGCAGAAAGCAGGATTTGAACGAAAAGGAGCAGATATTTATACTACAGTCAATATTCCGTTTACAACAGCGGTGTTTGGTGGAGAAGTGACAGTGCCTACCGTGGATGGGCGTGTTGTGTGTAAAATACGGGAAGGAACACAATCGGGAAGCAAGATCCGTCTGAAAGGAAAGGGTGCCGTTTCTATGAAGAATCCAACTGTACATGGTGATCAGTATGTCACGGTGCAGATCCAGGTGCCATCTCCGGGACAACTAAGTCCTGAAGCAAGGCAGAAGCTGCGTGAGTACAGTCAGGCTTTGAGTGGAAGAGAAAAAAGTTGTGGCAGCAGCAGTGCTGCATAGGAGAACCGTCACACGGGCAGGCAATATGATCTGTCAGTGTGACGGTTTGCTATTTTTGATTCAGAAAGCTTTTTCGATATTGGGAAGGAGAAACTCCGACAATGTGCCGGAACATTTTGGAAAAAGCCAGAGCGTCATTATATCCGACGCTTAATGCGATATCCTGAATAGAATCGGTGGTTTCCTCCAGGAATTCTTTCGCTTTGTCCATGCGGTACTGCAATAAATATTCTTTTGGTGCCAGATTCAGATTTTGCTTAAAAATGTTAAATAAATAAGAACGTGTGATTCCGATGTAATCTGCGATATCTGAGATCTGGATATTACGATGTAATCTGCGATATCTGAGATCTGGATATTACGGTTATAGTTAAATTGTATAAATTGCAGAGCATGCTCAAAGTAAGTGCTGCTTGAGTAGTCATACTGAGGTTTTTCCGGTGTTGAAGTGGAGGCTTGTTTTGATTCTGTAAGTAAAGCAAACAGATGAAACAAAGTCCCGCATCTTTTCAATTCGTTGGTAAGCGTCATCTGGTGAGCTTCCAGCATTTCGTATATTAAAGCACTGAATTTTTCCGGGGGAAGATGTCTAAAAAATCGAAGATAATCATTTATGTATTATTGACACTTGTTGCAATCTACTTTTTGTTCCCTTTCATCTATATGTTCTTTTCTGCATTTAAGACAGAGGCAGAAGCAGTAGCATATCCGCCGAACTTTTTCCCGGAGAACTGGAACTGGGGGAATTTTATTGATGCGTGGAAGGCGCAGCCATTCGAAAATTCTTTTTGAATTCCTTAACGGTAACTGTACTTTCTGCGGTGGGATCTATGGCTTCAGCAGCCGTAGTTGCTTACGGATTTGCCAGATATAACTTTAAAGGTAAAAACATTCTGTTTATGATCCTTTTATCAACGATGATGATTCCGTGGGATGTAACCATGATTCCACAGTACATGGAGTTTAAATGGTTCGGATGGATCAATACGTTGAAACCGCTGATCGTGCCATCATGGTTCGGTTCGGCATACTACATATTCCTGATGCGTCAGTTCCTTGCCGGTATTCCGAGAGATTATGAAGAGGCAGCCAGAATCGACGGGGCCAATGATTTCCAGATTTTTTATAAAATATTCGTGCCAATTATGAAACCATCACTTATACTGGTAGGTGTATTGAATATGATTGCAGCATGGAATGACTATCTGGGACCATTGATTTTCTTACAGGACAGAGACAAATATACTCTGGCTTTGGGACTTGCAGCATTTAAGGGAGTACATTCAGAAAAGATCATTCCTATGTTGTGTATTACGATTATCATGATCATACCGCCAATCATTGTCTTCTTATTTGCGCAAAAATATATTGTTGAGGGAACCAGCGGTTCTATTAAATAAATATTTGGGGGAGATAGTTGAGGGAAGCGGTGAGGGATCATTGCTTCCCTTTGTATCTGATGTGAAGAACGATTTGTTTAAAGGAGTAAAATATGGCAATTAAATTTCATGAATCAACGAAAGAGTTTCATTTATATAATGAACAGACCAGCTATATCATTCGTGTTTTAGAGAATGGACAGCTCGGCCACGTATATTATGGGAAACATATTACCGATAAAGAGGATTTTGGCTATCTGATCGAATATGCGAGAAGGGATATGGCTCCGTATCCGTTCGAAGGAAATAGTACATTTTCTCTGGAACACCTGAAACAAGAATATCCGACTTTTGGTTCGGGAGATACCAGATATCCGGCATTTGAACTGGAACGGGAAGATGGAAGCCGCGCAGTTGATTTCAAGTATAAAACGCATGAGATCTTCAGGGGAAAGAAAGGACTTGAAGGACTCCCGGCAGTTTATGTTGAAAGTGAAGATGAAGCGGATACGTTGGAGATCGTGCTGGAAGACAAACTGATACACACACAGATTCTGCTGTCATATACTATATTTAAAGACATTCCGGTTATTACAAAGCATGTGCGCTTTTCGTGTGAGCATTCGGAAGGAATCACACTTCTTAATTGTATGAGCGGATGTCTGGATCTCCCGGACAAGGAATATGAAATGGTAGAACTGGCAGGTACATGGTCCAGGGAGCGCCACCCACATACACGGGAACTGAACTATGGAGTACAAAGTGTGTACAGTATGCGTGGGTGCAGCAGCCATCAGTTTAATCCGTTCCTCATGCTGAAGAGAAAGAATGCAGATGAGTTCAGTGGAGAGGTTTTAGGTTTCAGTCTTGTATATAGTGGGGATTTCCTGGCACAGGTAGAGGTCGATAATTTTGATGTGACACGTGTGGTACTCGGAATCCATCCGAATGAATTCCGGTGGGAACTGAAACAGGGGGAAAGCTTTCAGACTCCGGAGATGGTCATGGTTTATTCTGAGAATGGTATGAACGGAATGAGTCAGGTCTATCATGAATTATACCGGACGAGACTTGCGCGCGGCACATGGCGTGATAAGGAAAGACCGATTTTAATTAATAACTGGGAAGCTACGTATTTTGACTTTAACGAAGAGAAAATCCTGGATATTGCAAAAAAAGCAAAAGATATCGGTGTGGAATTATTCGTCCTGGATGACGGATGGTTTGGAAAGAGAAACTGGGATAACTGCTCTCTTGGGGATTGGTATCCGAACCTTGAAAAGCTTCCGAATGGTATAACAGGGCTTGCAAAAAAGATTGAAGAAATGGGCATGAAGTTCGGACTCTGGTTTGAACCGGAGATGACGAACAAGGACAGTGACTTATACCGTGAGCATCCGGACTGGCTGCTTGCAGACACAAGAAGAAAATACTGCCACAGCAGAAATCAGTATGTGCTTGACTTCTCAAAAAAAGAAGTGGTGGATCACATTCATGCGCAGATGAGAGCGATTCTGAAAGACGCTCCGGTTTCCTATGTGAAATGGGATATGAACCGAGCATTTTCCGAAGTATTTTCTAATGGAAACGGAAGAAGTTGGCAGGGAAAAGTAAGACATAAATATATACTTGGGGTTTATGATTTATATGAACGTCTGACCGGAGAGTTTCCTGAGATTTTGTTTGAATCCTGTGCAAGCGGTGGGGCCAGATTTGACCCGGGTATGTTGTATTACGCTCCGCAGGCGTGGACATCAGACAACACCGATGCGATAGATCGAATTAAAATACAGTATGGAACTTCCTATGTATACCCAATCAGCAGCATAGGCAGCCATGTGTCTGCGGCTCCGAATCATCAGGTATTCCGCGACACACCGCTTGAGACGAGAGCAAATGTGGCATTCTTTGGAACGTTTGGCTACGAACTGGATATCACAAAGCTTCCGGAAGATGAGATTGAAAAGATGCAAGAACAGATTTCCTTTATGAAAGAGCACAGAAAGCTGATTCAGCAAGGAGTATTTACACGCCTTGAGAGTCCGTTTGAAGGGAATAATTCGGCATGGCAGGTTGCTTCCGGGAAAAAAGATGAGGTGCTGATGGCTTACTTCAGGCTGCTGGAACCGGCACAGGGTAAATTCGAAAGAATTTATTTGAAGGGACTGGAAGAAACTGCGAAGTATTCTGTTCGGGAATGCTTTGGTGCACATATGGATTGCGGAGAGCATTACGGAGATGAATTGATGTATGCGGGCCTTAGTGTATCAGATTGCTCTGCTGGAATTCCAATGCTTGCAAGGGAGCAGCAGGGGGATTATTTTTCACGGCTCTTCTATCTGAAGAAAGTGGAAGAATAAATAAAAAGTATCGAAGATGAAAATATTTGAAATTCCAACATTTTGTAAATGGACACCAGCAGACTGGGCGGATAAAGGCGCAGAATACGATAAGATTCGTGACAATATGCTGGGATGGGATATCACGGATTACGGCCTGGGCAAATTTGACGAAGTCGGATTTTTGTTGATCACGATCCGGAATGGAAATCTGAAAATGGATAAGTACACGAAAACATACGCTGAAAAACTTCTGACGATGAGAATGACAACCGGTTCTATGAAATGATCGGAAGATTTCCGGAGATAGAAGAAGATGAAGAGCCATACCGTCTGCTTTGTACGGAGTACCCTAAAGCATAGATAATCAGAGTATGTCAGAACTTCTATATGCTGCATTTTGCATAGGGTGCGGAGAACAGACGTTTCGTGTATTCAAAAAAATTCAACATAATAAGACATAGGACTAGTCATTACACTCATGATTTGATACAATACCTTATAGCAAACAGCGAAAAGGAGAGGACGATAATGGAGATTACAAACGACATTAAATACGTAGGTGTCAATGATCATGAAATTGACCTGTTTGAAGGTCAGTATGATGTTCCGAACGGCATGGCATACAATTCCTATGTTATTGTGGATGAAAAAGTAGCCGTTATGGATACCGTAGATGCAAGATTTCAGCATGAATGGCTGGATCAGATCGGTGCTTTACTGGGAGACCGCCAGCCGGATTATCTGATTATTCAGCATATGGAACCGGATCATTCCGCAAATATTGCGAATTTCATGGATATTTACAAAGAAACGAAGATCGTATCCAGTGTGAAAGCTTTTGCAATGATGAAACAGTTTTTCGGAACCGATTTCGCAGATAGACAGATCGTGATCAAAGAAGGAGATACGTTGGAACTCGGAAAGCATACCCTGGCATTTGTTGCTGCGCCTATGGTTCACTGGCCGGAAGTTATGGTGACATATGATACCTGTGACAAAGTGCTGTTCTCCGCAGACGGTTTCGGTAAATTCGGCGCTCTGGATGTAGAAGAGGACTGGGCATGCGAAGCTCGTCGTTATTATATCGGAATCGTAGGAAAATACGGCGCTCAGGTACAAAATCTGCTGAAGAAAGCAGCAGGACTGGATATTCAGACGATCTGTCCGCTGCACGGACCGATTTTGAAAGAAAATCTGGGATATTACCTTGGACTTTACAACACATGGTCTTCTTACGAAGCAGAATCAGAAGGAATTGTGATCGCTTATACTTCCGTATATGGCAATACAAAGAAAGCCGTCAATGCACTGGCAGATAAACTCCGTGCAAAAGGCTGCCCGAAAGTAGAACTGCATGACCTTGCACGTACGGATATGGCTGAAGCTGTGGAAGATGCATTCCGCTACAACAAGCTGGTACTTGCCACTACGACTTATAACGCAGACATTTTCCCGTTCATGCGCGAATTTATCAATCATCTGACCGAACGCAATTATCAGAAGAGAACGGTGGCATTTATCGAAAACGGCTCCTGGGCTCCGATGGCTACAAAGGTTATGAAAGGCATGCTGGAAAAGAGTAAAAATCTGACCTATACAGAGAATACAGTACGTATCATGTCAGCACTGAATGAAGAGAGCAGTGAGCAACTTGAAAAACTGGCTGATGAGCTTTGTGCAGACTATATTGCACAAAATGCAGATACAGCGAATAAAAATGATCTGTCTGCACTTTTCAACATCGGATACGGGTTGTATGTGATTACATCCAACGATGGAAAGAAGGATAATGGTCTGATCGTAAATACGGTATCTCAGGTTACGAATACTCCGAACCGGGTCGCTGTAACGATCAATAAGGCAAATTATTCTCATCATGTGATCAAACAGACAGGAATCATGAATCTGAACTGCCTGTCTACGGAAGCGCCGTTCCGTGTATTTGAGAGATATGGTTTCCAGAGCGGAAGAACGGTTGATAAATTCGAAGGCGTTGAAACACTTCGCTCTGATAATGGACTGGTATTCCTGCCGAAATACATTAATTCCTTCATGTCGTTAAAGGTAGAACAGTATATAGATCTGGATACACATGGAATGTTCATCTGCAGTATTACAGAATCCCGTGTGATCTCTAATGTGGAAACGATGACCTATACTTACTATCAGAATTATGTAAAACCGAAACCACAGACTGAAGGAAAGAAAGGATTTGTCTGCAAGATCTGCGGTTATATCTATGAAGGCGATGAACTGCCGGAAGACTTTATCTGCCCGCTGTGCAAGCATGGAGTGGCGGATTTTGAGCCGATTGCGTAGAGGAAGATGTGTGGTTGTGCGTAACACGCAATAAGAATATTGAATCAGAAGATGCCCTGAAATGCCGAAACTGAACGGTGTTTTGGGGCATCTTTTATGTTGATTTAGAACAGTAAGGAATTGTATTTCGTATTTCCTTATGTTAGAATACAGACAAAGCATTTAGTTCTATTTGTCTAAGCGAAAAGTGTCTGATTTTATCTCATACATCAGAATTTTTTAGAAATCTCAATGCTTGCAGATATTTATGCGAACATTACGAAAAATGCGAATCTGTACGGGACACAATGAAGAATTGATGAATATGCGCCAGACCCGCGCGGAGGGGTATGAGGATGGCGAAGCCGCTGGAATGATAAAGGGCGAAGCGATTGGAAGGCAGCAGATTAATCAGTTGAATATTCTTCTTGAAGAGCAGAATCGGACGGTAGATATCATAAAAGCAGCAAATGATCCGGAGTATCAGAAGAAATTATTGGAAGAATTTTCACTATAAGGAGTTATAAGCGAGTTCTGAATTTAGAAGAAAAGATAATTAGAAAATAAAGAATAGAAACAGTCATTGCAGAATATTGGACGCTGTATTTCAATTCCTGCAATGGCTGTTTTTGATTCTGAGGAGAGAAAAAAAATTTAAAAAAATTAGCACTCACCTATTGACAGTGCTAACAATAAGTGTTATATTACAACTAGAACAAGGGAAGAGGAAAAATAAAAGAACAGAAACTGAATCTCGAAGTTCAAATCTACAAACAATATAACATACATATATATTTTAAGAAGGAGCGATGTTTTATGTTAATGCCTAGTATTTTTAGAAACGATGTATTTGATAACTTTTTTGAGGATCCATTCGGAAGTTACGGGGCAACGGATTTGATGAGTACAGATATCCAGGATAAGGATGGCGCATATGAGATTACGATGAATATCCCGGGTGCGAATAAAGAAGATGTACAGGCAGAACTGAAAGATGGTTACCTTACCATTCATGCTTCGGTAAATGCGAAGAGAGATGACAAAGATGAGAAAGGACATTACATCCGCAGGGAAAGATATTCAGGAACCGGAAGCAGAAGTTTCTTTGTAGGAGATGATGTGACGGAAGAAGATATCAAAGCAAAATTCGAAGACGGAACACTGAAGATGATAATCCCGAAGAAAGAAGCCAAACCTGCCGTTGAGACAAAAAGGTTTATTTCGATTGAAGGATAATGGATAACAGATAACAATAGTATATTAATTGATTTGAATTGAATGGAGGAATGACTTATGATGACACCGAGTATTTTTGGAAATGACTTTTTTGATGATTTTTGGAGTTTCCCGTTTTATAATGACAAAGATGTAAAGAGAATGGAAAAGAAAGCCTATGGGCGTGGCGCTAAAAATATCATGAAAACGGATATCAGAGAGCATGATACAGGATATACGATTGAAGTGGAGCTTCCGGGCTTTAAGAAAGATGAAGTAAAGGTATCGCTGGAAGATGGATACCTTACGATCAATGCTGCGAAGATGCAGGAGGAGAATGAGAAGGATAAAGCGACCGGAAAATACATCCGTCAGGAACGTTTCTCCGGAGCTTGCCAAAGAAGCTTCTATGTAGGTGAAGATCTGACGGAGGAAGATATTAAAGGAGAATTTAAGCATGGCATTTTGAAACTGGAGATTCCGAAAAAGGAAGCAAAGCCCGTAGTAGAGACGAAAAAGTATATCACGATTGAAGGATAATTTTTTAGGACTCTCTTATATCAGTGAAATAAAGGAGCACGCTGCAGACTTTACCGTCGGCAGCGTGCTTTTTCTGAGCATTTAGCTGTTTATAAAAACCGATAAATGGAAAAAATTAGTGAATCTGACGATGTATTATTTACTCTTCGTGTGCTATATTAGGAGTGCCCCAAAGGGCGGTCATTGTATGAGAATACTTTGAGAAAATGAGTCAGGGAGGGTGTTAGCTTGAAAAAACGATATTATTTTATGACTACTTTGTTCACTCTTATTTTAGTCAACCTAGCAAGTCCAATGGCGGTATTGGCAGCGGATCATGCTGTAAAAAAGGCAGAGGCAATCGTTCCGCCGCTTTGGATGTGTATTCCGTTTGCCGGACTTCTTCTTTGTATTGCAGTTATGCCACTGATCAAACCGGCGTGGTGGGAGAAACATCAGCCGTGGGCCGTGATTTTGTGGTCTGTTCTTTTTGTGATACCTTATGCGGTTGTATATGGGATGGGGACTGCCGCAGAAACAGTTCTGGAATGTATCATCGGGGATTATTTAACATTTATTGTGCTTTTGTTCGGACTTTTCTGTGTGGCTGGTAATATTACGATGGAAGGAGACCTTGCAGGTTCGCCCAGAGTGAATGTGATATTACTTACACTTGGAACCGTTTTGTCAAGTCTGATCGGAACGACGGGAGCAAGTATGCTGATGGTGCGCCCGGTCATAAAGATGAACTCGTGGCGTAAGAAGAGAGCACATATCATGGTGTTTTTCATTTTCCTGGTGTCCAATATCGGAGGGTGTCTGACACCGGTGGGAGATCCGCCGCTTTTGATGGGATTTTCCAGAGGAGTGCCGTTTTTTTGGAGCCTGCATCTGTTCCCGATTTTACTCTTTAACATGGTAGTATTATTAACAGTATTTTATTGGATCGATCGTCGTGCGTATTGCAGGGATATTGCTTCAGGGCGGATGCCGGATATCAGCAGACCGGGCACAAAGATTACGATCAAAGGTCTGCATAATATTATTTTTCTTGTGATGATCGTTGCAGCTGTTATACTGAGTGGCGTGTTGCCAGAGCTCCCGCTTTTCCGGGATGCGTCGGGAAATGTAAAAGGAATTCCTGTGTTTGGAAGTGTCACACTGACCTGGCCTGCGATAATCGAAATGGCGATCATTCTTCTGGCAGCATTTCTGTCATTTAAAACGACGGATCAAGAAGTGCGGAAGAAAAACCATTTCACATGGGGAGCAATTCAGGAAGTTGCGGTGCTTTTTATTGGCATATTTATCACGATGCAGCCGGCGCTTATGATTCTAAAGAGTATGGGGGCGAGTCTGGGGCTTACCAAACCGATGGAAATGTTCTGGGTGACCGGTGCGCTTTCCAGTTTTCTGGATAACACGCCGACCTATCTTGTGTTCCTTACAACGGCAGGCGTTATGGGATTCACAAAAGGAATTGCGACTACACTGGGAACGGTTCCGGTGAAAATGCTGACGGCGATTTCCTGCGGCGCGGTATTTATGGGAGCGAACACATACATTGGAAATGCTCCGAACTTTATGGTGAAATCCATTTCAGAAGAAAATGGTATTCGTATGCCGTCATTTTTCCATTATCTGTTATGGTCTGTTTGTGTATTGGTTCCGGTGTTCCTGCTGGATACACTCGTTTTTTTTAGATAGGGAGGGGAAGAGTATATGCAGAATAGTAATAACAGCCTGTTAAGGCTGGCAGAACGAATTTATGATTTGGATGCGAAAGTATATGAAAGTCTGGGATCTTCTCTGGGACGAGTGTTTAATGGAGACAGGGAACGGTGCATCAATGATATTGTCGAGAGACTGCGTGAAAGAAATGAAGGGCATACACTGAGAAGTGAACTTGCCCTGATCAGCAACATGGCGCGCACGATTCGGGAAAAACCGGTTCGAAGCGAGATTATGCGGGAATACGATCAAATATTAAAAGCTGTGGAAGAACTGCCTACCAGTTTCGCAGAGGGGGATGTTCTGGATGTCAAACGTGCGAAACTGAATACTTTGACACAGCGGTTCGGGGAGAAGGACCATATGATCATCTGTATCGGACGTACTTACGGATGTGGCGGAAGTGAGATCGGATTCCAGTTGGCAGATGCGTTAAAAATCAATTATTATGATGTGGAAATATTCAATGAGGTACTCCGGAGACTGGAGGCGGAGAAGGATACTGTCTATGACAAGGGAGGATATCCGTACATTCATGATGAGGAGAACCGCGCACGATATGTTGGAACCAGCCAGGCATTTACAAAAGCTCAGAAGGTAACGCTGGCACAGAGACTGGAAGAATTCAACCGGTATCACGGACTGCCGAAGAAAGATGCTGTTTTCTTTAATCAGAGTAAACTGCTCTGCGATATGGCAAAAGAAGAGGATTTTATTATCATGGGCCGGTGTGCTGATGTGATTCTGGCAAATAATAACATTCCTCATATCAGTATTTTTATCACGGCGCCATTTGAGCGGCGGGTACAGCGGGTCATGGAGGTCAATAAGAATCTGACAGAAAAACAGGCCCGGAGAATGTTGCATGCATTGGATCGAAAGCATGTGGATTATTATAAATTCTATACCGGACTGGAATGGGGAAAGGCATCGAATTATGATCTGCTGATCAACAGTTCCAGTTATGGAATCAATGGTTCGGTTGATCTGATCCTGCGAATGTTGAAGAAAAAAGAAGAGTAACATTTTGACCTTTCCTATCTTTCGTGGCTGTGTTAAGATAGTACGTACGGGAGAAAGGCCCGGTGAAAATGAGAAGCAGGAAGGGTAGAACTATATGACGAGAGGCACAGAGTTTCTGAATGAGGTGACAGAAAAACTCAGGAAGAAGATTCGGGAAATAGGGGAGACGATTCAGACGGTTCGGAAAGACATCGAAGGTATGAATGAGTATTATTGGGAAAACTATACCGAGATGGATCAGTACGGATATGAGAATTTTGACAATCAGCAGGCGCTTCTTGCGCAGGTCAATGCGAATCAGGAAAATCAGCGAATGAAGAGCCGCCTGCTTAAAATGCTTGATTCGCCTTTTTTCGGAAGTGTGGATTTTGTATATGCCGGAGAAGATGAGGCGGAGACATTCTATATAGGAATCGGAAATTTTGCAGAAGAACGCGGAAGCGTTCCGCTGATCTATGACTGGAGGGCTCCGGTCAGCAGTCTGTTTTATGATTATGATAAAGGCCCGGCTTCCTATGAAGCGCCTGCGGGCGTTCTGGAGGGAGAGATCAGCTCAAAGTGGCAGTATAAGATCCGGGGCGGCCGGATGATCTATGAATTTGAAAGTGACATGAAGATCGATGATGATATTCTGAAACAGGAGCTGGGAGAAAGCAGTGATGTCAAGCTGAAGAATATCGTGCGCACGATTCAGAAAGAACAAAATGAGATCATACGGAATACAAAGGATAAGATCATGATCATTCAGGGGGCGGCAGGCAGCGGGAAGACATCTGTCGCGCTTCACAGGATCGCGTATTTACTGTATCATGACAGGAAAAGACTTAAGTCATCTAATATTCTGATTCTGTCTCCGAACAGTGTCTTTGCGGATTATATTTCCCATATTCTTCCGGAACTGGGAGAAGAAAATATTCAGGAGATGAGCTTCGATTTATTTGCCTATCGGGAACTTCAGGATGTGGCTGCGGACTGTGAGGACCGGTATCATCAGATAGAAAGAAGAATGCAGGGAATTACGGAGGAAGAAGAGGCGAGATTCCAGTGGAAGCAGTCAGAGGCATTTGTCGGAGCGGTAGAAGGATTCCTGGTCGGTCTGGAGGATGAACTGGTCGATTTGAAAGACGTTGAATACAAAGGAATGGTCAAAACAGAAGAAGAACTCCTGAAATTGTTTTATTTTAAATTCGGTGAAGTGCCGCTTTTGTCAAGAATGGACGCGGTGATGGAGTATTTCGTGGATGAATATGAGACGCTTTATGGAAAAACGCTCTGTGAAGACGAGCTGGAATTGGTTCGGGAAACGTTCCGGAACATGTATGTGACGACCGATGTTTATGAAATCTATAACCGGCTTATGGAGGCGAATGGACTTCCGGCCTTGCCGTCGGTTCCTTTGGAAAAGCGGCTGCTGGAATATGAAGATGTATATCCGATGCTGTATTTGAAATACCGCCTTTGCAAAGGAGAATCCAGACGAACGATTCGCCATCTGGTGATCGATGAGATGCAGGATTATTCTTATTTGCAGTATGTGATACTGGAAAAGCTGTTCGACTGCAGGATGACGATTCTGGGAGATAAAGCACAGACGGTGGATACGCGTCAGCAGGATGTGCTGAAGTTCCTTCCGAAAATCTTTGGAAGAGATGTGCGAAAGATTGAAATGAACAAAAGTTACCGGAATACGATAGAAATTGCAGAGTATGCGTGGAATGTGTCTGATGTGAAAGGAATTGAATATATGCAGCGGCACGGAAAGCCGGTGGAGGAAATGACTTGCAGTACGCCTGCGGCGGCTTTGGATGATATACTGGGGAAGGTTCGGATCGGCGGCGACAGATATGAGACAGCGGCTGTGCTGACTATGACGGAGCGTGAGGCGAAAGAAGCGTTTTCCTATCTGAAAAATCAGAGGGAAGACGTCTGTTATATTGATCGGGACAGTTCGGTATTCCGTAAAGGGATTACGGTTACGACATATTATATGGCAAAAGGGCTGGAATTCGATCAGGTCTTTGTGGCAGGCGGGCAGGAGAAAAATCCGTTTTTTAAGCAGTTCCGCTACATCTGTGCGACAAGGGCACTGCATGAACTGTATGTGTATGAATCAGAGTAGTCATAACGATAGAGACGAAAAAGAGGCATCATATGATGCCTCTTTAATTTACAGTTCTTTTTTTTCATAGATCCGGATGGAGAGGAGCCATGAAAGGACAAACAGAATAGCTGCGCCGGCAGGTATCGCGAATGCCGGGATCCTGTTCGGAAGGGAAATATTCATCTCTTCACTGATGTTGATCATAAGGGTGCCAACTACACAGGTTATGATAATAATAATGTAATAGGCCAGACGCCCCTTTTCAGAACCGAATTTGAAAATGACCGGCAGCAGAAGCGAGACGCAGAGCAGCCCGGCAGAGTGAAGTGTGATTCCTGAAAAAAATGATCCCCGGGTAAATTCGCTGTGGGATACCACACATCTCAGAAGCATTCCTGCAAAGGAAAAAATCCACACGCTGCTTATTAAGATCAACGCCATCAGGTATTTCACGGAGACCAGCTGTGCTCTGGAGTATGGAAGCGTCTCGCTGTAGATCGTCCATTTGCTTCGCTCGTCATAGGCAAGCAGCGTGACCGGAATCATACTGGCAAAGACGATCGGATAGAGGGTGAAAAAGAAGTTCCCATCGGCAAATACGGATACCGCAATAAATATAAAAATGATAAAGAAGAAGGAGCGGCAGTATTTGCGCGTCATATACATATCTTTCAGAAGCAAACCTTTCATCTTATCTTACCTCCTTAACCATGAAAATGAAGAGTTCTTCGATTGTTACCGGACTGACCGGGATACCGGCAGGAACAGCGTCCCGGCGGATCAGTACTTCGATTCCGTAGGCAGTCCGTTTCTCGCCTTTGATAGCAGCAGGGTCAAGTTCACGGAATTGCTCAAACGAGCAATGGATGATGCAATATTCTTCCAATAGGATATCTTTTTCCTCGCACAGCAGCAGTTTACCTTTATGAAGAAAAGCAATGTAATCGCAGAGCTTTTCCAGATCACTGACGATATGGGATGAAATCAGAATGGAATGACTCTCATCTCTTGTAAATTCACTGAACATGTCTACTACTTCATCACGGACAACCGGATCCAGACCGCTGGTCGCCTCGTCAAGGAGCAGAAGCTTCGGATGGTGTGAGAGCGCAACGGCGATCCCGAGCTTCATCTTCATTCCGCGGGAAAAATCACTGAAAGGTTTATTCTCGGGAATTGATAACTTGACCAGAAGCTGCCTATACATAGCAGAATCCCAGCGCGAAAACGTGTATTTCATAATGTTGTCTGCCTGTTTGGCGGTCAGACATTCCGGAAAACCGACTTCATCCAGGACGACTCCGATATCTTCTTTGGCCTGCAGCGGAATATGTTCGCTGTCATGACCGAGAAGCGTGATCGTACCGGAATCCTTGTGGATAATATCCAGGATCAATTTGATCGTCGTACTCTTGCCGGCCCCATTCTCCCCGATGAGTCCCAGGATACATCCGTTTGGCAGCGTTAGATTCAGATTATCCAGAGTAAAATCCCGGTAGCTTTTGGTAAGATTTTTGATTTCCAGTGCATTCATAATGATTCCTCCCAACTCAAATGAAACATTTCTATAAGGTCTTCCTTACTGAGATTGCAGGAAGCTGCAAGCTGATTGATCTTCTGCATATATTCCTCGATCTTCTTCAGGTTTTCTTCACGCAGAAGTTCCACATTCTTGGGTGCGACGAAGCATCCCTTTGCGGCGATCGTGTATATAAATCCTTCCCGTTCCAGTTCATCATAGGCCCGCTTTGTCGTGACGACGCTGATTCTTAGATCCTTCGCCAGATTGCGGATGGAAGGCAGGGCTTCATCCTCCTTAAGGTCGCCGCTGATGATCTGATTCTTAATCTGGGAATAGATCTGATCATAAATAGGTGCGCCGCTTTTGTTGTCAATAAAGATATTCATGAGACTCTATCACCTCGGTTGATTAATCTGTATATATACAGTATATACAGTTGGTACAGGTATGTCAATATTATATTTGTATTTTGAATAGAAATATGTTCTGAACCAAAAAGGTACTTTGATAGTTTAATAAGGCTTTACACTGATAAAAAATATCCCTATAATATAGATAAGAACAGGCTATATGAAAGGGGTGTGAAAGGATGAATGAGCACATGCCAACAGATATGCAATATAAGGACGGATTAAGAAAAGATAAGTTTTTGAATGATTTAGTAATCGAAGCCATTAAAAATGGTGATACGAAAAAAGCTTTGGAATATCTTGATTTATTCTGGGTAATTAAAATATGATGGGAGCGAAAAAAATAATTTTTTTGATTTTCCTCTTGCATTTTTAAAAATGATGTGGTAATATACCTATTGTTGACGCGGAAGTGTCGGAATGGCAGACGAGCTAGATTCAGGTTCTAGTGCTCGCAAGGGCGTGTGGGTTCAAGTCCCATCTTCCGCATAAATAGATGAACGAGAATACATGAGAATGTGTTCTCGTTTTTTCTTTCTTCAAATCTTATTTCTATTCTTGTTAGATTACCAAAATAATTCATGTCGAAAAGAAAATCAAAAAACCTCTTGCCAAACGCTTATATATATGTTATATTGTCAAATAGTTTGAAACTCAAAGTATTTTAAATCAAAAATATCTATATTTAAGACCAAGAGGACAGTATGAGAGGAAAAATATGTGGTATCGGAGCGTACGCCCCGGAAAACTTTTACGACAATCATGACATAGCGAAAATAGTGGAGACCAGTAATGAGTGGATTCGTGAACGAACTGGGATTGTGAGAAGGCATATTGCAGATGAAGACACAACGATGAGTATGGCTGTTAAGGCTGCCAGGGCGGCTCTGGAGAATGGAAAAGTAGAAGCGAAAGAATTGGATCTGATCCTGACAGCAACGATCACACCGAATACAATCATTCCTTGTGTGTCGTGTGAAGTTCAGAAGGCACTGGGGGCAGAGAACGCGACCTGTTTTGATATGAGCGCTGCGTGCGCAGGATTTGTGTTTGCCTATAATGCTGCGCAGGCATATATCGCATCAGGAATGTACAGAACCATTCTGATCATAGGAAGTGAGACGCTTTCTAACATCGTGAACTGGGAAGACAGAGGAAGCTGTATCCTGTTCGGCGACGGTGCGGGAGCCGCAGTGATTCGCGGGGAGGAAGGAGAAGTTTTCCCATGTGTGACACATTCAGATGGCACTATGGGAGAGGTACTGGCCTGTGAAAGCCGACATCAGAAGGGCTGGGAAGAAAAAGAGGCAGCAAAGCAGACTTACTTATCGATGGATGGTAAGGAAGTGTTTAAATTCGCAGTGAAGAAAGTCCCGGAAGTGATAGAAGAACTCCTTGGCAGGACAGATTATGTAAAAGAGGATATCGACTGGTTTGTCCTTCATCAGGCGAATCAGAGAATTATCGAATCGGTGGCAAAGAGAATGAAAATTGATATTTGTAAATTCCCGATGAATATTTCTGAATTTGGAAATACATCTTCTGCCAGCATTCCGATTCTTCTGGATGAAATGAACCGAAGCGGAATGCTGCAAAAAGGGCAGAGGATTGTTATAGCAGGATTTGGAGCAGGGCTTTCCTGGGGAGCATCCCTTATTGAATGGTAACAAGGTAATAGCTGTCGGCGCAGGCGCAGGACGGATTACATATATGATTAAATAGAAAAAATGAAAAGAGAAGAAGGAGACAATCACATGTTAGAGAAAGTAAAAGCAATCGTAGCAGAAGGTTTAGGAGTAGACGCAGCAGACCTTACAGAGGAAACAACGTTTGAATCACTTGGAGCAGATTCTCTGGATCTTATGGACATGGTTATGTCATTTGAAGATGAGTTCGGTGTGGAAATCGATACAGAAGCGATCGGTGATCTTACTACGATCGGCAGCGTTGTAACTTACATCAAAGGATTAGAGAAATAAATCCGAATAAGTGAATCATTAGTCAGAGTAAGTCATTTAAGAAAAAAGAGGTTGTAATATGAAGACAGAAGTAACCGAATTACTTGGAATAGAATATCCGATTATCCAGGGAGGAATGGCCTGGGTTGCTGAGTATCATCTTGCGGCCGGCGTATCAAATGCCGGTGGGCTTGGACTCATTGGAGCTGCGAGTGCCCCGGCAGAATGGGTACGCGAACAGATCAGAGAAGCAAAGAAACTGACTGACAAACCATTTGGTGTCAACATTATGCTCATGAGTCCTTATGCGGATGAAGTGGCAAAAGTGGTAGCGGAAGAAGGCGTGAAGGTGGTTACCACTGGTGCTGGAAATCCAGAGAAATATATGAAAATGTGGAAGGAAGCAGGGGTTAAGGTCATCCCGGTTGTGGCTTCCGTTGCACTTGCAAAAAGAATGGAGCGCTGCGGTGCGGATGCGCTGGTAGCGGAAGGAACAGAAGCGGGAGGACATATCGGCGAGAATACGACGATGGTTTTGGTTCCGCAGATCGTTGATGCGGTGAACATTCCGGTTATTGCTGCGGGTGGAATTGCAGACGGAAGAGGAATTGCGGCTACATTTATGCTTGGAGCAAGAGCGGTACAGATGGGGACCCATTTTGTGGCAACGAAAGAATCTATGGTTCATGAAAATTATAAAAATGCAATCCTTAAAGCAAAGGATATCGATTCCAGAGTAACCGGCAGAACAACCGGCCATCCGGTGCGTGCTCTGAGAAATCAGATGACGAAGCAGTATCTGGATATGGAGAAAGCGGGAGCTAGCTTTGAGGAACTGGAGCATCTGACTCTGGGCGGACTTCGCAGAGCGGTCGTTGACGGAGATGTTGTAAACGGCAGTGTGATGGCCGGACAGAGTGCGGCGATGGTGAAAGAGATCTTAAGCTGCGAGGAGCTGATTCAGAAACTGGTGAAGGAGACAGATGCGCTGATTGGAGGACTGAACATCTATGGCTAAGATTGCATTTATTTACCCAGGACAGGGCGCTCAGAAACCCGGCATGGGAAAAGATTTTTATGAAAATAGTGAACTTGCAAAGGCTGTCTATGATAAGGCAAGCGAACTTTTGCAGATAGATATGAAAGCATTATGCTTTGAAGAAAATGAGAAACTGGATCTGACCGAATATACACAGGCAGCGCTTGTGACGACTTGCCTTGCCATGACGAAGGTTGTGGAGGAAAGAGGTCTGAAACCTGATGTGACGGCGGGACTTAGTCTTGGCGAGTATTGCGCGATCAGCGTCGCTGGAGGCATGAAGGAAGAGGATGCAATTTATCTGGTGAGAAAAAGAGGGATTCTGATGCAGAATACGGTTCCGGCAGGAGAAGGCGCCATGGCGGCAATCCTTGGAATGGATGCATCGGTAATCGAAGAAGGGATTAAGGATTTGGAAGGAGTCACGGTGGCAAATTACAATTGCCCGGGCCAGATCGTTATCACCGGTGAGACGAAAGCGGTGGAGAAAGCGGCAGAAATATTAAAAGAAGCGGGAGCTAAAAGGGCGGTGCTTCTGAATGTCAGCGGTCCGTTCCATTCACCGATGCTGAAACAAGCAGGTGAAGAACTTGCGAAAGAAATGGAAAAAGTAGAAATGGAACCACTTCAGATTCCTTATGTGACAAATGTAACGGCCGAATATGTAACCGACATTCGTGAAACGAAGAAACTTCTGGCTGAACAGGTTGCGGCTTCCGTGCGCTGGCAGGAAAGTGTAGAGCGTATGATCGCGGAAGGCGTGGATACGTTTGTAGAAATCGGGCCGGGTAAAACGCTGGCAGGGTTTCTGAGGAAAATTGACCGCAGCGTAAAGGTTTACAACATTGGAACCTGGGAAGACATAGACAAGGTGGTCTTGGAATTGACTGTTTAGTAGAGGAGAAGAAATATGTTAAACGGAAAAATCGCAGTAGTGACCGGTGCATCCCGCGGAATCGGGAAGGCAATAGCAATGAAGTTTGCGCAGCTTGGAGCGACGGTGGTCATTAATTATAACGGTTCTGCACAGAAAGCGGAGGAAGTAAAACAAAGTATTATAGTAGATGGCGGCCGGGCCGTGATCAAGCAGTGCAATGTGGCGGACTATGACGCGTGCGAAGCATTTATTAAGGAAGTGATCGATCAGTTCGGCAGAATCGATATTCTTGTAAATAATGCAGGTATCACGAAAGACGGATTGATCATGCGGATGAGTGAGGAAGACTTTACGAATGTTGTAGACGTGAATCTGAAAGGAACTTTCCACTGCATAAGGTTTGCGTCCAGACAGATGATGAAGCAGAGAAGCGGAAGAATCATTAATATGTCTTCTGTAGTGGGACTTTCCGGAAACGCAGGACAGATCAATTACGCAGCATCAAAAGCAGGTGTGATCGGCATGACAAAATCCGCGGCAAAGGAACTTGCGAGTCGTGGAATTACGGTGAATGCGATTGCTCCGGGATATATTGAGACGGATATGACCAACGTGTTATCCGACAAAGTGAAAGAAGAAACAATGAAACAGATTCCTCTGGGTCGTCTGGGTCAGACCGGAGATATTGCAGCAGCAGCAGCATTTCTTGCATCCGACGAAGCAGGGTATATCACGGGCCAGGTGCTTGCAGTAGACGGTGGCATGGCGATATAGGAGGGTGGAAATATGAAACGCAGAGTAGTGATTACAGGTCTTGGAGCGATTACGCCGATTGGAAATACGGTAGATGAATTTTGGGAAGGGATCAAAGAAGGCAGATGCGGAATCGGTGCGATCACCAAATTTGACACATCAGATTATAAAGTAAAGATCGCGGCAGAAGTAAAAGGATTTTCTGCGAAGAAACGCATGGATTTTAAAGCGGCAAAACGTATGGAAACATTCTCACAGTATGCGGTTGTGGCTGCAAAAGAAGCCTGTGAGGATGCCGGTTTCGAGATTGAAAAGGAAGACCCGTACCGCTGCGGTGTGATTATCGGTTCCGGTATCGGAAGCCTTCAGCAGATTGAAAAACAGTACACCACGATTCTGCAGAAGGGGCCGGGAAGAGTTGCTCCTTTGATGGTTCCCATGATGATCTCCAATATGGCAGCCGGAAATGTTTCGATTCAGCTTGGACTGAAGGGAAAATGCACAAATGTTGTCACAGCCTGTGCGACCGGAACCAACTGTATCGGTGATGCGTTCCGTGCAATCCAGTACGACGATGCGGATGTGATGTTTGCAGGCGGAACCGAAAGCTGTATCTGTCCGACTGGTGTGGCAGGATTTACCGCGCTGACTGCGCTTACGACCAGTGAGGATCCGAAGAGAGCTTCTATTCCGTTTGATAAGGACAGAAGCGGGTTCGTTCTCGGAGAGGGGGCAGGCGTGGTCGTTCTGGAGGAACTGGAACATGCAAAGGCCAGAGGCGCGAAGATTTATGCAGAGCTTGTAGGATACGGTTCCACCGGAGATGCATACCATATTACTTCCCCGGCGGAGGATGGAAGCGGAGCTGCCAAAGCGATGGAACTTGCCATGGAAGAAGCAGGTGTGACTCCGTCGGAGGTTCAGTATATTAATGCACACGGAACCAGCACACACCACAATGATCTGTTCGAGACCTATGCGATCAAGAGAGCATTCGGTGATGCGGCAAAAGATCTTGTAGTCAACTCGACGAAATCCATGATCGGTCATCTGCTCGGTGCGGCAGGCGCGGTAGAGTGTGTGACTTGTGTAAAATCCATCCAGGACGGATTCATTCATCAGACGATCGGAACAAAAGAAACAGATGAGGAATGTGATCTGAACTATGCAGTCGGTGCTCCGGTGGAAAAGGAAATCAAATATGCAATGAGTAATTCTCTGGGATTTGGCGGACACAATGCGGTCCTGCTGATGAAAAAATATGAAGGTTAGAGGGGCAGGATGATGGAATTAGAGAATCTGGTGAAATTAATTCAGGCCGTTTCCGATTCGGCACTGAGTGGCTTTGAATATGAAGAAGGAAATGTAAAACTGAATATCCGAAAAGAAAAAGAACCGGTAAAGGGTACGAATGAAAACGTTCAGGTTGTTACAATAGAACAGAAAACGCAGGCCGCGAAAGCAGAGATCCCGGCGATGGAACCGAACGGAAATCTAGTTAAATCTCCACTTGTCGGAACATTTTACGCTGCACCGGCAGAAGATGCCCAGCCTTTTGTGTCTGTGGGCGACCGTGTGAAGAAGGGGCAGACTGTGGCAATCGTAGAAGCAATGAAACTGATGAATGAAATTGAATCTGAATTTGACGGTACTGTTACAGAAGTGCTGGTAAAGAATGGGGAAGCCGTAGAATACGGACAGCCGTTATTCAGAATTGCGTAAGGAGGCAGCGATGAAACATTTGGGTATTACAGAGATTAAAGAAATCATTCCGCACAGACATCCGTTTCTGCTGGTGGATTACATTGAGGACTATGAACCGGGCGAGTATGCCATCGGGTACAAATGCGTTACATACCGTGAGGATTTCTTTGCGGGACATTTCCCGCAGGAGCCGGTCATGCCGGGCGTTCTGATCGTGGAAGCACTGGCGCAGACCGGAGCAGTAGCGGTTCTGATGCAGGAAGAAAACAAAGGAAAGCTCGGATATTTCGGGGGAATCAAGAACTGCAAGTTCCGCCGCAAGGTCGTTCCGGGAGATAAGCTGAAACTGGAGGCGAGAATCATCCGGCAGAAAGGCCCTCTGGTCATCGGGGAAGGAATTGCCTCTGTTGACGGAGAAGTGGCTGTAAAAGCAGAGTTGTCGCTGATGATCGGATAGGGGATAGATATGATTAGGAAAATACTGATTGCCAATCGTGGCGAGATTGCAGTGCGTATCATTCGTGCGTGCAGAGAAATGGGAATCGAGACGGTTGCGGTGTATTCGGAAGCTGACAAAGAGGCGCTTCACACACAGCTTGCAGACGAAGCAGTCTGTATCGGACCGGCGCCGTCCTCAGACAGTTATCTGAATATGGAACAGATCATCAGTGCGACGATTATTTCGGGAGCCGATGCGATTCATCCCGGATTCGGATTCTTGTCTGAAAACAGCCGTTTTGCAGAACTGTGCGAACAATGCAATATTATTTTCATCGGGCCGGGAGCCGATGTGATCCGCAGCCTTGGAGACAAATCCCAGGCGCGAACCACAATGGTACAGGCAAATGTGCCGGTCATTCCGGGAAGTGACCATGCGATTTATGATGCAGAAGAAGGCGCAAAGATTGCAGAAGAGACCGGGTATCCGGTGATCATCAAAGCAGCACTTGGAGGCGGCGGCAAGGGAATGCGCGTGGCACAGACGCCGGACGAATTTGAAAATGCATTCCACACTGCGCAGTCAGAAGCAAAGGCAGCGTTCGGAGACGGCACCATGTATCTGGAGCATTTTGTACAGCATCCGAAACACATTGAATTTCAGATCCTTGCAGATAAATACGGAAATGTCATCCATCTGGGAGAACGTGACTGTTCGATTCAGAGAAACCATCAGAAACTGGTGGAGGAATCCCCGTGTATGGCCATTTCCGAAGAACTTCGTGCGGAAATGGGAGCCGCAGCAGTTCGCGCAGCCAAAGCGGCCCATTATGAAAATGCCGGTACCATCGAGTTCCTTTTGGAAAAGACCGGAAAATTCTATTTTATGGAAATGAATACCCGGATCCAGGTGGAGCATCCGGTGACAGAGTGGGTGACCGGAATTGATCTGATCAAGGCTCAGATTCGCATTGCTGACGGAGAAAAACTTGCAATAAAGCAGGAAGACGTGCATTTGACAGGTCATGCCATCGAGTGCAGGATCAACGCGGAAAATCCGGCAAAGAATTTCCGCCCATGCCCGGGTACCATTCGGGATATGTACCTCCCGGGAGGAAAAGGGGTGCGGATCGATTCCGCTATTTACAGTGGTTACAGCGTACCGCCATATTATGATAATATGCTGGCGAAACTGATTGTTTTCGCAAAGACCCGTAAAGAAGCTGTCAGAAAGATGCAGTGTGCGCTTGGTGAGATCATCATTGAGGGAATCGATACAAATGTTGATTATCAGTATGAGATCATGAGCCACCCGGATTATCAGGATGGGAATTTTGATATAGAGTTTGTAGCAGAAAAAGAACAGGAACTTCTGGGAAATACAGAGGCCTAGCAGTTCGTAATGTAGCAGGAGTCAGGAGAGTAGAAAAATGCAGTTGGCAAATATGTTTAAAAAGGGAATCAACCTTGGGAAAAATGAAGGATCCGGTAAGCGAATGACATCTCCGGAAGTGCCGGAAGGAATTCTGAAAAAATGTAATGCCTGTAAAGCGGCGATTTTCACGGAAGATGTGAAAAAAGGATACTATATTTGTCCGAAATGCGGAAATTATTTCAGAGTACATGCGATGCGACGTATAGAAATGATCGCTGATCCAGATACATTTGAGGCATGGGACGAGGGCCTTACCTCCGGAAATCCACTGCATTATAAAGGCTATGAAGAAAAGGTAAAAATGCTTCAGGAGAAGACCGGGTTGGATGAGGCGGTTGTGACCGGTAAGGCAAAAATAGAAGGACGTGAAGTGGCGCTGGCTGTATGTGACGGACGATTCATGATGGCAAGTATGGGGAAAGTAGTCGGTGAGAAGATTACACGTGCTGTTGAGCGCGCGACGCAGGCAAAGCTTCCGGTGATTATCTTTGCATGCTCGGGAGGAGCGAGAATGCAGGAGGGAATTCATTCTCTGATGCAGATGGCCAAGACTTCTGCAGCCTTAAAACGGCATCATGACGCCGGACAGCTCTACATCAGTGTTTTGACAGATCCTACGACAGGAGGGGTTACAGCAAGTTTTGCCATGTTAGGAGATATCATTCTGGCTGAACCAAATGCGCTGATCGGTTTTGCGGGACCGCGTGTGATTGAACAGACCATCGGACAAAAACTTCCGAAAGGGTTCCAGAGATCTGAATTTCTTCTGGAACACGGGTTTGTGGATAAGATTGTAGAACGAAAAGAACTGCGTCAGACACTTGCTCAGCTTGTAAGCATGCATGAGGCGGGGAAAATGTCACAATTTACGGAAAGCTCAGAAGGACGTACAAAGCGGAATTTGGAAGAAAATGTAGGAAAGGACAATACCGGACTGGAAGAACACAGAGAAACTCCAAAGGCGAAAAGCGCCTGGAAGCGTGTTCAGATTTCCCGGCTGAAAGACAGACCGGTAGGTTCCGATTATATTGATGCTTTATTTACAGATTTTGCAGAACTTCATGGTGACCGATACTACAAGGACGACAAAGCGATCATCGGAGGAATTGCACGGTTTCATGGCATGCCGGTGACGGTCATTGCGCAGGCTAAGGGAAGAAATACGAAAGAAAATATTGAACGAAATTTCGGTATGCCGTCTCCGGACGGATACAGAAAAGCACTGAGACTGATGAAACAGGCGGAAAAATTTGCACGCCCGATCATCTGCTTTGTAGATACTCCGGGTGCATTTTGCGGACTGGAGGCAGAAGAACGCGGACAGGGAGAAGCGATTGCCAGAAACCTGTTTGAAATGTCCGGTCTGAAAGTTCCGGTGCTTTCGGTTGTGATCGGAGAAGGTGGAAGCGGCGGAGCGCTCGCCATGGCAACCTCGGATGAAGTCTGGATGCTGGAGAACTCCATTTACTCTATCCTGTCACCGGAGGGCTTTGCAAGTATCCTGTGGAAAGACAGCAAACGCGCGGAAGAAGCTGCAAAAGTCATGAAACTTACAGCAGCCCACCTGTATCAGGCGGGAATTGTGGAGAAAGTTTTTGAAGAACCGGAACATCTGACTGTGGAAAATATGGGAGGATTGACAGGAGAGATGGACAGGTCCATACAGGAATTCCTGAAAAAATATGGAGCTTTGTCAACAGAAGAGCTGACGGAAAAACGATATCAGCGCTTCCGGAACATGTAGAAAGGTACGGGGTACAGATATGGAATATCCATCATTGAAAATAGGAAATCTGACGGCGAAAAAACCATTGATCCAGGGCGGAATGGGAATCGGAATCAGTCTCTCAAATCTTGCCGGAAATGTTGCCAAAGAAGGTGGAATCGGGATCATTTCCGCTGCACAGATCGGATTTCGTGATCCTGATTTTGAGAAAGATTCCAAGGCGGCAAATTTAAGAGCCATTCACAGTGAACTCGAAAAAGCCCGCGCAATTGCGCCGGAAGGCGTGATCGGTTTTAATATTATGGTTGCCATGCAGCACTATGGAGAATATGTGCGCGAAGCAGCAAGGGCAGGCGCAGATCTGATCATATCCGGAGCCGGTCTGCCGACAGAACTGCCTGAATTCGTAAAAGGTACGGATGCAAAGATCGCTCCGATCGTATCAACAGAAAAATCCGTGAAAGTGATCCTCAAATACTGGGACAAAAAATACAGCCGCACCGCAGACCTGGTCGTCATAGAAGGGCCAAAAGCCGGAGGACATCTTGGATTTGACGAGGCACAGCTGGAACAGTTCGATCAGAACACATATGATGAAGAAATCAGGAAGATCATCAAAGCCGTAAAATCATACGAAGAGAAATATAACTGCAGAATTCCGGTCGCACTGGCAGGCGGCATCAGCGATGCAAACGCAGCCAGACACGCATTTGAGCTTGGAGCCGATGCAATCCAGGTAGCCAGCCGCTTTGTAACCACATGGGAATGCGACGCAGACATCCGGTATAAAGAAAGCTATCTGAACGCCGCACCGGAAGATATCCTGATCGTAAAAAGCCCGGTAGGAATGCCCGGAAGAGCCATCGCCAATCCCTTCATCCGACACATCATGGAAGGAGAGCGCCGTCCTCCCAAAAAATGTCTTGCATGCATCAAAACATGCAACCCGGCAAAAACACCATACTGCATTACAGAGGCTCTCATCAACGCAGCAAAAGGCAACATTGAAAATGCATTACTTTTCTGCGGCGCTGATGCATGGAAAGCAGAAAAAATAGAAACTGTAAAAGAAGTGATTGATTCTTTGTTCGAAAGCTGTGTATAATAAAAGAAAAACAAGTACCAGAGGAGAAAATTCGTGGACGCATACGAGAGCATTAACAAATTATTTGTACATTTGTTCAACGATATATTAGAATTAGAAGAAAAAGCGGTCATCACCGAAGAATTCAAAGACCTGACGAACAACGATATGCATATCATCGAAGCCGTCGGTCTCGGAGAAGGAGATAAAATGTCCAACATCGCCCGCAAACTCGGAATCACCGTAGGCTCACTCACCACCTCCATGAACGCCCTGGTCAACAAAAAATACGTCCTCCGCGAACGAAGCGAAGAAGACAGACGCGTGGTCAACATCCACCTCACCCCCAAAGGCGAAAAAGCCTACCACCACCACGCCGAATTCCACAAAAAAATGGTAGAAGCCATCCTGGAACACATCACCGAAGACGAGATTCCCGTCCTCACCAAAGCCCTCGAAGGTCTTTACCAATTCTTCAAAACCTGCTAACAACAGGTCCCATAAGGCATAATCCCGTTTAAACTCAGAGGGCTGCGCTTCCCAAAGAAGCCGCAGCCCCCTTCATATGTACCAATATCTCCCGTCTAATACTTATCCCACGTACAACATAAGAATCTCAGCCCCCACACTCCCCAGTTTGATTCCGGACCGTGGAAAACGCCGGCACTTGATGGCAGGAGTCGCCGGCAGGCGACAACCTGGCATCATAGTACCGCTGCGTTTTCCCCCGAGCGAAAGCGAGTCCGGAATAAAACCGGGGAGCGTGGGGGCGTCCCTCTTCTCAACAACAAATTTTAGAAAGCACTTCCCCAATCGGTTCATGTATCGTAAGCGATGCTCCCACTTCCCGAGCCGTAGTATCCTTATTGATCACAACCAGGTTCTTTCCCCGGAAATAATCAATAAATCCCGCAGCAGGGTAAACGACCAAGGAGGTTCCACCGATAATCAGCATATCAGCATTTGCGATCGCACTGATACTTTTCTGAATAATAACGGAATCTAACCCTTCTTCATAGAGCACGACATCCGGTCGGATGGTCCCTCCACATTCACATTTTGGAATTCCGTCAGAATTTTTAACATAGGCGGCATCGTACTTTTTACCGCAGCGCATACAATAATTGCGATGAATGCTTCCGTGCAGTTCCAGTACGTTTTTACTGCCTGCTGCCTGATGAAGACCGTCGATATTTTGTGTGATCACGGCCGTCAGTTTTCCGGCAGCCTCAAGTTCAGCGAGCTTATAGTGTGCCGGGTTCGGTTTCGCATCAAGAAACATCATTTTCTCTTTGTAAAATTCATAAAAAGCTTCTGTGTTTCTCATGAAAAATGAATGGCTTACAATCTGTTCCGGAGAGTATTTGTATTGCTGCTGATACAGGCCGTCAGCGCTGCGGAAGTCCGGAATATTACTTTCGGTGGAGACCCCCGCACCGCCGAAGAATACAATATTATGACTTTCATCGATCATTTCCTGAAGTTGCTCAATCTGATTCATATGATACCTCTTTTCTTCTGGCAGATTCCGGGCAAAATCGGTGCTGCCCTGCCATAAAACTATATCTTTATTATAGCTCAGAATAAAAGAATGGGACATAGTATTTTCGAATAAAAAATACAGAAAATATTGAAATATCACTTGTTATGCAATAACTCCGCGAGTATACTATTACTGTTGTAAAGATGCACATCGGGGAAGGTGCATAGGAAAGAATCAAAATATCGGGAGAGAATGATGAAAATAAAAGATATGAAGAATTGGGGAATGGTATTACTGGGGAATACGATTTATGCATTGGCAATCGTAGTGTTTATTTTGCCGAGTTCGCTGATTATGGGAGGAACAACCGGAATCGGTCTGACGCTTGGACATTATTTGAATGTTCCGCTGCATACATTTGTAATGATTTTTAATGTGCTGATGTTTTTGGTCGGGGCACTTGCTCTGGGAAAAAAATTTGCATTAACGACACTGATCAGTACATTCTATTACCCGGTGATTCTTGGCGCTTTTCAGAACATCCCGGTATTATCTGATATTACAACAGACCGCATGTTATCTACGATCTGCGGAGGACTGATGATCGGATTTGGAATCGGAATTGTGATTCGAGCGGGAGCATCGACCGGTGGTATGGACATACCGCCACTGGTGCTTAACAAGTATTTTGGAATTCCGGTATCGGTTCTGATGTATGCTTTTGATTTCGCGATCCTGCTCATGCAGATGATGTTTTCCGATAAAGAACAGATCATCTATGGAATTCTGCTGGTATTGGTCTATACCATGGTTTTGGACAAAATCCTTTTGATCGGGACAACGAAGACGCAGGTCAGCATCGTTTCTGAAAAATATAATGAGTTAAATGCACAGATTCAGGAAAAACTGGATAGGGGAACCACTTTATTCCATGTGCAGACGGGGTATCTGAAAAATGAGCAGAAAATGATCATGACGGTGGTTTCAAACCGGGAACTGGTGCGTCTGAACCGACTCGTACAGGAAACGGATCCGGAAGCATTTATGGTGATCGGGCATGTGAATGAGGTAAAGGGAAAAGGTTTCTCCTCTCAGAAAGAATATAAAGACGAAGTGACTGCAAATGAAGGAAAAGAAACACAAGGATACACAGGAAATGGCGGGCAGAACAGATAACCCGTCGGAAAAAGAAAAAAAGAAACGAATCAACTGGAAAAGATTCCGGCGCAGGCTTGCAGCGTTTCTGATTGTTGCCGCTATCGGGACGGGTTACTGGTATTATGCGTGGGAGTACCGTGCCGAGACAGAGCCGGAAACGGAACTGACCGAGACGAATACAGATCCTGTTTATACGATGGAACGATATCTGAGGACCTTGAAGCGGAACAGCACGGTTTATGAATATGCGTGCGATGAAGATGAGGCGGATGAGGAATACGGAACTTACGTTGTGCCGGGACTCAAGGCGACCAGGACGATTCAGTATAAGAAAGAAGGCACGCCGCATGTCTGTACGTCCATGACGCCGCAGGGGCTGGCGATTACGGAGGATTATGTCCTGATCAGTGCGTACTGCAGAACGAAGGAGCATAATTCTGTCATTTATGTGATTGATAAGAAAACGCATGAGTATGTAAAAGAAATCGTGCTGGGGACCCGGGCTCATGTCGGTGGAATGGCATATGACACCATGAATCATAATCTCTGGATCACCGGGCAGGGTTCTACCTGGGCGCAGGCAAATGCAATTACGCTGAAGCACCTGGAAAGTTATGATTTTACGGAGAATTATCAGCCCATTGAATTTGATCTCTCATACAATCTTTACCGGATTCAGAGGGCCTCTTTTATGACCTATCATGACGGAGCGCTCTTCGTAGGATTTTTTACCAAGGATAATGCGAGTATTATTGAGAAATACCTGATCAACGCAGACGGAACCTTGTATGAAAAATCGGATATGAATCTGAAGCGGACGGTAGGAGTGATCGATCCGGTGGCATGTGCTGTGAGTATGCAGGTGATTTCAGGAAAAGTTCAGGGGATGGCATTTTACAATAATAAGATCCTGCTTACGATATCCTGGGGGATCATGCCTTCGGAAGTACAGATATTCAATTATTCAAGATATGGAATTCTGTCATCTTCAGAGGCATATAAGACGATCAAATTTCCGGAACGTCTGGAGCAGATCTATCAGGACGGAAGCAGTATTTATGCCTTGTTTGAGTCGGCGGCGTATTCCTACAGGATGGCATCGTGGAATCAGATTGACAGGGTGATTAAGCTGAACGGAAGCAGGCTGGTGTATTAATTTTGAAAACATAGAGGATAGCAAAAAGAAAAACCCGTGGAATTTCATGTGTAAAAAGAATTCCACGGGTTTTTTTTATTTCCGAATCATTAAGCCTTGGAGCAGGCATGACATCCCAAAGTGCATCCGGTCGGTGTTCCCGCACATCCTCCCATTGCTGTTTCCCGAAGCTCAAACGGAATACTCTTTCCTACGCGGTACATTGCTTCTGCCATCTCATCAAACGGAATCGGGTGAGTGACCCCGGCAAGGGCAAGCTCGGCGCAGGTGATTGCGTTTGCAGCACCGATGGTGTTGCGACTCTGGCACGGAGATTCAACCAGTCCGGCAATCGGATCGCAGACCATTCCAAGCAGGTTGGACATGGCGATCGATGCAGCCTCAAGCGACATTTCCGGTGTTCCGCCCATGATTTCCACAACCGCACTGGCAGCCATGGCGGAAGCTGCACCAACCTCAGCCTGACATCCGGCTTCGGCGCCGGATACAGATGCATTTCGCATCAGAATATAACCGATTGCGGAGGCATTCAAAATCGCAGAATGCAGGAGTTCATTTGACAGCTGTTTTTCTTCCTGCAGTGCGAGTAGTACACCCGGGAGTACACCGGCAGAACCGGCGGTGGGGGCGGCAACGATCAGTCCCATGGAGGCGTTGACCTCCAGAACGGCCATGCTGTAGGAAATTGCCTTACTCATTAGAGAACCGCAGATACTTCGGTCTGTCTTGCCGAAGTCTGAAACCTTCTTAGCTTCTCCACCAATCAGGCCGCCCATAGAACGTTTCGGCTGCATCAACGGTTCATTCACAGCATCCTTCATGATGGTCAGTACCGTTTTCAGTTTTTCGTCAATTTCCTCGGAAGTGAGTGTTCCGCAAGTAATCTCTCGGGTCTTCATGACCTCGGAAATACTGATATTTTCTTTGTGACAGAGTTCCAGTAATTCTTGTCCGTTTCTAAAATCCATTGTCCTCACCTCCTACATCTGAACCAGCATCAGTTCATGGACATTTTCATTTGTCCGAATATCATCCAGAATGCTCTCCGGAATGGGTTCGTCGGATTCTACTACTGTATAAGCAGTAGCACCCTTATCTTCCCGGAACAGGCGCATGAAAGCGATATTTACATTCTGGTTGCTGAGACACTGGGTAATATGTGCAACGACACCCGGAGTATCGAGCTGTTTTACGATGAGTGTACTGTATTCTCCGGTAAATTCCACATCGATATTACCAATACGCACGATCTTTATCTTGCCGCCCCCGATGGATTCCCCGCGAACCATCAGTTCGTAGCCGTTAATTCCGGTCATTGCGATATCGGCAGTATTCGGGTGATCGGTTACTGTCTCCTCATCGATGATGTACTCATATTCCACACCGAATTCTTTGGCAAGCTCAAAGGCATCACGGATTCTGGCGTCATCTGTGGAAAATCCAAGAATTCCGCCCAGTAGTGCGCGATCGGTACCGTGGCCGTGATAGGTTTTGGCAAAAGAACCGTAGAGGGTAAAGGTTACCTTTTTAATCGGTTCCGGACACATTTTACGTGCCAGCAATGCCATGGAAACAGCACCCGCGGTGTGGGAGCTGGAAGGCCCGATCATGTTGGGACCAATGACATCAAAAATACTTAGAAAGTTCATATTTTTATCCTCCATTTGTGTTTTCCGGATTGCAGGGAAATAAGTTCCGGAACAATCCGCAGATATGATGAGAGCATCAAAATCCATGTCCAATATAGCACAGAAAACGTCCGAGAAAAAGGGGGAAAAAATATTGGGCGGAAATAAAATGTCAGACAGCCAGAGAGAAGAACTCTCTGGCTGATTTGCTGATATAGCGGATGAGACGAAATGGAGAAATTAGCACACTATAAAAGGCGAAATACCTGTTCTACCGCTGCACGCATATTTGTTTTGGCACATTCGGGATTCATGGCCTCCTCAAGCGTTGTAATTCCGCGGACAATCGGGAAAAATGCATCAATCCCGGCCTGGTTGCATGCGGTGGCTTCCGGAGTGACACTTCCGGCAAAAGCGATAACTTTTGCATTGTATTTTTTCGCCAGTTTTGCAACTCCTATAGGAGCTTTTCCCATTGCGGTCTGGTGATCGAGCCGGCCTTCACCGGTTACTGCGACATCAGCGTCTTTCAGTTCTTTTTCCAATTCAACCGCATTCAGAATCAGATCAATTCCGGGAGTAAGGCTGGCGTTCAGATAACTGAGCAGTGCAAATCCCAGTCCGCCGGCGGCACCGGCCCCTGCGGCATTCGAATAATCACATCCAAGGTATTTGGCAGTAACGTTGGCATACTGAGCCATGGCCTGATCCAGATTTTCCTTGATATCATCAGTCACGCCTTTTTGAGGACCATAGATATAAGTGGCTCCATTTTTGCCGCACAGCGGATTCGTTACATCACAGGCAACCTGGAAATGACACTCATCCAAAAGGGAATTTTTGTTTTGCGTAAGGATGCATTTGACTTTTTTAAGGGCTTGTCCGCCTTCTCCGGCGTCATGACCGTTTTCGTCCAGAAATTCAAAGCCAAGAGCTTTCAGCATTCCGATACCGCCATCATTTGTAGCACTTCCACCGATTCCGATGATGAAGTTTCGGCATCCTTTATTGATGGCGTCATTTATCATTTCCCCCACACCGTAAGTGGTTGCATGAAGGGGATCTTTTTTATTTGTGAGTGTAATTCCGGCTGCTGATGCCATCTCGATGATAGCTGTATTCGTTTCTTTTAAGTATCCGTAATAGCACGACACCGGATCATCGAGAGGTCCGGTTACGGTAACATCGATCCGCTCCCCGTTTAAACCTTCGATTAGTGCGTCTGTGGTGCCTTCACCGCCATCCGCAAGTGGTTTTACGATAACTTCAGCATCCGGTTTCGCGGCAAGAATTCCAGCTTTAATTGCCATTCCGGCTTCCATGGAAGTCAGGCTTCCTTTCAGAGAGTCAATTGCAACTACAACTTTCATTTTCATGTCCTCCGTTTTTATATTCATGGTGTTCTGCTTTGTATATGGTTTTAGTGTATCATGGAATGATAAAGTTGAAAATGTCATTCGGAACAATATATGAATGAAAATAAACACGATATATGTATTACGTAACATACTCAAACTACTACGCTGAGGCGTTTTTTGCCTTGCACACTCGAAGAAGTATTCTGTGTGATTGGTACAGTTATTTATCGGACGCTATACTAAATAACTTGCCTATTTCTCCGATTGCACATGGCAAAAAGTCTCAGCGTAGCTAGCTATATAATAGTTTACGTATTGAAAAGAAGAAAAAAGAGAATAATCCGTAGCATTTTCCTTAAGTTACGTGTCAAAAAGAAATAAATTTATAATAGTCCGTAGCAGTGCGCTGAAACTACGTGTCAAAAAAGATGATTCCCCAAAAAATCCGTAAATCGTTATAAAATGCAAGAAACAAATGATAAGAAATTGAAGTGTTTCCTATGCCTAAGCATAAGACTTACCTTGATATCGTATAGTATAGTTTCACTGCAAGGTAGAGAATGACAGCATCCTGAAATCGGCGTGGATTCAATCCACAAATGCGATAGATGCGGTCAAGCTTATATTGAAGTGTATTTTTATGTAGAAAAAGCTTCTCGCAGGTTCGGTTAAGCGATTGCTCTTCCTCGAAATAGGTGCGCAGCAAAGAAAAATCTTCGGAGGAAAGTCCTGCAGCTGCCTTAGATAAAAAGTCTTTTTTGGTTACCGAATCTATCCTGGCCAGAATGATTTTCAGAGTCAGTTTGTCAAAAAGGGCAAAATGTGTCTCTGAACCGGAGAGACTTTCCAGAGCAATCCGGGCGGTACGAAGAGAATCATCAAGCTGATAGATACTGTCTGTTCGTCCAACTCCAAGAAGCACATCATCTCTGGCAGAAACAAAAGACTCGAGAATTGTCTGATGCGTATCGAATGAAGTACTGTCAATGATCGCTGCAAATTCGTTCGGATACTGAAAACAGAATACAGAATCCGGAATCCGTTCAAAGAGATGATGAATGGCGGATTCGACGGTGGAAATCCCGGAACGTCCTTCGTGAGAGCATACTTGTAGAAGAAGAACACGTTTTGGCTTCTTAGCATTTAGATGAAATTCCTGAAGCATTTTCTGAATGTATTCCGGATTTTCAATATTGCCATTTAACAGTGTCTGAATCAAGTAAGTTTTTTTCTCAGTCTGAGTCCGGGAAGCGTCATTCAGTTCCTGCTCGCGGATCAGAAGACGGGTAATCTTCTCAGCAAGGTAAGCATAACTTCGTACCTCGTCCGGTTCCCCACTGATTCCGATTACGGCAGTCAGAATGCCATTGTGTGCCACCGGAATATTCACACCCTTTTGTGTGCCGGAAAGGCTGTTGTCTTCGCAAACTTCCAGAGGAATTCCGGTCTTGATCACTTGTTTTCCACCCTCATGGAAGGTGCCGATGCGCGTTAAATCTGTACTTGCAATGATCATGCCGTTTTCATTGATGAAATTTATATTGTGCCCACAGACATCCTTGACAGTATCGACGATTTGCTGAGCCGTTTTCTTATTGATGATATTCATGGCAGGAACTCCTTTGTGCTTTGGGTGACTTACATTCTGACGGCTCTATGAAGGAGCCTATATAAAATAAAAAGCATATAACATCATTATATAATCTGGCATTTTCGGATTCAATAGAAAATGAGAAAGAGCTTTTTATATTAATGTAACTGTTCAGAGCCAACCTCGAAAACACTTCGTGTTTTCTCAGTGTGGCGTATCCGCCAAATAGATTTGTCAAAAAAGGCTCTCACGAATGCAAGCATTCATCGGCCTTTTTTATCAAATCTGCTTGGCTCTGAACAGTTACATATTAATTTAAAAAGAGGAAAAATTTTCTTGAATAACACATCATAGTATGGTAGAATAATCATGGTTTATCCATCAGGAGGTGTGAATAATGGAGATTTTGAAAACGGTTCTTTTAATACTTTTTGCAATAGACTGTGTCGCATTGACAACAATCGTATTACTTCAGGAAGGCAAGTCAGCAGGTCTTGGAACGATCGCGGGAGCAGCCGATACGTACTGGGGACAGCATAAGGGGCGTTCTATGGAAGGCGCACTTGTGAAGTCTACCAAGTTTCTTGCAATTCTCTTTATCGTACTTGCTGCAGTGCTGAATCTGAAAGTATTTGCTTAACGAATGAATGGTTGAAAATGAGGAACACTCTATAGTAATTATAGGGTGTTCTTTTTTCGATATAGAAGCCGTGGGAGTAAGATAAGGAGACGGAAAAAATGGACGAGATATTTGAAAAGCGGAAGAAAATTATATATGAATTTATCTGTGACGAGTTCTATGTGCCGATGAAGCTGAAAGAACTTGCGATGCTGCTGCAGGTGCCAAAAGATCAGAGAGATGA
Source organism: Bariatricus sp. HCP28S3_D3 (assembly GCF_052065755.1). Taxonomy (NCBI): domain Bacteria; kingdom Bacillati; phylum Bacillota; class Clostridia; order Lachnospirales; family Lachnospiraceae; genus Bariatricus; species Bariatricus sp. HCP28S3_D3. Next base: position 298,925 of record NZ_JBQHTK010000001.1, on the reverse strand, counting down.
ACTGAAGGCAGTAATGGATTCGCTGGAGGCAGAAGGCAAGGTTCATGTCACTCAGAAAGGGAAATATATCAAAGGGGAAGCGAAGCATCTGCGCGGAATCTTTCAGGCGAACGCAAGAGGATTCGGATTTGTGACGGTGGAAGGAGAGCCGGAGGATATTTTTATCGGTGAAGAGGATATGGGCGGTGCCATGCAGGGGGATGAAGTGGAAGTCGCCATTACGAAGGCACCGGAAGGAAGACGAAGAGAAGGAAAGATCCTGAAGATTGTGAATCGGGGAACGCAAAGACTGGTCGGTTATTATCAGAGCAGAAAGAATTTCGGTTTTGTAGTGCCGGATAATGAACGGATCTTACAGGATATTTTTGTCCCGGCAGAGCAGTCAAAAGGAGCTGTGACCGGACATAAGGTTGTCGTGGAACTGACATCTTATGGAGGAGAGAGAAAGAAACCGGAAGGCAGGATCGTAGAGATTCTTGGTCATGCAAATGATCCGGGGGTGGACATCCTTTCTATCGTGAAGGCATATGATCTTCCGATCGAATTCCCGGAAAAAGTGCTGAATCAGGCAGAACGTGTGGCAAAGCCGGTGACTGGAGCTGATATGGCAGGAAGGAAGGATGTCCGGGACTGGCAGACGGTCACGATCGACGGTGAGGATGCCAAGGATCTGGATGACGCGATCACGCTGACAAAGGAAGGGGACAACTATATCCTCGGCGTGCACATTGCAGATGTGACGAATTATGTGCAGGAGAACAGTGCATTGGACAGAGAGGCTTTAAAAAGAGGGACCAGTGTGTATCTGGCAGACCGTGTGATCCCTATGCTGCCGCATGTACTATCAAATGGCATGTGTTCTTTAAATGCCGGCGAAGACAGGCTGGCACTCAGCTGTATCATGACGGTGGACGCAAAAGGAAACGTAGTCGACCATCAGATTGCAGAGACGGTGGTCAATGTGGATGAGCGGATGAGTTATACCAGTGTGAAGAAGATCCTGGAGGAACATGACGAGGAAGAATGCCGGCGCTACCAGACCCTGCTTCCGATGTTTGAGATGATGAAAGAACTCTCTGAGATCCTCAGGAACAGAAGGCACAAACGAGGGGCAATTGATTTCGACTTCCCGGAATCCAAGATGGTGCTGGATGAAGACGGTACACCTCTGGAAATCAAGGCGTATGACAGAAATGTAGCCACAAAGATCATTGAAGATTTCATGCTTCTTGCCAATGAGACGGTGGCAGAAGAATATTTCTGGCAGGAAATCCCGTTTGTATACAGAGTCCATGAAGCGCCGGATGAAGAAAAAATGAAGAAACTGATCACATTTATCCAGAATTTCGGCTATACGATGCACGTTCCGAAAGGACGGGAGATTCGTCCGAAAGAGGTGCAGAAACTGCTGGATAAGATAGAAGGAAGCCAGGAAGAAGCAATGATTTCCCGGCTGACCCTTCGTTCCATGAAACAGGCGAAGTATTCACCGGATAATGACGGCCATTTTGGACTTGCAACACAGTACTATACACATTTCACATCACCGATCAGGCGCTATCCCGATCTGCAGATTCATCGGATTATCAAGGATAATCTGCGCGGAAGAATGACAGAAAGCCGAAGAGATCATTACGCGAAGATCCTGACAGAGGTTACGATGCAGGCGAGCAGCCTGGAACGCCGTGCGGATGAAGCAGAACGTGAGACGGTGAAGCTGAAAAAAGTTCAATATATGAAGAAATTCTACGGAGAAGAATTCGAGGGAGTTATTTCCGGTATCACGAAATGGGGACTTTATGTGGAGCTTCCGAATACGGTGGAAGGGCTGGTTCATGTTGCAAATATGATGGATGATCATTATGATTATGATGAGACTCATTTTCAGATGGTCGGTACTCACACAGGTAAGAGATATGAATTGGGTCAGAAAGTGAAAGTCCGTGTGACGGGCTGTGATACGATAGCAAGAACGATTGATTTTGAATTGGTATAAGGAGAGGCAAGATGGCAAAAACGCAGGGAAAACTGATCGCGAATAACAAGAAAGCATATCATGACTATTTTATACTCGATACTTACGAGGCAGGGATCGCCCTTGCAGGGACAGAGGTAAAATCTCTCCGTATGGGAAAATGCAGTATCAAGGAATCATTTATCCGGATCGAAAACGGAGAAATATTCATTTACGGAATGCACATCAGTCCATACGAGAAAGGAAATATATTCAATAAAGATCCGCTCAGAGTGAGAAAATTGCTGCTTCATAAAAGCGAGATCAACAAACTGCTTGGCAAGATCAAGGAAAAAGGAATGGCGATCGTGCCATTAAGAGTGTACTTCAGTGGCAGCCTTGTCAAGGTGGAGATCGGGCTGGCAAAAGGTAAAAAACTATATGATAAGCGCGATGACATCGCGAAAAAAGACCAGAAGAGGGAAGCTGAGCGAGACTTCAAAGTACGAAATTTCGGATAAGCGATTCATATCGGTAAAAGCAAAGATGAGCAGATCTGATGATTAGGAGGAAGAAAAATTGGTACCACGGACAAAAGAAGATTTGAATAAAATGGTAACTCAGCAGACATTGGAAACATATGAAGAACTGGCACCACAGCTTGTACAGCTGATCGACATGACGAAAAACAGAGGTGATCTGACAGACGCCGAGAAATGGGATGAGATTGCGCTGCATATGATGGGGTATGTCAAATCCTGCACCAACGAAATTATGGTGGAAGTGCTGGCGGAAATACTGGGCCTGGATTAAACTGTACATATAAAAAATAATGAAAATTGTGTATTTCTAAAAAGACAGTCAAGCGGTAATATAGGTCTATCCTTGAGAAATAAAAATAGGGAACAAGAAGAAAGGATGAGACGTAACATGAGACAGAAAAATACAACCGTATTAAAAATCGCACAGACTGCTCTTTTGGCAGCACTTTGCTATGTATCTTTTACATTTTTACAGATTAAGATTCCGATGCCGGGAGGAGATGCAACATCCCTTCATATCGGAAATGCATTCTGTGTTCTTGGCGCGCTGCTTGTCGGCGGAGTGTACGGAGGACTGGCAGGAGCAATCGGTATGTCAATTGCAGACATCATGGATCCGGTATACATTACCGTAGCACCGAAGACATTTGTCCTCAAATTCTGCATCGGTCTGATCGTAGGACTGGTGGCACACAAAGTGGCAAAGATCAACGAAAGCACAGATAAGAAATACATTTTCAAATGGAGCGTGATCGCATCCGCCTTCGGACTTGGATTTAATGTGATCGCAGATCCTCTGGTAGGATATTTCTATAAACAGTATATTCTTGGACAGCCGCAGGAGATGGCATCTGTACTTGCAAAATGGAGTACCATGACAACATTTGTCAATGCAATTGTCTCTACGATTCTGGTAGCGATCATCTACAATGCACTTCGTCCTGTACTGCTCAAAAGTGGACTTCTGATCACAAAAGAAGCATAAGGTTCGATATTGTAATTCGATATGAAAACCGTTATACTAAGGGGAAGACCCGGTATAACGGTTTTTTACATCAACAGGAGGCATAGGAATATGGCAATCGACAAAGTAAAAGAGTATTTCAAAGCATATGGTATGGAGGACAGGATACTGGAATTTCCGGTATCGAGTGCAACGGTGGAGCTTGCGGCAGAAGCGGTGGGATGCGAGCCGTGCAGAATTGCAAAAACACTGTCTTTTATGGCAAATGATTTTCCGATTCTGATCGTAGCAGCCGGGGATGCGAAGATTGATAATCATAAATACAAAGAAAAGTTTGCGAAGAAAGCAAAAATGCTTACGCCAGAAGAGGCGGAACAACTGGTGGGACATGCTGTCGGAGGCGTATGTCCATTTGCGGTAAATGAAGGGGTTACTGTCTATCTGGACGAATCTCTGAAACGGTTTGAGACAGTATTTCCGGCGTGCGGAAGCAGCAACAGCGCGATTGAACTTGCGATTGAAGAATTGGAAAAATACTCTTCCTATACAGAATGGATTGATGTATGCAAGGGATGGGAAGGAGGAACAGACAGATGAGCCGTGATATTGAAATAAGAGAATATGCACCGGAAGACCTGGATCAGATGGTCGAGATCTGGAATGAAGTTGTAGAAGAAGGAATTGCATTTCCGCAGGAGGAATGTCTGGATGAGGCGTCGGGAAAAGTGTTTTTTGACAGCCAGAGTTACTGCGGTGTAGCGGTCGATACAGAAACGGAACGAATTATGGGTCTGTATATTCTCCACCCGAATAATGTGGGAAGATGCGGGCATATCTGTAATGCGAGTTATGCGGTTCGTTCCGAGAAAAGAGGACTTCACATCGGAGAAAAACTGGTTCTTGATTGTCTGGAACAGGGGAAGAAGCATGGATTCGGTGTCCTGCAGTTTAATGCGGTTGTAGCGACGAATGTGCATGCAAGGCATCTTTACGAACGGCTGGGATTCGTTCAGCTCGGGACGATCCCGAAGGGATTCCGCATGAAAGACGGAAGATATGAAGATATTTGTCCGTATTATCATGAATTATAGGAATGCGTGGAAAGAAGTGCTACTCCACAATGATATAAAAGGATCGTTTTTAACATACAAAAGGAAAAGCCTTGAAAATCCAGCATTTTCAAGGCTCTTCTCATATGGACCTGAGGGGAATCGAACCCCTGTCCGAAAGCTCATCCATCAGAGCATCTCCCATCACAGTCATTACTTTGACATTCCCTCCTTCAGACGCCTAATGACAGGCTGCCGAATTCAGTAGCTTCATAAAATCTTCCATTCCCTCAAAGCTTTGAGAACGAAGTGCCTCATCTGGTCGAAGCCGGTTACTTAAGCGATGAGCGACCTAAGGCCGACTGCTGCAAACTAGGCAGCTAACGCGTAATTATCGTCTGCGTTTAATTTTAAATACGGTTTACTGCGCGGTCCCGTCCCGCGGATGGCTTCTCCAACTTCCAAACCCCCGTCGAAACCAGTACAAGCCCTGGTTTATCTGTCTGCATGTTCTAACTATAAATGAATATGCAGAGGTCGGAAAGCTCCAACGCATATGTTATTATAAATGGGATGCCGGGGTGATGTCAAGGGGGGATGAAAACTTTACTTGGGATATATTTGCAGATTCTTTACAAGAAAAGAGTATCCCAGTATAATATCTATAGAAACAAAAGGAGTATCGCAAAAAAACAATGACTTTGCGGTACTCCTTTATGAAATGGAGTATACGGGATTCGAACCCGTGGCCTTTACAATGCGAATGTAACGCGCTCCCAACTGCGCTAATACCCCAAAGTGGAAGCAACGGGGCTCGAACCCGTGACCTCTCGCGTGTGAGGCGAACGCTCATCCCGGCTGAGCTATGCTTCCATGTGATGTAAATTTCGTTACATCATATTATAGCACCGGACGAAAATAAATCAATTGTTGGATTATAATAATTTTATAAAATTTTCAGGAGATGATAATCGATGAATGTCAAAGATTTCAATGTGTTTATTACGGTGGCTGAGACGAAACACCTCACGAAGGCGTCCAAATTATTGTATATGACCCCGCAGGGAATAAGCAAAGTCATCAAAAATCTGGAAAATGAATGTGACTGTGAGTTGTTTCTGCGTACGGGAAACGGGATGGAATTGTCGGAAGCAGGCAGACATTTCCTTGAGTATGCAAAAAAGGCAATGAAAGAGTACTTTGATATGAGAAATGAACTCCTTCGGATCAAACAAAAAGAACATGGGGTGGTGGATCTGCTTTCCGCATTTGGTATCGTGCGTCTGGTTACTCCGGAGTGCATTTTGGATTTCAAGAAGAAGTATCCTGAGATTGAGTTCCACAGCAGAGAATGCCCTGATAAGCAGGTGGAACGATGGTTTCTTGCCGGGGAAGGGAATGTTGCCTTTTCGCTGGCACCCTGTGATGAAGAAAAATATGATGTATCAGAGCTTTCCGCTTTTCCGGTAAAACTTTTGGTGAATGAAAACCATCCGCTCAGCAGAAAAGAAACGGTTACGATACAGGATTTAAGAGGAGAGCCTCTTTATATAGAAAGCAGAGAGTTTAAGATTCACGATCTGATCGTGAATAAGTGCCGTGAAGCCGGATTTGAGCCGAACATCATGTTTGAAACAAGCGGATTCAGTTTATGCCACAAAATGGTCAGAGAAAACAAGGGCATTTCTGTTACGGTTGATTTTGTTTCCGATGATATGGGGCACGATAACATGGTACTGATTCCGTTTGCGGACGGAGACTATGAATGGAAGATCTGTATGCTGACGCGGAAGAATGAAACGGTTGGAAACGGTGTTGACATTTTCCAGAAACATGTGAAGGAATGGATGGACAGAATCCGGGAAGGGGATATCAATAGATAGTTGAAAGGGCGGAACGAAACGTTGACTTGAATTAGAAAATCCTACATAATTCACAAAAATTGACAGGATTTCAGATGGTTTTCTCTTGAAAATTTTAACTTATAGAAAACGCAAATATATTTATCAAAATTATAAATTAGTGTATAAAAATGTAATATGATAAAATATCCTTCAGGTAATTGATACACGAAGGAGGAAACAAAAATGAAAATTGGTGTAACAGAAATCAGCCCGAGAGCGGTGCAGCAGGTAGCGGAGAAAAAATTCAAAGGTGGATACTATTGCTGTGAAGCACTGATCAGTGCGATTCGTGACGAATTCAAGCTGGATGTTCCGGAAGAGGTTATCGCAATGGCTTCCGGTATGGCAGTTGGAGCCGGAAAATCAGGATGTGTATGCGGAGCATTTAACGGAGGTATCATGGCACTTGGAATGTTCTTCGGACGTACAGAGCAGGATGGCCCGACAAATCCAAAGAGCGTGAAATGTATGGAGCTGACCAAAGAACTTCATGACTGGTTCAAGGTTGCAAACCAGAAAAATGCAATATGCTGCAGAGTCTTGACGAAGGAGTTTGACAAAGGGAAAGGCGAACACAAAGAACAGTGTATTTTCTTCACAGGACTGTGTGCATGGAAAGTTGCTCAGATTGTCTGTCGCGAGCTTGGTATCAAGAATCTGGATGAGATTGATGAACCGGCACCAAGAAGAACACTCGCTGAAATCTAGAAGAATATGTGAACTTCCGGCGGTGTATCTGCCCGGAAGTTCACAAATTGAAAACAGTTTTTTTTGACAGAAAGGATGAGAGTGACATGAAAGATATGATTAAAAAAGTTCCGGTACCTCTTTGTGGGGTTATGCTGGGATTTGCGGCACTGGGAAATTTATTACAAAGCTATGGTGAGGGAATCCGTTCTGTATGCGGTATCGTGGCAGCATTTTTGCTGATTCTGATATTTGCAAAACTGCTTCTGTTTCCTCAGATGATCAAAGAGGATATGAAGAATCCGATTATGGCGAGTGTTGCGGGAACATTTCCGATGGCGCTTATGCTGCTTAGCACTTATGTGAAACCTTATATCGGAGCGGCAGCTATGTATATCTGGTTCTTTGCCATTGCATTACATATTGTGCTGATTGTCTATTTTACAGTGAAGTTTGTTTTAAAACTTCAGCTTCCAAAGGTATTTGCAAGTTATTACATTGTATATGTGGGAATTGCTGTTGCGGCAGTTACGGCACCGGCATATGAACAGCTTGGAATCGGAACGGCAGCGTTCTGGTTCGGATTCGTAACGCTGATTATTCTGCTGGTACTTGTGACGATCCGTTATGTGAAGTGTCCGGAAGTACCGGAACCGGCACAGCCGCTGATCTGTATTTACGCAGCGCCTACAAGCCTCTGCATCGCAGGTTATGTACAGTCTGTGACACCTAAGTCAAGAGGGTTCCTTCTTGCGATGTTAGTTGTAGCGACAGTGATTTATATTTTCGCGCTTGTAAAAGCAATCGGATATCTGAAATTAAAATTCTATCCAAGCTATGCTGCATTTACATTCCCGTTCGTAATCAGTGCGATTGCTACGAAGCAGACGATGGCCTGTCTGGCTAATATGGGACAGCCGATACCGGCACTCAAGTATCTGGTGCTGATTGAAACTATTATCGCCGTTGTCCTGGTAGTATATACATTTATCAGATTTATGGGATTTATCTTTGCCGGAGAAAAGAAATAATATAGAAAACCACCAGTCGTATCAAAAACGACTGGTGGTTTTCTTACTTTTTATGAGAATGATATCGGAAATTAATTCACATATGCAACACATTTTCGTGTTACAATGGGAAAATAAAGAAGATACCAAAGTGAGAGGAGCATTTTTATGGATAAATTAAAAATTCTGGTAGTGGACGACGAGAGCAGGATGCGGAAACTGGTCAAAGATTTCCTGCAAAGGGAAGGATTTGAGGTGATCGAGGCAGGCGATGGTCTGGAAGCAATGGACCGGTTCTATGAGGACAAGAATATTGCGCTTATTATTCTGGATGTTATGATGCCGAAGATGGACGGATGGCAGACATGCAGGGAGATTCGCAAGGAATCGAAGGTGCCGATCATCATGCTGACAGCGCGGGGGGATGAACGGGATGAGCTTCAGGGATTTGAGCTTGGAGTGGATGAATATATATCCAAACCTTTCAGCCCAAAGATCCTGGTTGCCAGAGTGGAAGCGATTCTGCGCAGAACGAATGCGCTTGCGGCGGAAGAGACGATCTCGGCCGGTGGAATTGAGATTGATAAGACCGCGCATATGGTGAAAATCGATGGAAAGCCGGTAGAGTTAAGTTTCAAGGAATTTGAATTACTCACGTATTTTGTGGAGAACCAGGGAATTGCACTTTCAAGGGAAAAAATTTTAAATAATGTGTGGAATTATGATTATTTCGGCGATGCCCGTACAATTGATACCCATGTAAAAAAACTGAGGAGCAAACTTGGGGATAAAGGGGATTACATTAAGACGATCTGGGGTATGGGATACAAGTTTGAGGTGGCATAATGAAACATTCGATTAAGCAGCAGATGATGATGGTATTCGTCGGTATTGTTGTCGTTATGATGCTGGTATTTATGGCGGTGAACGGGGGGTTCCTGGAAAAATACTATATTGCTGAGAAGCAGTCGGAATTTGTCAGAACCTATTCTCTTTTGAAAAATGGTGTTATAAGCGGGACATTGATGGAAGAAACTCCGGGAAGTGAGCTGAGTAAATTGACGGAAAAGAACAATATTGCTGTTGTTGTGATCGATCCGGAAGCTTCTTATATTTATACGAATGCCAGGAATCTGGAAACGGTGATGAAGAACCAGCTTATGGGATATCTGTTTAATAAGAACAATCAGGAGATTCTGAAAAAAACGGATGAGTATGTTATCAGCAGATCAATGGATATGCAGAACAGTACAGAGTACATTGAGATGTGGGGAGAGTTTGAGAACGGCTCCGTATTCTTGCTGAGAAGTCCGCTTGACAGTATTCGGTCGGCGGTGAGAATCTTTAATCAGTTTATCGGAATGGTAGGGGGCATTGTTATCTTACTGAGCCTGTTTGCTGCATGGTATTTTTCGAAAAAACTTTCAGAACCTCTGATGGAGCTGGCTGCTCTTTCTCAGAAAATGGCGGATCTGGATTTTGAGGCCAAGTATACAAGTGGGGGAAGCAATGAAATCGGTATTCTGGGTCAGAGTTTTAATCAGATGTCTGAAAAACTGGAACAGACGATTTCCGATCTGAAGAAGGCGAATAATGAATTGCAGATGGATATTGAGCAGAAAGAGAAGCTCGAACGTATGAGAACGGAATTCCTTGGGAATGTTTCCCATGAACTGAAGACGCCGATCGCGCTGATTCAAGGATATGCGGAAGGCTTAAAAGAGGGAGTCAGCGATGATTCGGAGAGCAGGGAATTCTACTGTGATGTGATTATGGATGAAGCCGGAAAGATGAATCAGATGGTGAAGAACCTTCTGACACTGAATCAGCTTGAATTTGGAGATAATGATGTGCAGTTTGAACGGTTTAATCTTACGGATCTGATTCGTGGGGTACTGCAGAGCCTGGATATTATGATCACCCAGAAGGAAGTACACGTTATTTTCAGACAGGAAAATCCGGTATATGTATGGGCAGATGAATTCAAGGTGGAGCAGGTGCTGCGAAATTATGTGAATAATGCACTGAATCATGCGGAAGGCGAAAAGGTTATCGAGATTAAAATCGTAGAAATAAATGAAAAGGCACATATCAGTGTGTTTAACACAGGCAATCCGATTCCGGAAGAAGACGTGGAACATATCTGGGAGAAGTTTTACAAAGTGGATAAGGCGCGAACAAGAGAATATGGAGGAAATGGTATCGGGCTTTCTATCGTCAAGGCAATTATGGAATCTCTGCACCAGGCGTATGGTGAGAAAAATTATGATAATGGAGTGGAATTCTGGTTTGAGCTGGATGTAAAGTAATTGAAAACTCTTGCCCCTATAGAGAAAAACGTCTATAATAATCACATGATGCAAGTTACAAATGAAGACAGCGAGGGCAGACAAATGATAGCGATTATTGATTATGATGCAGGAAATATCAAGAGTGTAGAGAAGGCATTGATTTTGTTGGGAGAAGAGCCGGTGATTACCCGTGACAGAGAGACGATTCTGAAGGCGGATAAAGTAATTCTTCCGGGAGTGGGAGCATTTGGTGATGCCATGCACAATCTTAGAAAATATGGGTTGGACAAGGTGATACATGAAGTTGTAAAGAGACAGATACCACTGCTTGGAATCTGCCTGGGACTCCAGCTTTTATTTGAACGCAGCGATGAAACGCCCGGTGTGGAAGGACTTGGCGTGCTGAAGGGAGAGATTCTTCGTATTCCGGAACAGGAAGGACTGAAGATTCCTCATATGGGATGGAATTCTCTGAAACTTCAGAATAATGGACGATTATTTCAAGGTCTGGAAGAAGATCCTTATGTATATTTTGTACACTCTTATTATCTGAAAGCAGAGGATGAAAGCATCGTAAAAGCGACAACAGAATACAGCACGCTGATTCATGCATCTGTAGAGCAGGGGAATGTATTCGCCTGCCAGTTCCACCCGGAAAAAAGCAGTGATACGGGACTTCGGATTCTGGAAAATTTTGTGGCATTATAGGAGGACAGCAGTATGTTTACGAAAAGAATCATTCCATGCCTGGATGTAAATAATGGTCGGGTGGTAAAGGGCGTTAATTTTGTAGATTTAAAAGATGCAGGAGATCCGGTAGAGATTGCAAAAGCTTATGATAAAGCCGGAGCAGACGAACTGGTATTTCTGGATATCACCGCATCTTCGGATGCCAGAAACACCGTGGTTGATATGGTGCGTAAAGTGGCTGAAAATGTGTTTATTCCTTTTACGGTAGGCGGCGGAATCCGTACGGTGGATGATTTCAGAGCGCTTCTCAGGGAAGGAGCGGACAAGATCTCTGTAAATTCCGCAGCGATCATGAGACCGGAACTGATCAGCGAAGCGGCAGAGAAGTTCGGAAGCCAGTGTGTGGTAGTTGCAATTGATGCAAAGCGCCGTGAGGATGGCGGATGGAATATTTACAAAAACGGCGGACGTATCGATATGGGAATCGATGCGGTTGAGTGGGCCATGAAAGCGGAAAAACTGGGAGCAGGAGAGATTCTCCTGACCAGTATGGACTGCGATGGTACCAAGGCGGGATATGATCTGGAGCTTACACGGATAATCGCGGAAAATGTCTCCATACCGGTAATTGCTTCGGGAGGAGCAGGGACACTGGAACATTTCTATGACGCGTTAAGTGAAAAGGGTAAAGCGGATGCAGCTTTGGCAGCATCACTTTTCCATTACAAAGAACTGGAGATCCGTGAGGTGAAGGAATACCTGAGAGAGAGAGGTATTTCGGTACGCTTATAGAGAAAAAGAGGGATAATAGAAAATGGCTGCGCTGAATAATGACTGGCTGGATGCTCTGAAAGGGGAGTTTAGAAAACCATATTATAAGAAATTGTTTGAAACGGTGAATCAGGAATACCGGACTCATCGTATCTATCCTCCGGCAGATGATATTTTCAATGCATTTCATCTGACACCACTTAAGGATGTGAAGGTTGTGATACTGGGACAGGATCCGTATCATGGAGACGGGCAGGCACACGGACTTTGCTTTTCGGTAAAACCGGATGTGGAGATTCCGCCTTCACTGGTGAATATTTATCAGGAACTGCATGATGATCTGGGATGTCGGATCCCCAGCCACGGGAATCTGACCAAATGGGCGAAGCAGGGAGTTTTGCTTCTGAACACAGTTCTGACGGTGCGGGCGCATCAGGCGAACTCTCACCGTGGAATCGGATGGGAAGAATTTACGGATGCGGCGATTCAGGTATTAAACACCCAGGACAGACCGATTGTGTTTATTTTATGGGGAAGACCGGCACAGCTTAAGAAGAGGATGCTGAACAATCCAAAGCATTTGATTCTGGAAGCACCGCATCCAAGTCCATTATCTGCCTACAGGGGATTTTTCGGAAGTAAGCCGTTCAGTCAGACGAATCAGTTTCTGGAAGCAAACGGCCTTACGCCGATTGACTGGCAGATCGATGAACTGTAGTGGATAGAAACAGATAAAGCAATTTTTTGTCTGTACGAAGGAAAGGGGATTGTATGAAAAAAACGGAAGTGGAATGCTGTGACATTTTTCAGATACATGAAGAACTGGTGAAGAAGGCCGAGGAAAATATCCTCGATGAGGATAGGCTGAAGGAGCTTGCGGATTTTTTCAAAGTATTTGCAGACACGACCCGGCTCAGAATTCTGAGCGTTTTGTTTCAATCGGAAATGTGTGTATGCGATCTGGCGGAAGTGTTGGGAATGACGCAGTCGGCTATTTCCCATCAGCTCAGGATCCTGAAGCAGATGAAGCTGGTCAAGAACCGCAGGGAAGGAAAGACAGTGTTCTATTCTTTGGCGGATGGGCATATCCAGACGATTATGAATCAGGGGATGGAACATATCATGGAATAGAGAATGCTGTCGATGTATGGATAAAGGGGTTTGAGGGTTATGACCAAAGAGATAAAAAGACAGTGGATCGTATTTGGAGCGGGTCTACTTGCATTTTGGGGAAATATCGTGCTCCGGGAGAAGGAAATGATCGTGGGGAATATGGTATTCCCCTTCTTTCTTATATCCTACATTTTGCTGGGATATACAGTGTTCCGGCACGTTATAAGAAACATAGAAAAAAAGCAGTACTTTAATGAGAATATTCTGATCGTGATGGCATCTGCGGGAGCAGTCGGAATTGGAAGATATACGGAAGGCAATCTGATCATGATGCTGTTTGCATTTGCCGGAATCATGGAAGATATGCTTATGAAGCATTCTAGAAATGTAATCAATAAGCTGATGGATATGCAGCCTACTGTGGCGGTGAAAAAAGTACGTGGAAAAGAATACAAGGTGGCACCGGAGCTTTTGAAAATTCGAGATACGGTGGTGGTAAAACCCGGAGAACGTATCCCTGTGGACGGGGTCGTGACAACCGGAGAAACGACGGTGGATTCGCGGATGCTGACGGGGGAGATGATTCCGCAGACAGCCCGGGAAGGGGACAGAGTATACGGGGGAAGCATTAATCTTACCGGTGTGATCGAAATCAGAGTGATCCGGACTTATCAGGAGTCGACCTTATCACGGATCCGTCAGATGGTGGATGACGCAGGCGGGGAAGATACAGAAAATACGACAATGACGGGGCGGTTTATGTGGAAATATATTCCGGCTGTTATAATGCTTGCCGTTGCGGTTGCAGTTGTTCCTCCCCTTACGTTTTCATGGGGGCAGTGGCATGAATGGATCTACCGTGCCTTTTTGTTCCTGATTGCCGCATGTCCGTGCGGCCTTCTGATCTCAGAGCCCATTGCTTTTCTGGGAGGAATTTCGGCGGCGGCGAAGCACGGTGTGATCATTAAGGGCGGAAGGTTTTTGGAATATCTCACGGAAGCGGATGTGTTTATTTTTGACAAGACCGGTACGCTTACTGAAGGCGTGTTTGAAGTGACGGAAGTGCATCCAACGGAGATCACAACAGACGAGCTTCTGAAATATGCAGCTTATGCGGAAAGTTATTCCAATCATCCGATTGCCAAATCCCTCCAAAGAGCCTATGGGCATCCGATTGATAAAAAGCAGGTGCAATGGATCAAGGAGACGGCGGGACTCGGGGTCAGTGCAACCGTAGAAGGAAAAAGAGTACATATCGGGAATCGTAGGATGGCGAAAAAGCATGGTGCTGAATATGAGCAGGTAGAAAGTGGAGGAACTGTTTTACATGTAGTTGTGGATGATAGATATGCCGGATATATTGTGGCGGAAGATACAATCAAAGAAGAAGCATATGATCTGATCGAGTGGCTTCAGAAGAAGGTTCATGCATTGACTGTAATGCTGACGGGTGATCGGCGGTCGGCGGCGCTTCATGTCGCTCGGAAATTGAATATTGATTATGCCTATGCGGGACTTCTTCCGAAGGATAAGCTGGAACAGTTGGAGCATTTTCAGGGATTGAAAGAAGAAAACGAGAAAGTGGTTTTTGTTGGCGACGGAATGAACGATGCGATTGTGCTGAAAAAAGCAGATGTCGGTGTGGCAATGGGAGCACTCGGATGTGATGCCGCGATTGAGGCTGCGGATATCGTACTTCTTGAGGATGACCTCTCCAGACTGGCCGGCGTGATCGGCCTTTCAAGAGAAACCTGCCGTGTTGTAAAGGGGAATATCAGACTGGCAATGTTTGTGAAGATTGTGGCGCTGATACTTGCAGGACTTAAGCTTGCTACACTTAGAACAATTTTGATTGTGGATTTGGCAGTTATGTTTGTGGGACTTTTGAATGCACTTTTAATTTCAAAATATCCGATGGAATAATCTTAATATAGAAGGGTAGATTAGAATGAGAAACAGTATGAAGAAATGGAACAAAAGCAAATATAGTTTGGTGATGCTGCTTCTGGCTGTGATGTTGGCAACTTCTGGCTGTACTTCCATTGTAAAAGAAGGGACAGAGCTGCTTGAAGAAGGAAATTATACAGAGGCAGCGGAAAAATTCCAGGAGTCAGTTGATAAAGGAAAAGACCTGGGAGAAGCATGGAGGGGGCTGGGAATCTGCTACTGGGAAGAAGAAGATTACGAAAAGGCAGAAAAGGCGTTTGGAAATGCACTTCAAAACGGTTCGGAGGAAACAGCAACCATTTATAATATGTTGGGAATCTGTGCATTGATGACGGATAAACCGGAAAAGGCAGTCTATTATTTTGAAAATGGGCAGGAGTTTCCGGATGCGGGTCAGGAGCTTTTGAAAGAAATGTCATTTAATCTGATTGCGGCTTATGAGCAGGTGGGGGATTATCAGAAAGCAAAAGAAAAGCTGGAAGTTTATCTCAGTCTGTATCCGGATGATGAACGTGCGCTGAAAGAAAAAGAGTTTTTGAATACGCAGGTCCCAAGTAGAGAGGAATAGAATGTATGGCAATCTATGAGATAAAAGATGAAAAAGAAAAGCTCATTCTGGTGGGAGTCGCAAGCAGTGCGAACGATGATACCGAACAGTCATTGGATGAGCTTTGCGATCTGGTCGATACGGCAGGAGGTGTGGTCGTCGGCAGGGTCATTCAGAGGCGGGAGATGATTCATCCCGCCACTTATGTTGGTAAGGGGAAAATTGAGGAAATCAAAGAACTTTTGTGGGAAACAGATGCGGACGGCATTGTTTGTGATGATGAATTGTCCCCTGCACAGACAGCGAATCTGACAGAACTTTTGGATACAAAGGTAATGGATCGGACACTCATCATCCTGGATATCTTTGCCGGGAGAGCATCGACCAGTGAAGGGAAGATCCAGGTGGAGCTGGCTCAGCTCCGTTACAGGCAGACTCAGCTTACCGGCGCCGGCAAGGCATTGTCCCGTTTGGGAGGAGGAATTGGCACAAGAGGACCGGGAGAAAAGAAATTGGAGATGGATCGAAGGCTGATTAAGAACCGGATTGCCCTTCTCAACAGAGAACTTAAGGATGTCAAAAGACATCGAGATCTTACCAGAGAACAGCGCAGCAGAAATCATATGCAGGTGGCTGCCATCGTAGGATATACGAATGCGGGAAAATCCACATTGCTTAATACGCTGACGGATGCAAAGGTATTGGAAGAGGATCAGCTTTTTGCAACGCTGGATCCTACAACAAGAAATTTGAAGCTGCCGAGCGGCCAGGAGATGTTGGTGACGGATACGGTCGGATTTATCAGGAAGCTTCCGCATCACCTGATTGAAGCGTTCCGGAGTACTCTGGAGGAGGCAAAGTATGCGGACCTGATTCTCCATGTGGTAGATTCCTCCAACCCGCAGATGGACGAGCAGATGTATGTGGTATATGAGACACTGCGTAAGTTGGAAGTCATGAATAAACCTGTCATTACAGTATTTAATAAGATGGATCGACGTGGGGAGAACGCATTGCTGCGCGATTTTCAGGCAGACAGAACCGTGCAGATTTCGGCAAAGACCGGAGAAGGGATTCCAGAGCTTCTCTGTGCGATTGAACAGCAGCTGCGGGAACAGAAAATTCTAATAGAAAGAATGTATCCTTATCAGGAAAGCTCCCGCGTACAGATGATTAGAAAATATGGAGAGCTTCTGGAAGAACACTATACGGAAGAAGGAATTTATATCCGGGCTTACGTCCCGAAGGAGATCTATGGAAGGAGTTTGTGATCATGTCTCTTCAGTTTATTTTTGGAAATTCCGGATCCGGAAAATCTCATTATTTGTATGAATATATTATCCGGGAATCAATACGGTTCCCGGATAAAAATTATATTGTACTGGTTCCGGAACAGTTTACGATGCAGACACAAAAGGAGCTGGTCATGCGTCATCCAAGACATGGGATTATGAATATTGATGTGCTTAGTTTTGCTCGTCTTGCATTTCGCGTGATGGAAGAAACAGGGGAAAGTGGGCGTAAAGTACTGGATGACGAAGGAAAGAATCTGATTCTGAGAAAGATAGCCGGAAAGCTGGAACCGTCATTAAAAGTTATCAAAGCTAACCTGAAAAAACCGGGTTATACCAGTGAGGTAAAATCGGTTATTTCAGAACTGACACAATATAATATCCAGCCGGAAGGAATGGGGCCTTTATTCGATGCGGCAGGTGACAATATGAGCCTTTTGCTGAAACTAAAGGATATTCAAACGGTTTATTCGGCATTTGAACAGTATCTGGCTGATCAATATATTACGAAGGAAGAAATTCTGGATGTGCTCAGCCGGGTGATGGGAAAATCCCGGATATTGAAAGACAGCGTGATCGCCCTGGACGGATTTACCGGATTTACACCGGTACAGAATAAGGTCCTGGGTGAAATGCTGACATATTGCAGCAAAGTCTGCATGACGGTTACTATGGATGAGCGTGAGAATCCTTATGTGTTAAAGGACAAGTATCAGCTTTTCTCATTAAGTAAGCAGATGGTGAAATCACTCATAGAACTGGCACAGGAAAAAGAGGTTTTGGTGGAAGAGTCGGTCTGTCTTTATAGCAGGCCGGTTTATCGCTTCCGCTGTAATCCTGCGCTTGCACATCTGGAATCAGAAGTGTTTCGGCATGCTCAAGAGAAGTATCAGAAAAAAACGGATCGTGTCCGCTTGTATCTGGCGCATAATCCGGCAGATGAAGTTATGTGTGCGGCTCAGAGGATTCGCTTTCTTGTGCGGAAGAAGGGCTATCGGTATAGAGATATTGCCGTGATTGCCAGTGATATGAATGTTTATGCTGACGAAATCGAAAAGAACTTTGCAAGATATCATATTCCGGTATTCCTGGATTATAAGAGAAATGTACTTCTGAATTCTTTCGTGGAATATGTGCGGAGTCTTCTTGGAATTGCAGAACAGAATTTTTCCTACGAGAGTGTATTTAGGTTTTTGAGAACCGGACTTGCAGGATTTACATCAGGTGAAGTGGATCTGATGGAAAACTATGTCCTTGCACTTGGAATCCGTGGGTATAAGAAATGGCAGGAAAAATGGATCAGACGCAGTGCGCAGACGACAGAAGAAGACCTGGAGACACTGAATCATTTGCGGGTGCGTCTGGTGGAAAAGATGGACGGACTGATGTTTGTGCTGAAGCAGCGTAAAAAAACGGTGAAGGATGTGACGACCGCACTCTATGAATTTCTGGTACAGGAGGAAATGCAGCAGAAGATAAAGGTTCAGGAGAACCAGTTTGCGGAGGCGGGGGAGCTGGCACTGGCAAAGGAATATTCGCAGATTTACCGGGCTGTCATGGAGCTCTTTGATAAGTTTGTTGGACTTCTTGGAGATGAATATATTTCACTCAAGGAATATTCAGAACTTCTGGATGCCGGGCTCGAGGAGGCGAGAGTGGGAGTGATTCCTCCAAGTCTGGACGAAGTAATGGCGGGTGATGTTGAGAGAACGCGTTTGAAGAATATCAAGGCTCTGATTTTCCTGGGAGCGAATGATAATCTGGTGCCGGGGATTATGCCTACGAAGGGACTGATCACCGAGCATGACAGGGAGCGGTTCGAGAATGCCGGAATCACTCTGACACCGGGAACGAAAGAAAAAACCTGTATTCAGAAGTTTTATCTTTATCTTCATATGACGAAACCTACGGAAGAACTGACTGTCAGTTTCAGCAAAGTTTCGGCAGAAGGAAAAAGTCTGCGTCCTTCTTATCTGATCGGGGAGCTTAAGAAGATTTTTCCGGAAGTACCGATTTATGATATGGATCAGTATGGACCGGAAGTGCTGGAACTGGTGCCGGAGCTAGGAATCGATTATCTGATTGAAGGATTGAGAAAGCCCCAGCGGCAAAAAGATGGAATATGGCAGGAGCTATATCGCTGGTATTTGAAAGATGAGAGATGGAAAAAGGATGTGGAAAGGCTGGTAAATGCGAGCAGGTATCGGAAACGGGAAGATTCACTGGCGAAAGAGACGGCTGAAAAGCTCTATGGGCCCTGGGATCCGAGTGTATCCAGAATGGAGAAATTCGTTGCTTGTGCCTGTGCACATTTTATAGCTTACGGGCTCCGGCTTAAGGAGAGAGAGGAATACCGCTTTGCAGCGCTGGATTTCGGAAATATATTTCATTCAGCAATGGAGAAGTATGCTCTTAAACTGGAGAAAGAACAGGAAGGGTGGACGGAAATATCTGAAGCGGATAGTCGAAAACTGATCGAGGAAAGCGTGGACGAGAGTATTGTGGATTACAGTAATACGGTCCTTTATAGTTCTGCGCGTAATGCTTATATGATTCCACGTATCAAACGGATGATGCGCCGGACGGTGTGGGCGATGACCAGACAATTGGAAAAGGGACAGTTTCGGCCGGAAGGGTATGAGGTGCGATTTGGCAGCGGAAAAATAGACCGGATCGACACCTGTGAGACGGAGGATTCTGTTTACGTGAAAATTCTCGACTACAAGACCGGAACAAAAACTTTTGATATGGCAGCGTTTTACCATGGACTCCAACTGCAGCTTGTTGTATATATGGAGGAAGCATTGAAGCTGGAAGAGAGAAAACATCCGGGAAAAAGGGTTGTACCTGCAGGAATCTTCTATTATCGGATTAAAGATCCGGTGGTGGAGAAGCAGATCGATCAGGAGAAACTGGAAGAGGCAATCATGAAAGAATTGCGTCTGGATGGACTGGTCAATGCAGATGAGGCAGTGATTCAGAAGCTGGATCAGGATTTTACGGCGGGATCCAGCGTGATTCCAGTATCGCGAACGAAGAATGGATTGTCCAAAACATCCAAGACCGTGAATGATGAAGAATTCAGAGAGATACTGGATTATGCGGCAAAGAAACGGAATGATCTGCGGGAAAAGATGTTGAGTGGAAATGCAGAAGCGGCGCCTTACGAGATGGGAAAACAGACAGGGTGCGATTATTGCATATATAGGGAGATCTGCGGATTTGATGACCAGATTCAGGGATATGAGTATCGGAATCTTCCTGTATATACCAGAGAAGAAGTGTTGCATAAAATATCCGGAAAGGGGGAACGATAGATGGGCGTGACGTGGACGAAGGAGCAACAGCAGGTTATTGACTTGAGAAACCGGAATATCCTGGTTTCGGCGGCGGCCGGTTCCGGAAAAACAGCGGTTCTGGTAGAACGTATCATTAGCCGTCTGACGAAAGAGACTCCTCCGCTTGATATTGACCGGATGCTGATCGTGACTTACACTGATGCTGCGGCAGCGGAAATGAAAGAACGTATTGCGGCGGCAATCGGAAAAGCAGTGGAAGAAAATCCACAGGATGAACATTTAAAGCATCAGCTTGATCTGATACATACTGCCAGGATCACAACGATCCACAGTTTTTGTATGTCTGTGATCCGAGAGTATTTTCATGTGATCGATCTGGACCCGGGATTCAGGGTGGCGGAAGACGGAGAATTGCGCCTTTTGAGGCAGGATGTCTTAAAAGAAATGCTGGAAGCACATTTTGCCGAAGAAGATGAATTGTTTCTCCAATTTGTAGAGACATTTGCAACTGGACGGGAAGACACGAAACTGGAAGAGATTATTGAACAGTTGTATCATTTTTCAGGGAGTTATCCGGACCCGGATGCCTGGCTGGATCAGTGTGTGGCGGCCTATCAGTCAGGGATGGAAGAAGACTCGGAATTTATGAAAAGGGGATTTGCCTATATTCAAAACTGTCTGGGAGACATTCGCGCGTATATGGAAAAGGCGAGAATGCTTTGTAATGAGCCTTCCGGCCCGTATATGTATGAAAAAACGATCGATGAGGATGAACAGATACTGAAACCTCTTTTTGCGGCGGACACTTATGAGAAGATGTGGCGAGTGTTCCCGGAGAAAGGAAGTTGGGCACGTCTTGCACCGAATCGTGACAAAGAAGTGGATCCGGAGCTTACCGGTCAGGTTAAAGAGCTGAGAGAGACGTGGAAGAAACTGATCGAGAATCTGCGAGAAGGCTATTTTTTCCAGAGCCCGGAGGGGATGAAAGAGGACCTCGCGATGTGTTTACCTGTTGTGACTGTACTTGTGAATCTGGTGAAAGAATTTGAAAGGGCATTTGCGGAAAAGAAGGCGGAAAAGAATCTGATTGATTTTCGGGATATGGAGCAGTTTGCACTCAAAATTCTGACCAGAAAGGAAAATGGGTATCTGGTTCCTTCGGAGACTGCCCTGGAATATCAGGAACAGTTTGAGGAAGTTATGATCGATGAATATCAAGACAGTAACTTTCTTCAGGAAGCGATACTGACCAGTGTTTCCAGAGTAAGCAAAGGAGAAAATAACCTTTTCATGGTGGGGGATGTAAAGCAGAGTATCTATCGATTCCGACTCTCCAGACCGGAACTTTTTATGGAAAAGTTTGAACATTACAGTACAGAGGACGGAGATTGCCGTCGAATTGATCTGCATAAGAACTTTCGAAGCAGAGCGGAGGTGCTGGAACCTGTCAATGGAATTTTTCGTCAGATTATGACGAAAAATCTGGGGAAAATTGAATATGACGATCACGCGGCCCTTTATGTAGGAGCGGACTACCCGGATTGTCCGGGCAATGAGGCGGAACTATTACTGATTGACACGCAGGAGGAAGAAGAAGGACAAATTGAAGGAACGCGACAGAAAAAATCTGTGCAGACAGCGCGGGAAATGGAAGCGAAGGCGGTGGCTGAACGGATTCATTTGTTGATGGACAGTCAGAAAATCTGGGATAAGGATGCCCAAACATTCCGTAAGGTGGAATACCGCGATATCGTAATTCTCTCGAGAAGTATCAGCGGATGGGCGGATGTATTTGCGCGAGTTTTAAGTCAGGAAGGTATTCCCGCGTATACAGAGTCGAAGGAAGGGTACTTTCAAACGCTGGAGATTGGGTGGATGCTGGATTACCTCCGCGTTCTGGATAATTTCAGGCAGGAGCTGCCTCTTGCGGCGGTCCTAAAATCTCCATTTGGCGGCCTAAGCAATGAAGAAATGGCGGAAATTCGTGTTATGTTTCCGGAACAGCCGTTTTATGACTCCGTACGGATGGTGGCAAATATAGAAGGAGAGACTGGTGCGAAACTTCGAAAAGTCTTGAAACAGATCGAGGATATGCGGAGTCGTATCCCATATACCTCGATTCATGATCTGCTCTGGCAGATCATGACGGAAACCGGATATAGGGGATATATATCTGCCATGCCGGGCGGAGAACAGAGGCTGGCGAACCTGGAGATGCTTCTTGTAAGGGCAAAGACGTTTGAGGCTACCAGTTATAAAGGATTATTTCATTTTGTCCGATACATTGAACAGCTTCAGAAATATGAAGTGGACTATGGCGAGGCGGGCATTTACGATGCACAGACGGATGCGGTGCGTATCATGAGTATTCATAAAAGCAAGGGTCTGGAATTTCCTGTCGTTATTGTTGTAGGCATGGGAAAGCGATTCAATACTCAGGATATCCGGGGAAGCGTTGTGATTCATCCCGATCTGGGAATCGGGATCGATGCGGTTGATTTGACGAGACGTACGAAGTCTCCGGCAATTTTGAAAAAAGTGATTCAGATGGAAACCGGACTGGAGAATCTGGGAGAGGAACTGAGAGTCCTTTATGTTGCGATGACAAGGGCAAAAGAAAAGCTGATTATGACAGGAGTCATTCCGGGAGCCCAAAAGAAACTGGAGATACTCGATACATTTTTGGAAGAAGGACAAGACACGCTGGAATTCACCAGACTGATCGGAGCAAAGACTTATCTGGACTGGGTAATTCCGGCAACCCTGAGACTGCATGAATCGGATTCTGTGCAGGTCCAGGTGATATCACCTTCAGATCTTACTGCTATGGAGGCGGAAAGGAGCCTGGAAGAACAACTGGATGCATCATTGATGCTGCAGGAAGTCACAAATGAAGGCAGCCCGTTTGCGAGCCACGATGAGGCGTTTGCAGCCAGAATTGCCGAACAGTTCACTTATCAGTATCCATATGAGGGTGAAGAACAGCTTAAAATGAAATTTACTGTTTCTGAATTGAAAAAACGAGCATATCTTTTGGGGGAAGAAGAAAACGGAGAGATGCTGGTGGAAGAGGAAGATGTGGTGCCGTTGATCCCTGAGTTTTTACAGGAAAAAGAGGAACTGACAGGGGCATCCCGGGGAAGTACCTATCATAAATTGCTGGAACTTCTGGATTTTACGAAGGAGTACGATGAAGAAGTGCTCCGAAAAGAAATCGATTATTTCCGGCAGCAGGGATTTCTGACGAATGAGATGGCCGCATGTATCCGGCCGGATGATATTTTGCATTTTCTGGATACTGATATGGGAAAAAGAATGAAAAAAGCGGCAGGATGCGGCAGACTTCATCGAGAGCAGCCTTTTGTATTCGGGATTGATGCCAAAGAACTTTATCCGGACACTGCTTCTGGGGAACTGGTGCTGATTCAGGGAATTATCGATGTGTATCTGGAAGAAGATGATGGACTTGTGGTGCTTGATTATAAGACGGATCAGGTGAAATTTGGAAGAGAACTGGTGGAAAAATATCAGGAGCAGCTTCGGCTTTATGCCAGAGCACTGGAACAAATGACATTAAAAAATGTAAAAGAAGAAGTGATTTATTCCTTTACGCTTGGTGAAGAAATTCTGCTGGTAGATCAGGAAGGTAGACTGGAAAAATGATTTGGAAAGAAATAGTGATATATCTGATCGTGATCAATATGCTGACATTCTGCGTGTATGGAATCGATAAGAGAAAGGCAATCAGAAAGCAATGGAGAGTTCCGGAAAGAACGCTACTTTTCCTTGCGGTGATCGGAGGATCAATCGGAGCGTTGGCTGGAATGCAGGTATTCCGACATAAAACGCGACATTTAAAATTTAAACTAGGAGTACCGGGGATTCTGGTTGTACAGGTGATCATTCTGTATTGCGTTATGAAATAAAAATCGAATTGGACGATGAAAAAAGCATTTTTACCGAAGAAAACAGGGTGAGAGTGCTTTTTTATTTTTGAAATAATAATGTATTGACAAACAATATTATACGGTATATAATATAAGTATAAAAATAATATAAGGGATCGAATAATATTGCAGATTCTAAAATAGAAAAAGGAGTGAGAGCATGGTATTTAACACCGGAGCGGCTCTTCTGGATGCCATTGTATTGGCAGTAGTTTCCAAAGAACAGCAGGGAACGTACGGATATAAGATAACCCAGGATGTAAGGAAAGCCCTGGAAGTATCGGAATCGACACTGTATCCGGTATTGAGGAGACTACAGAAGGATGAATGCCTGGAAGTATATGATATGCAGTTTGACGGAAGAAATCGACGCTATTATAAAGTGACGGATAAGGGAATGGCGCAGCTTCAGCTTTACCGGGCAGAGTGGAAGAAATACTCGCAGAAGATTACTGATATGTTCGAGGAAGGAGTGAACTTATGACACGCGTAGAATTTATGAATGAGCTGCGTGCATTGCTTTGGGACTTGTCCGTGGAGGAAAGAGAAGAGGCATTGCAGTATTATAATGATTATTTTGATGATGCAGGCGCAGAGAATGAAGCTGACATTATCAAAGAATTGGAAAGTCCGAGGAAGGTAGCCGAGACGATCAAAGCAGGTCTTGGCGGACAGAACGAATTTCATAGTGAATACAGGGAAACCGGATATACAGATACCCGATTTGAAAAGAATGATTCTCCGGCGAAAAGAGAAGGATACCGAAGCACGGGACGTAGAATGAGCGAAAGTGATTATAGGGAGAAAAAACCCTGGACGAGTAAGACACTGAAGATTATCCTTATCGTTTTAATCGTTCTGATCGGAGCACCGTTCGTGATACCGGCGGTGGTCGGAATCCTTGCGGCGATCCTTGGAATTCTGATTGCGATCGTGGCAGTGGTTGCAGCAGTCCTTGTATCTGGGGTTGCGGTTTCCGTTTCTGGAATCGGGATTGCAGCAGTGGGATTTACGCAGATCTTTCATTCGGCACCGGTGGCTTTGGCATTGATTGGCGCCGGACTGCTGGTACTTGCATTAGGCATTATGCTGACAGCATTGATTGGCTGGATCTGTGCAAAAATCGTCCCACCGGTATTCCGTTGGTTTGTAGAACTTTGTAGAAAACCATTTCTAAGAAAGAAGGGAGGGGCCTGCTAATGAAAAGAGGATGGAAAATATTCTGGATCGTTATTGCGACGATTGTAGTGATGGGATTGATATTCTGCGGAGCGGCTTTGGTGCTTGGATTCCGTATCCATGATTTACGGAAAGAATATCCGAATGGAATTGTGCTGTTTGGAGACGATGATATGGAATGGGATGATGATCCGCTGGAAAATGAATATCTGAATCCGGAAGCAGCGATGGAATATGATGATATCACAGAGCTTGAGATGATTCTTGGTGGTTGTGATGTGGAACTTGTTCAGGGAACAGATGAAAAGCTGCGAGTCGATACATCGAAACTTACTTTTGGAGACACGGGAGTCAGTATCAGAATGCAGACAAGCGGCAGTAAATTAAAAATTTATATGGAAAAAGGAAATCAGATCTGGGATGTTTGTAAAATCAAGAACAAGAATCATGGGTTTGGAATACTTTATATAGAAGTTCCGGCATCGGTAAGAATGGAAAACATCACATTGCATGCGGGTGCGGCAAATGTAATGGCAGATGGGCTTTACGCGAAAAAAATGGAATTGAAGATCGGAGCGGCGGACTGCGATATTCGAAACGCTGATGTAGATAATCTTGTGGCAGAAGTGGGCGCCGGAGATCTAGAACTGGAAGGAACATGTAACGGAGATGTTGATCTGAAATGCGGGGCTGGAGAAATGGATCTTGATCTTTGCGGAAATGAAAAGGACTTTAACTACTCTTTGAAATGCGGAGCTGGAGAAATTGAGATTGCCGATCAGGAATACGGTGGACTGGCAGTTGCCAGGGAGATTGACAATGGAAGCAGCAAAACGGTTGAGATCGTCTGTGGCGCCGGAGATGTATCAATAACATTTGTACGATAAACATTGGCCTGTAAGGGAAAAATTGTAAGGAAAGGAGAAAGAAAAATGGAACAAAAAAAATTATACAAGTCAAGAGAGAACAGAATGATCTGTGGAGTATGCGGAGGTATAGCGGAATATTTTAATATTGATCCGACGTTGATCCGGCTTGGAGGTGCACTTCTTGCATGTATGAGTTGCGGAACCGGACTTCTGGTATATTTTATAGCAGCAGTGATTATTCCGGAACAGCCGTAAAGAATCATAGAATCGCGGAATGGTTTTATGGCAGAAGACCTGTCAGAACGAGAGAAGCTTCTCGAAGGGTCTTCTGCCATTTTCGCGTCTTGTCTGCATTTTATATAACGTTCCATGCAGGGGGAGCGTGCGACAAAAAGTGAGAATGGAGGTTTCGTCCGGATCCAGAAAACGAATTGCAAGACCGCAGCCACTGTGAAATTCTCCGGGCACTGGCATGATCGTAATCGCAAAATGTTCTTGGATTCGTTTCTCTGCATACATGACATCAGCATTGGTTTCGAAGGTCAGTATATAGTATTCCTGTTGTGACAGCATATGTGGGACCTCATTTCTTATCAGATATAATGTTATTATAAAGCATTTTTGTGTGAAAAGACAGAATAAATCTGATAAAGTAAGGAAATACTCCATGAAAAGGAGAGATCATGATGGCTGGTAAGAAGCAAAAAAAGATATGTCGTGAAGATATTGAACGGATGGAGACAGAAGAAAAGATTAAATACGAAATTGCCGAAGAACTAGGACTTCTGGATAAAGTTCTGGAAGACGGATGGAGATCGCTGTCTGCGAAGGAGACCGGTAGAATCGGAGGATTGATGTCGAAAAAGAAAAAAGAAGGGGAGTAAGTTTACAATATTGTTAAGAAATATGAATAATTAGAAATAACTGTGAATATTTTGCGACTTTGGTTGAAAAAATGCAGTGGGTTTGATATAATCGCTTGACTGAAAACTTGAAAACAGGTGAGTTTTATGGATGGAAAAATGAACGTGTTAAATGTGCAGTTGGATGATTATACAGCAAAAGACGCGATGAAGGCAGTCACGGAATATATGCACACAGAACCTGTAAATACGGTTGAAATCTTGACAGTGGATATCCTTATGAAGGCTGCTCAGACAGAAGGCCTGAAAGAAGATATCGAGCAGCTTGATCTGGTGATTGCAGGAGATGAATCGATTCTGGAAGCGGCAGAAGTGACGGAAAAGAAAAAGCTTCAGGAAGCGCATAATCAGGTGTTTATGAAGCTGGTGTTCCATTATTTTCATAAAAATCGTTCGCGCGTTTTTTTACTGACAGATTTGCCGGAAGAGACACAGAAGCTTGAGCAATTTTTACAAAGTGAATATACGGGGATTCAGATTGCCGGAACGGCATGTGTGCCGGAAGATGAGAGTGCAGATGATCTGATTACAAATCAGATTAACGGTGCGGAGGTGGACTGTGTGTTGTCCAGCATGGTTTCTCCGAAACAGGAGGAGTTCATCCGGCGGTGTAAGAACCTGCTCAATACTCGGCTCTGGCTGGGAATCGGAACAGAGTCTGGAATTATGACACAGAAAGAAACATGGAGAGTGCGGTTCAGAGAATTCTTGATACGTAAGATCCTGAAACGTGAAGTGGAAAAGGACAAGAAAAAAGTTAGTAACAATTTCCAACTTGAAAAATAAATATTTATAAAAAAATAACTGAGGAAATGCATAAAAAAATGTGATTTCCTCTTTATTTTTTTGTTGATTTGTATTAAAGTATAGTATAAGTATATTTGCATTTCCATGTTTTCGGGGGAACGCTGTTGTGTAAAATGTATAATTGGAGGAGAAGAAAGTATGATATCAAATCAGATATTGCAAAACACAATTGAAGGTTTAAAAGCAATTACGAGAATAGATTTGGGAGTGATGGATACAGACGGCAAGACTCTTGCCACAACTTTTAC
Source organism: Bariatricus sp. HCP28S3_D3 (assembly GCF_052065755.1). Classification (NCBI taxonomy): domain Bacteria; kingdom Bacillati; phylum Bacillota; class Clostridia; order Lachnospirales; family Lachnospiraceae; genus Bariatricus; species Bariatricus sp. HCP28S3_D3. The sequence continues at coordinate 270,892 of NZ_JBQHTK010000001.1, read as the reverse complement.
AGAACCAGGTGACTATGGAAACGCAGTGCTTTCTTTTGTGGAATCTCCTGCGGAAAGTCAGGTAATACAAGGTTTCCAGTTTTTTAAGATTTATGATGAGCATCAGCTTGAATACATTTTGATTGCCAATGGTGGCAGTGAAGATGTCTATATGGTTGGGAAGATTGCTGCTTTCCAGATTCAGAACCTGCTGGTTGCATATAAGGAGCGGTTTGACAAGGATAATTTTATTAAAAATCTGTTGTTAGATAACCTTCTTCTGGTCGATATTTATAACCGCGCCAAAAAATTACATATTGACACTGAGGTGAAACGTGTTATCTTTATAGTTGAGACTTCTCACGAAAGAGATATCAGTGCGCTCGACAGTCTTCGTTCTGTTCTGGGTGGAAAGAGCCGGGATTTTATCACAGCTGTAGATGAAAAAAACATTATCGTTGTCAAAGAATTGGGAGCAAATGACGGTTATCCGGAAATGGACAAGACAGCGCATGAGATTCTGGATCTTCTCAAGTCAGAAGGGGAAGAGAATGTCCGCATAGCGTATGGGACGATCGTGAATGACATCAAAGAAGTTTCAAAATCTTATAAAGAAGCCAAGCTGGCTTTGGATGTGGGAAAGATTTTCTTCGATGAGAAGGAAGTGATTGCTTACAGTGCTCTGGGAATCGGACGACTGATCTATCAGCTGCCAATTCCGCTCTGCAAGATGTTTATCCGTGAAATTTTTGAGGGGAAATCTCCGGATGAGTTTGATGAGGAAACTCTTACGACAATCAACAAGTTTTTTGAGAACAGCCTGAACGTTTCCGAGACATCCAGACAATTGTATATTCACAGAAATACTCTGGTATACCGCCTGGATAAACTTCAGAAGAGTACAGGACTGGATCTTCGTGTGTTCGAGGATGCAATCACATTTAAGATCGCACTTATGGTTGTCAAATACATGAAGTATATGGAGACACTGGAGTATTAATAATTAGGAGGAGCATATGATAGAACTGAAAGAAGTTACGAAAGAATACTCGAAGGGTATTGCCGCGCTGAATGGGATCAATCTGACGATCGAACAGGGCGAATTCGTATTCATTGTAGGTGACAGCGGATCCGGAAAATCCACTCTGATTCGTCTTCTGATGAAGGAGATTGATCCGACGTCAGGAACGATTATTGTAAACGGGCAGAATCTGAACCGAATGAAGCATCGTCAGATTCCGCAGTACCGAAGAGGAATCGGAGTTGTGTTCCAGGATTTCCGACTGTTGAAAGACCGTAATATTTACGAAAATATTGCGTTTGCGCAGAGAGTTACAGAGAAATCAAGCAGGGTCATCAAAAAGAAGGTACCTGCAGCGCTTTCACTGGTAGGACTTGCACAGAAATATAAAGCATATCCGAAGGAATTGTCCGGAGGAGAACAGCAAAGAGTTGCGATAGCACGAGCTGTTGTGAATGAACCTGCGATTTTGTTGGCCGATGAACCGACAGGTAACCTTGATCCGACGAACTCATGGGAAATCATGAAGTTGTTGGAAGAGGCGAACGAAAGAGGAACTACAGTACTGGTAGTTACTCATAACCAGGAAATTGTGAACGAGATGAAAAAGCGCGTTATTACAATGAAAAAGGGGGTCATTGTCAGCGACGAACGAAAAGGTGGGTATAGAAATGAGAATTAGTACAATTGGATATTCGGTGAAGCAGGGAGTCAAAAATATCGGAAGAAATAAGATGTTCTCTCTGGCATCTATTGCTACCATGTCGGCTTGTATTTTTGTGTTCGGCCTCTTTTTTGCAATCGTAATGAACTTTCAGTATATCGTACACAAAGCAGAAGAAGGTGTGGCAATCACAATTTTCTTTGAAGAAGATGCGACGGAAGAACAGATTGCTGATATTAAAACGGAGCTATTGGCCAGAGATGATGTCAGCAAAGTAAATTATATATCAGCCGATGATGCATGGGAATCTTTTAAAGACGACTATTTCGGTGAAGATGCACAGGAGGCGGCAGAGGGATTCAAGAATGATAACCCGCTTGCAACTTCAGACAGTTATGAAGTTTTTATGGATGATGTGGCTTCACAGAAAGAAGTGGTTGAATTCGCAAAATCACTTCCGGGTGTGCGGAAAGTCAACAAATCGGATCTGGTTGCAAATACTTTGAACAGCATTAACCGTCTGATCTATTGGGTATCTGCAGCGATCATTGCCATTTTGCTTGCAGTGTCTGTATTCCTGATCAGCAATACGGTTACAATGGGTATCACCGTGCGGCGAGAAGAAATCGCAATTATGAAATATATCGGTGCGAAAGACAGTTTTGTACGTGCACCATTTATTTTTGAAGGTGTACTGATCGGACTGGTAGGAGCGGCAATCCCACTGGCAATGTTGTATTTCCTGTATGATAAGGCGATTAATTACGTCCTTATGAAGTTTGAACTACTCAAGAATATACTGGATTTTCTTCCGGTTGCACAAGTATATAAGACACTTTTGCCCGTGGGACTGGCGTTAGGAATCGGAATTGGTTTCATGGGAAGTTTCTTTACAATCAGGAAACATTTACATGTGTAATCGTGTATAGAGGATTAAGGGGACGAATATGATAAAGAAGAAAAGGTTACTAAGCTTACTTCTGGCCGGAGTTCTGTGCCTGGGAATGGTACAGCCTGTGCGGGCTGATGAGGTCGCAGATGCGAAGAAAAAGCAGGAAGCTCTTGAAGAAGAGAAGAAGAAAGCGGAACAGGAACAGGCTGAGCTGTCGCAAGAGCTTGATTCTATTATGGAAAAAATGCAGAAGACGCAGCAGGATCTATCTGATAAAGAACAGGAAATCAATGTTGCGGAGACGGATCTGGTTGAGGCGAAAGCAAAAGAGAATGATCAGTATGAGAGTATGAAGCTTCGCATCAAATATATGTATGAGAACAATAATACAGAGCTGATCGAGATCCTCGTCACCTCAAAGAGTATGTCGGAGCTTCTGAATAAGATTGAGTATATTCAGCAGGTGACGGAATATGACAGAAATATGCTGAAGGAGTTCCAGAAAATCCGGGAAGATATTGAGAAGAAAGAAGAAGCGCTGAAAGAGGAGTATGCGCAGCTTGAAACGCTCAGAGATCAGCTTCAGAACGAACAGACAGAGATGCAGGCGCTTCTGGATGAAAAGAATATTCAGATTGACAACTTATCTTCTGAAATCAGTGCAAACGCAGATGAATTGAAGAAACTGATCGCTGAAGCGAAAGCAGCGGAAGAAAGAAGAAAGCAGCAGAATCAAAGCAATGTATATCAGCCGAATAACGGTAACAGTCAGATTGTGATTACCGGCAATGGGAAGCTTTCTCATCCGGTTCCCGGAGCTTATATTACCAGTGGGTTTGGTTACAGAGTGGCGCCGACTGCAGGTGCGACGAGCAGACACGATGGTATCGATTATGGTGCAAGCACCGGTACACCAATCTATGCAGCGGACAGTGGTACGGTTATTACTGCTCAGTATAACAGTGCACGAGGTTATTATGTTGTAATCAATCATGGTAATGGGATGCAGACATGGTATCAGCACTGCAGCGCTTTGTATGTGAGTGTGGGAGATAAGGTGTCCCGTGGACAGAATATCGCAGCTGTGGGAGCGACCGGTATTGTTACAGGGCCGCATCTTCATTTTGAAGTACATGTAAACGGTACCCCGGTAGATCCGCTGCTATACTTGTAAACAAATACATAGACAAGTGGAAATAGGAAGAATATGGAAGAAAATTCAAATAAAAAAGAATTTTGGAAGGGCACACTTTGTGGTGCCCTTGCTGTGTTATTAGTGGTCATGATCGGAATGACTGCAAAGAATTATCTGCCGGTAAGCAAGGCGGAGCAGAATGTGGCAAACGGAAAAAGTAAGATCAAATTACTGGATCAACTCATTGAAGAAAAATTCCTCTACTCAGATGAAGTGAATCAGGAAACCCTGGAAGAGGGGGCGTATGCCGGATATATCGAAGCATTGGGAGATCCTTATACGATTTACCGCGATGCGGAGGAGACGGAAAAATATTATAGCGATGTTGATGGAGAATTCTATGGTATTGGCGTTCTTTTCAGCCAAAATACGGAAACAAAGCTCATAACAGCAGTGCATGTATACGAGGACACGCCGGCCGGCAAAGCGGGTGTCCGGGTCGGTGATATTTTGTATGAGGTTGACGGAGTGGATGTAACGGATATGAATCTGGATGAAGTGGTTTCTCTTGTGAGAGGAGAAGAAAACACGATGGTGAACGTTGTTGTGCTCCGGGGTGAGAAGAAAGAAAAAGTGGAAATGGACATCACAAGAGAAAAAATCCAGTCGCAGACAGTGCAGTACGAGATGAAGGAAGAGGAAATCGGATATATCCGGATCACCGAATTTAATAAAGTGACGTATGAACAGTTTCAGACGGCATTTGACGAACTGGAAGGGCAGAATATGAAGGGACTCATTGTGGATGTCCGTAACAATCCGGGTGGGCTTCTGGATGTTGTATGTGAGATACTGGATCAGCTTTTGCCGGAAGGAAAGATTGTATATACCAAAGACAAAGAGGGAAATGAGAAAACGCAGTATTCGGATGAAGAACATCAGTTTACAAAGCCACTTTGTGTTCTGGCTGATCAGAACAGTGCAAGTGCGTCGGAAATTTTTGCCGGTGCCATTCAGGATTATGGAATTGGTACAATCGTAGGGAAGAAGACTTTCGGAAAAGGGATCGTACAGAGCGTTTTCCCAATCAGTGACGGAAGCAGTGTTACAATGACAACGATGGAGTACTATACTCCAAATGGAAGAAACATACATAAAAAGGGAATTGAACCTGATATTGAAGTGGAGTATCAGTATGATGAAACGAATCCGGATGCTGATAATCAGCTTGAAGCGGCGCTGGAGGAGATTCGGAAAAAGCTTGATCAGTGATGTAGAATGAAGAAAATATGAAGGGAATGCCAAAATCGGCATTCCCTTTTAAGGTTGTCTATGATAGAATGTTTATGATAACGGGATGTGCAGAAAGGATTAGAAACTATGAAATTACTCATTAAAAATGGACATGTTGTGAATCCGGAAAACGATCTGAACGCCGTACAGGATGTTCTGATAGAGAACGACCGTATTATCAAAGTGGCTGATTCAGTTCGGGATGATGCGGATACAGTGCTTGATGCCAAAGGTATGTATGTCATGCCGGGATTTATTGATTTGCATGTACACCTGAGGGATCCGGGACTTACCTACAAGGAAACTCTGGAAACGGGAGGGATGGCAGCGGCAAGAGGCGGAGTAACGACGATCTGTGCAATGCCGAATACAAGACCGGTTACGGATACGAGTCAGATGATAGAGGAGCTGCATGAACGGGCGGCACATGAGAGCCCGGTTCACGTTATTCAGCTTGGTGCAATCACCAAAGGTCAGCTGGGTGAGGAACTTGCTGACATAAGAGGAATGGCAGAAGCAGGATGTCATGCCATCAGTGAAGACGGCAAGTCGGTTATGAATGCATCGCTATACCGGAAAGCCATGAAGATTGCAAAAGAAGAAGGAATATCCATCTTCGCACATTGTGAAGACATCACAATGGTAGAAGGTGGTGTGATGAATGCGGATGCGAAGGCGAAAGAACTGGGACTTCCGGGAATTACAAATTCAGTGGAGGATGTCATCGTGGCAAGAGATATACTTCTTGCAAAAGAAACTGGTGTGAGACTCCATTTGTGTCACTGCTCGACTCAAGACAGCGTGGAGATGATCCGACTAGCGAAGGCGGAAGGCCTTCCGGTAACCGGAGAGGTGTGCCCACACCATTTTACTTTGTGTACAGATGATATCCGGGAAGATGATGGAAATTATAAAATGAATCCTCCACTAAGGGCAAGAGAGGATGTAGAGGCGCTGAAAAGAGGTCTTGCAGATGGAACTATGGATGTGATTGCTACCGATCATGCGCCACATTCCGCAGAAGAAAAGAATCGCTCCATGGCAAAGGCGGCATTTGGAATTGTAGGACTTGAGACGAGTGCGGCACTTACCTATACAGAGCTGGTGGAACCGGGAATCCTTACTGTCATGAAGATGGCGGAAAAGATGAGCTATAATCCGGCAAAGATTCTCGGCTTAAATGACAAAGGTTCTGTATCTGAAGGAAAAATCGCGGATCTGGTTATCTTCGACCCCGAGAAGGAATATCGGATTGATGTAGAAAAATTTGCTTCGAAAGGGAAAAATACTCCTTTTAATGGATATCCGGTAAAAGGTGAGGTTGCCTGTACAATTGTAGATGGAAAGATTGTTTATCAAAGATAAATACATGAGAAATATGAGGAGAAGACTATTATGATTAACAAATTAGTAGAAAACATTAAAAAAACAGGAGCACCGATTGTGGTAGGGCTTGACCCTATGCTGAATTATGTGCCGGAACATGTACAGAAGAAAGCATTTGCAGAGTTTGGTGAGACGCTGGAAGGCGCTGGTGAGGCAATCTGGCAGTTTAACAAAGAAATCATTGATAAGACATATGATCTGATTCCTGCTGTGAAGCCACAGATCGCTATGTATGAGCAGTTTGGCATTCCGGGGCTTGAAGCATTCAAAAAGACCGTAGATTACTGCAAGTCGAAAGGACTTGTCGTAATCGGTGATATTAAGAGAGGCGACATTGGTTCTACATCTGCAGCATATGCAGTAGGGCATCTTGGTAAAGTGCAGGTGGGAAGCAAGACATATGTGCCGTTCGATGAAGATTTTGCAACGGTGAATCCCTATCTTGGATCAGATGGCGTAAAGCCTTTTATTGAGGTATGTAAAGAAGAGAAGAAAGGCCTTTTCATTCTGGTAAAAACATCAAACCCGTCCAGCGGAGAATTTCAGGATCGTCTGATAGACGGACGTCCGCTCTATGAACTGGTTGGAGAAAAAGTGGCTGAATGGGGTGCTGACCATATGGGAGACGAATACAGCTACATTGGAGCGGTTGTTGGAGCAACCTATCCGGAGATGGGAAAAGTCCTTCGTAAGATCATGCCGAAATCTTATATCCTGGTTCCGGGATACGGAGCACAGGGGGGAAAAGGAAAAGATCTGGTGCATTTCTTCAATGAGGATGGATTGGGTGCAATCGTAAACTCATCACGAGGAATTATCGCAGCTTACAAACAGGAGGCATACGCAAAATACGGAGCGGAGAATTTTGGTGATGCTGCCCGTGCTGCGGTAGAAGCCATGGCTTTAGACATTCGTGAGAGCATTGAGCAGCGGTAAAATGGAACCGGGGAGAGTGGAGACTTTACGAGGCTTTGCTGTAAAGGATCCAAGAGCAGGAAAAACAGCTGTGAGCGAAAAAATAGAGAAATCAGAATCAGGAGATAGCATAAAGATGGCAGACAGAAAAAAAGAAAGCGCAGTCATATCTTCACAGGAGCAGATTGCGGATGGCATTTTCAGTATGTGGCTTCAGACTGAAGCGGCGAAGACGGCATGCCCGGGGCAGTTCATTTCCATGTACACGAATGATGGAAGCAAGCTGCTGCCGAGACCGATCAGTATCTGTGAGATTGATCGGGAAAAAGGTGAGCTTCGCGTGGTTTACCGTGTAACAGGTGAAGATACGGGGACAAAACAGTTTTCAGAAATGAAAGCGGGCGATACGGTTCCTGTTATCGGACCGCTGGGCAATGGTTTCCCGCTGGACAGAGGAAAAGGGAAAACGGCATTTCTTATGGGAGGCGGAATCGGTGTGCCGCCGATTTTGGAATTGGCAAAGCAGTTAGATGCCGACAGACAGATCGTGGTCGGCTACCGAGATGAGCATACATTCCTTCGGGAAGAATTCGAACAGAACGGTAACGTATATATTTCGACAGAAGACGGAAGCGTGGGAACCAAAGGCAATGTCATGGATGCAATCCGGGAGAACGGACTTACCGCAGATATTATTTATGCGTGCGGACCGACTCCGATGTTGCGGGCAATCAAGGCTTTTGCGGAGGAACACGGAATCGAATGCTACATTTCCCTGGAAGAGAGAATGGCATGCGGAATTGGTGCATGTCTGGCCTGTGTCTGCAAGTCCAAAGAAAAGGATCATCACAGTAATGTAAATAACAAGCGAATCTGTAAAGATGGACCGGTGTTCTTATCTACGGAGGTGGAAATCTGATGAGTACAGAAATAAACATGAGTGTAAATATAGCTGGCGTAGAATGGAAGAATCCGGTAACAGTAGCATCGGGTACTTTTGGGTCCGGAGCTGAATTTGAAGAATTTGTGGATTTGAACCGACTGGGGGCAGTTACTACAAAAGGTGTGGCAAATATTCCATGGGCGGGGAATCCTACGCCGAGAGTGGCGGAGACCTGCGGAGGAATGATGAATGCCGTGGGACTTCAGAATCCCGGGATTGATTTGTTTTGTAAAAGAGACATTCCATTTTTGAAAAAATATGATACCAGAATTATTGTAAATGTCTGCGGAAAATCAACAGAGGATTATTGTGAAGTTGTAGAACGTCTTGCAGAGGAAGACGTGGATATGCTGGAAATCAATATTTCCTGTCCGAATGTGAAAGAAGGTGGAATCGCATTCGGACAGAACCCGAAAGCGGCTGAGAATATTACAAAAGAAGTGAAAAAATATGCAAAACAACCGGTAATCATGAAGTTGAGCCCAAATGTGACTGATATTTCTGAAATGGCAAAAGCGGTTGAAGCTGGAGGGGCGGATGCCATTTCTCTGATCAACACTCTGACAGGAATGAAGATCGACATTGACCGCAGACAATTTGTTTTGGCAAATAAAACCGGAGGAGTGTCTGGCCCGGCAATCCATCCGATTGCAGTACGAATGGTGTATCAGGCAGCAAATGCGGTACGGGTACCGGTCATCGGTATGGGAGGGATCGCAAGTGCAAAGGATGCCATTGAAATGATACTTGCCGGGGCAAGTGCTGTCTCGGTAGGAACTGCAAACTTCCACAATCCGGCAGTAACGATGGAAATCGTGGATGGAATTGAAGCATATATGAAGAAATATGGTTTTGCAAATGTGAAAGATATGGTAGGAATTGTGAAATAGAGACAGAACAGTGATCAATTTGGAGGATGAATGGATTATGGAACAGTATAAGAAAGAGTTTATTGAATTTATGGTGGAAAGCCAGGTCTTAAAATTTGGAGAATTTACATTGAAAAGCGGAAGAAAATCACCATTCTTCATGAATGCAGGTGCATATGTGACCGGATCCCAGCTGAAAAGGCTCGGAGAATACTATGCAAAAGCAATTCATAACAAATATGGAGATGATTTCGACGTGCTGTTCGGACCGGCGTACAAAGGAATTCCACTCAGTGTTGTAACAGCAGTTGCTTACAGTGAATTGTACGGAAAAGAAGTGCGTTATTGTTCAGACAGAAAAGAAGAAAAGGATCATGGTGCTGACAAAGGAAGTTTCCTTGGAAGTAAACTGAAGGATGGAGATCGTGTGATCATGATCGAGGATGTTACTACATCCGGAAAATCAATGGAAGAGACCGTTCCGAAGGTAAGGAACGCCGCTGAGGTCGAGATCGTTGGCCTGATTGTATCTCTGGACCGAATGGAAGTTGGAAAGGGCGGTGTAAAATGCGCGCTGGAAGAAGTAAAGGATCTGTATGGATTTGATACATCAGCAATTGTTACAATGGCAGAAGTCGTAGAATGTCTTTATAATAAAGAAGTGAATGGACAGGTTGTAATCGACGATACATTGAAAGCGGCAATCGATGCATACTATGAACAGTATGGTGCAAAATAAGGAGGAAATCCGATGACTGAGAAAGCATATAAAGTAATGGGATATACCGGAGCAGCGAGTCTTGCAGTGGGAATCGTAATGATTGTTGTCGGTGTTGTGGCCGGAGTAGTCATGATCATCAGTGGGGCGAATCTGTTCAAGGCAAAAAGAGGTTTGACGTTTTAGGAAGGATGCTTTGAATTGAAAGCAAAAAAAAGGAAGCGATTTCGGATACTCGGAAAGATCTTATTTGTGTTATATATAGGATTTCTATTGTATTTTTTGATCTTTTCGGACTGGTATGGACGAACCGGAGAAATGAGAGAATATCATTATAATCTGGTTCTGTTTCAGGAAATCAATAGATTTTGGTATCACCGGGACCGGCTTGGTTGGATCGCATATGCGAATCTGTTTGGCAATGTACTGATTTTTGTACCGTTTGGATTTTTTATGCCGATGGCAAGCAGGTACCGAAGTCTCTTTCTGACGCTGTTCTATAGTTTTGGACTGAGCTTCCTTGTGGAAGCTTTTCAGTTTGTTTCCCGGGTGGGGAGCTTTGATGTGGATGATCTGCTGCTCAATACGATCGGCGGTGTGCTCGGATACATTATATTTGTAATTTGCAACACGATAAGGAGATGGCATGATGCGAATCGGGAGAGAAAAAGAGCAGGCGCGAGAAAGGGAAAGAGATAGAGAGAGAAAAAAAAGGGGAAACCGGAAATATGGACAGGCGAAACTCAGACATTCCAGGAAAGGCCTGTTGTCCTGTATGATAGCGGTTGTTGTTGCGGGGATTTTTGTCGCATTGATCCTGACCGCTTTTATACATAAAGGAAACTCGGTGGCGATGATCGGCAGCTTCGGGCTTTTTGATATGATTCTTGCAGGAGTGGGGCTGAGTATTGGAGTAAAAGGGTTTCGTGAGCGGGATAAGAATTATCTAAGCTGTAAAATAGGCATAGGAATCAATGGATTTATATTGTTCTGTCTTATCCTGGTGTTTGTAAGGGGGCTTATATAGTGGAAGAAAGATACTATCTGACATTGGAACGAATTATGAAAATTACCGAAGAAAATACGGTAAAAGAACCGTATCAATCTTATTTTCGACATGTGGCGGAATTCTTGCTAAGGATTCATGATATCAAAGACAGCAGACATACTTCAGCGAGAGCGAGTATGACGAAGGAACGTCTGGAAGAAGAGATGCAAATGCTTTACTATGATGTGCTGCCCCAGAATTATGAGACATCCTACGCAAATCCGGAATATGCCGTGAGAGAACTCGGAGAAGAACTCGGTGCTTTTTTAAGTGCACTTTATACGGAACTTCGTGGAGATATCGGATATGTGTATGAGGAACGATATGATTATATCGTTATAGGAAACGAATTATTCATTGAAATTTATAATAAATTTGAAGAAGAAGAGACTCCTTCGCCTGAAAGTCTGAAGGAGATTTTTTACTGGTATGCCAGTGATTATTGTGATGTCTATGCAGCGGACAGAGTGGTTGAGCAGATCGATCCTGAGGCATATGATTTTGCAGTAAAGCGTATTATGGAGTCGGATCTGACAGACCTCAGATACCTGTACCGGTTTGGAGAATATGTGAGTGAAAATGAATTAAAGACGGCAGAATATCTTAATAGTCTTCCACAGGAGACCATTGATAAGATGGCGGATACCTATACAGAGGGATTTCGTGTAGGATTCATCAATACGGGTAAAGATTTGTCAAAGAAATCTGTTGTCAATATTCGGTATGTACTGGGATTTGAACGAGTTGTACGCAAGGCTATTCAAAATTTTGAAAAAATGGGATTGAAGCCGACCATTTACAGAGCTGCATCCAGCGTGATTACGCGTCCGCGTCTGGGAAAGAATGGATTCTATGGAGGAATTCCGAATAAGCAGTACGATTATGATCATAAAGATGATCTGGGGTTGGTCCTGGATAAACAATTCATGGAAAGAAAGCTGGAAGTGATGCGGACTGTTTTGGAGAAAAATAAAGAGCTGGCGGGGAGTTTTGCAGGTCCTGCGGTCATGGAAGTATTTGGCGAAAAACCGTTTGCACCGGTGACCAAACCGGAAGCGGTTACTTTCTCGAAAAAGCAGGAAGAGTTACTTCTTATAATGAATTCTCGTGCAGGTCAGATTACCAATCAATACATCAAAGGTGAGGAGAGAAGTTTTACGATCATTTCCTGGCCACTTCCGGAAATTGGGAATAAATATCCGGAAATTTTTGATGAAGTCATCCGGATCAATACACTGGATGCAAATGTATATGAAAAGGTGCAGCAGACGCTGATCGATGCGCTGGATCAGGGAGAATATGTTAGAATTTTGGGAAAAGGAGCCAATAAGACTGATTTGAAGGTGAGCCTTTGCAGACTTAAGAATCCGGAGAAGGAAACCATTTTTGAGAATTGTGTCGCGGATGTGAATATTCCGGTCGGCGAAGTGTTTACTTCCCCAATGCTTGAAGGAACGGAAGGCGTCTTATATGTAAGTAAGGTTTATCTGAACGAACTGCAGTACCGGGATTTGGAAATTCATTTTAAAGAAGGAAAAACGACAGAATATACTTGTAGTAACTTTGAATCTGAGGAAGAGAATAAAAAGTATATTTGTGATAATATTATGCACAATCATGAATCACTTCCATTGGGTGAGTTCGCAATCGGTACGAATACAACTGCATATATGGCAGCGAAAAAGTATGACATAGCGGATAAGCTTCCGATTCTGATCGCCGAAAAGATGGGACCGCATTTTGCGGTGGGGGATACCTGCTACAGCTGGGCGGAGGATAACGTGGTATATAATCCAAACGGCAAGGAGATCATCGCCAAAGAGAACAGTGTGAGTGCATGCCGGAAAGAAAACCCGGAACAAGCATATTTCCAGTGTCATACGGATATTACCATTCCATATGAGGAACTGGGAAAAATCAGTGTATTTACTTGTGAAGGAAAAGAAATTGTATTGATCGAGAATGGACGTTTTACGCTTCCGGGAACGGAAATTCTGAATGAACCTTTGGATAAATAGGAGATTTCTGTATCTGAGATTCTTTTTTGAGTTGACAGAGGAAAGAAGTGTTAGTAAAATAGCTAATAAATAAAGAGATATTTATTAAAATACTTATAAATAAGAAAAGGAGACTATTATGCCAAAAGTAGGAATTGTAATGGGCAGTGACTCTGACATGAAGGTTATGAGCAAAGCTGCGGACATGCTGGAGAAATTTGGAATCGAGTATGAGATGACAATTATTTCTGCACACCGTGAACCGGACGTGTTCTATGAATACGCAAAGTCTGCGGAGGCAAAGGACTTTAAGGTCATTATTGCCGGTGCAGGTATGGCAGCGCATCTTCCGGGAATGTGCGCGGCAATTTTCCCAATGCCGGTTATTGGGGTCCCGATGTCAGGAAAGAATCTTGAGGGGATGGATGCACTGTATTCTATCGTTCAGATGCCGCCGGGAATTCCGGTTGCTACGGTGGCAATAGATGGCGGGGCGAATGCAGCAATTCTTGCAGCTAAGATTCTGGCAACATCGAATCCGGAACTGCTTCAGAAGTTGAAAGACTATACTGCTGAGATGAAAGAAACGGTGCAGAAGAAAGCAGAAAAACTGGAAAAGCTCGGACATAAAGAATACTTAAAACAGATGTAGAAAAACAGTTAATGGAGGATTTGAGATGGACTATAAGAATGCGGGTGTAGATATCGAAGCTGGTTATAAATCAGTGGAGCTTATGAAGAAACATATTCAGCAGACGATGAGAGAAGAAGTTCTTGGAGGAATCGGAGGATTCTCAGGTGCATTTTCTCTTGAAAAATTTAAAAATATGGAAAAACCGACCCTCGTTTCCGGTACAGACGGTGTTGGAACCAAGCTGAAGCTGGCGTTCCTTCTGGATCGACATGATACCATCGGAATTGATTGTGTTGCGATGTGTGTAAATGACATTGCATGTGCAGGTGGAGAACCGTTATTTTTCCTGGATTATATCGCATGTGGAAAGAATGAACCTGAAAAGATTGCTACGATCGTAAGCGGTGTGGCAGAAGGATGTAAACAGTCCGGATGTGCCCTGATCGGTGGAGAGACCGCTGAGATGCCGGGATTCTATCCGGTAGATGAGTACGATCTTGCCGGATTTGCAGTCGGAATCGTTGATGAGAAGGACCTGATCACCGGAAAAGATCTGAAGCCGGGCGATGTTCTGATCGGTATGGCTTCGTCAGGAGTACATAGTAACGGTTTCTCTCTTGTAAGAAAAGTATTCAGCATGAAGCCGGAAGTCCTGAACGCAGAATATGAATGTCTGGGAACAACGCTTGGAGATGCACTTCTTGCACCGACCAAGATTTATGTAAAAGCACTTCGTATGGTGAAGGAAGCGGGTGTTAAGATCAAAGCCTGCAGCCATATTACCGGCGGCGGATTCTATGAGAACATTCCGCGTATGCTGATCGAAGGTACTCACGCAGTAGTGAAGAAAGACAGCTACCCGATTCCACCGATCTTCCGTATGCTTGCAGAAGACGGTGATATTGAAGAAAGAGCAATGTACAATACGTTCAATATGGGTCTTGGAATGATTGTAGCAGTAGATGAAAAAGACGTGGATGCAGCTATGAAGGCAATGAAGGAAGCCGGAGAAGAACCATATGTGGTAGGATATGTAGAGGCAGGAGAAAAAGGAGTAACTGTATGCTAAGAGTTGCAGTTCTTGTATCCGGAGGCGGAACGAATCTGCAGGCGATTATTGATGCGGTGGAAAACGGGACGATCACGAATACGCAGATCGTCGGAGTAATCAGTAACAATAAGAATGCGTTTGCACTGGAAAGGGCCGGGAGACATGGAATCCCGGCACAGTGCATTTCTCCGAAGGATTTTGAGACAAGAGACGAATTTAACAGAGTATTTTTGGACAAGGTCAATGAACTGAAGGCAGATTTGATCGTACTTGCCGGATTCCTGGTTGTGATTCCGGAGATGATGATCCGGGAATACCGGAATCGTATCATCAATATTCATCCGTCACTGATTCCGTCATTTTGCGGAACCGGATTTTACGGGCTGAAAGTTCATGAGGCGGCGCTTAAAAGAGGCGTAAAAGTGGTAGGTGCCACAGTGCATTTTGTGGATGAAGGAACAGATACCGGACCGATCATTCTGCAGAAAGCAGTATCAGTAGAAGAAGGTGACACTCCGGAAATCCTGCAGAGACGTGTCATGGAGCAGGCGGAATGGAAGATTCTTCCGCAGGCTATTGATCTGATTGCAAATGGTAAGGTTCAGATTGTGGATGGAAAGGTATCCATCACACAGTAAGGAGGGACTTATGAAGGTATTAATTGTTGGCGGCGGCGGAAGAGAGCACGCTATCGCGTATTGTGTGGCAAAGAGCAGCAAAGTAGAAAAGATTTATTGTGCACCCGGAAATGCGGGGATTGCAGAATTCGCAGAATGTGTTCCGATCGGAGCAATGGAATTCGATAAGCTGACAGCATTTGCGAAGGATAACGCAATTGATCTTGCAATCGTGGGAATGGATGATCCGCTGGTAGGCGGTCTGGTAGACGAGTTTGAAGCTGCAGGTATCCGTGCATTCGGTCCGAGAAAAAATGCGGCGATCCTGGAAGGAAGCAAGGCGTTCTCTAAAGATCTGATGAAAAAATATGATATCCCGACAGCAGCGTATGAAAACTTTGATGACCCGGAAAAAGCGCTTGCTTATCTGGAAACAGCGAAATTCCCGATCGTGCTGAAGGCCGACGGACTTGCACTCGGTAAAGGCGTGCTGATCTGCAACACGCTGGAAGAGGCGAAAGACGGTGTCAAAGAAATCATGCTTGACAAAAAGTTCGGTGCCTCAGGTAATACGATGGTTGTTGAAGAATTTATGACCGGACGTGAGGTGTCTGTTCTCTCATTTGTTGACGGCAAGACGATCAAGACGATGACAAGTGCACAGGATCACAAGCGTGCAAAGGACGGCGATCAGGGACTGAACACCGGAGGAATGGGAACATTCTCTCCAAGCCCGTTCTACACGGAAGAAGTAGATGAATTCTGTCAGAAATATGTTTACCAGAAAACGGTAGACGCTATGGCGGCAGAAGGAAGAGAATTCAAGGGAATCATTTTCTTCGGACTGATGCTGACACAGGACGGACCGAAAGTTCTGGAGTACAACGCAAGATTCGGAGATCCGGAAGCACAGGTTGTTCTTCCGAGAATGAAGAATGATCTGATCGAGGTCATTGAAGCCTGTATCGACGGAACGCTGGATCAGATTAATCTGGAATTTGAAGACAACGCAGCAGTCTGTGTTGTATTAGCTTCAGACGGTTATCCGCTCGCATACGAAAAGGGACTTCCGATCACGGGACTGGAAGAATTCAAGAAGCATGAAGGATATTACTGCTTCCATGCCGGAACAAAGTTTAACGGCGATCAGATCGTGACGAACGGAGGACGTGTACTGGGTGTGACCGCGAAGGGTGCGACCCTGAAAGAAGCACGTGCAAATGCATATGCGGCAACCGAATGGGTAAAATTTGATAATAAATATATGCGCCATGATATCGGAAAAGCGATTGATGAAGCATAGATAAAACAGTACAGAAAGAGGAAAGATTTTGATGAATTATCGAAAATCTTTCCTCTTTCTGTAATTATATTATCATAAAATGGCCAAAATTTCAAGACTGGTAAATAATCCTGCACTGCGGTATAATCGGCAGACGATAAACCAAATGAAATCATAATAAGGGGGAAATCAGGATGGAAGAGAAAAACTGGATGCAGATCCTGTCCGGACAAAACCAGCTGGCGAAAGTCATAGAGACCAATCAGGTTACAGAAAAATTTGGCCTTGTATTATCAGAGGAGGATGCGAAGCTTCTGGTGAATGAAAAGTCGGAAAGTCTGAAGGAGCAGAAAAGAATCGAATATGGGGAGAGCATCCTTCCGAAGATCATTTATGAATTCTGCGATTCGGATTACATTTCCCAGAGAAATTATGTGGAGACGATCGGACGTCTTCAGGACATTTTCTTTCTTTACAAGAATGAGATGATGGATGAAATATCGGATGACGAACTTCTGCATTTTATGAAGGAGCAGTTTGAGACTGTCTGTTATGGAGATCTGGAATATCTGGAGAGCACCTGTCTGGATGTTTTTGCGCAGGCGATCCGGGCAGGATATCAGGGATACCATGTGACAGAAGGAAAGTCAGAATACGGAAAATTCGATCTGGTTTCCCGTTGGGATCACGAAGTCTACCTGGAAGTACTGCGAGAATTGTGTTGGAGGTAGCGAGATGAAATATCTGGAATATGAGATAGAGGAACTGATACCAATCGTAATCCGGCTTGCAGAGAAATATACTTCTAAAGAAAGTACATCGATTACCTACGAAGCGGCAGCACATCTGATGGAAGCGGTGCAGTATTGCATCCGGGAATATGTGCAGGAAGAGCAGAAAACAGATAAAGAAGAGGAGGCGGATAGACAGATGCCGGAGGTTTCTAAGAAGAAAGTTCCGGCTGAACTGGCTTATGAGAGAGGATACCAGATCGCACTGGAAAAAGTGGATTGTGTCAGACGTATGTATCATGTCATTCTTCCGAATTTTAAATCATACGGCAATGAAAATTACAAAGATACATTTGAAAAGGGTATTCCGGCATTTCTGCGTTACTATAACCCGAGATTTGCCCCTCAGGATCCGGTTATCACGATGGACTATCCGGTGCTCTGGAGCATGGAGCAGCTTCAGGGAGTAGATGCGGTTGAGAAATATGTGGAAGCAATCCGCCTGGAGCAGAGATTCCTTGGAAAACTTCCCGATGAGTATGTCAGAAGAACACTGGAAGAATATCAGTATGATTATGAAAGGCAGTTTTTCAATATCTGCAATATCGTGCTGCGGGGAATTCTTCGCCGTATGATGGGGGAGAATGTACCGGAGCCGGAGCACCTGGAAAGGGCGATAGAAGGGTATCTGAGAATTCTCGTGAAGGAGCAGTACAAAGACTCGAAGGATTTGCTGCGGTATCTCAGGGAAGATGTAAAAGATTTCTGTGTGGAGTTGAAACAGAGATAATTTCTATTGCGAAATAAGAACAAAGAGAGTAAACTGGACATAAATTTATCAAATGTGATAGAAGAGGGTGAAGAACATGGCAGAGATCAGACCGTTCAGAGGAGTCCGTCCGGCGCCGGAGCTTGCCAGAGAAATCGCAGCACTCCCGTATGATGTATACAGCAGCAAAGAGGCGAGAAAAATCGTGGAGGAACATCCGCTGTCTTTTTTGAAAATAGACCGTGCGGAGACACAATTTCCGGAGGGGACGGATATGTATTCGGATCAGGTATACGAAAGAGCCCGTGATACGCTTCGGGAAATGAAGGCAGAGGGGCAGCTTATTCAGGATGAGAATCCCTGTCTTTATCTTTATGAGCTTACCATGGATGGCAGGAGTCAGAGAGGGCTGGTGTGCTGTGCATCCGTAGATGATTATCTGAATCAGGTTATAAAAAAACATGAGAATACCAGAGAGGACAAAGAAATTGACCGGATTCGGCACGTCGATATCTGCAGTGCACATACGGGGCCCATTTTTCTGGCTTATCGTTCCAATGAAGGAATCAGAGAAAAGATTACGGAGGCGGTATCCCGGATGCCGGTGTATGATTTCGTGAGTGATGATGGAATCAGGCATCGTGTCTGGAAAATAGAAGAGGAAGAATGGAACCTGGATATCTGCAGACGATTCGGTGAACTGGATAGTCTTTATATCGCAGATGGACATCATCGGGCAGCGTCAGCTGTAAAGGTGGCGCTTAAGAGAAGAAAGGAAAATCCGGAATACACCGGAAAAGAAGAATTTAATTATTTTCTGGCGGTTCTTTTTGATGAGGCAGAACTAAGGATTCTGGATTATAACAGAGTGGTGCATCAGGTTCCAAGTGAGATTATTGGAAATCTTCCGGAGCTTCTTAAGAGCGGGTTTTGGGTTGAGTACACAGGGAAAGAAGAAATCCGGCCGCGGCAGAAAGGTGGAATTGCCATGTATCTAGAAGAAGGATGGTACCTTCTTAAGGCAAAACCGAAAATTTGCCCGGAAGATGCCGTGAGAGGTTTGGATGTTTCTATTCTTCAGGATCACATTCTTTCACCGGTTATGGGAATCCAGGATCCGAAGACCGATACAAGGATCCAGTTTGTCGGAGGAATCCGCGGCCTTAAGGAACTGATGAATATTGTGGATGGGGAGGAAAATGCAGTGGCATTTGCCATGTTCCCGACTTCTATGCGGGAACTTCTTGAAGTGGCGGATGAAGGGAGACTGATGCCGCCAAAATCCACATGGTTTGAACCAAAACTAAGAAGCGGAATCTTTATTCATGAGTTTTAGTGCACTGCCCCAGCACACTAGATTCTAAAGATTTTATGAATCTTTTATGAATCTTGATTTTCCATTCTTGACAAACCGGGGATTGAATACTATTATAATCAATAGTTATGAGAAAGGCAGAGAGAAAGAGGAGTATGTATTTAGGGCCGGAAAGAGAGGACCATTCACTGGCTGAAAGGTGGTTCGCGGGAAACGGATACAGAAGGTAGCTTTTGAGCCGGATATCTGAACGGGCGAGTAGGATATCACGGGGTGGTTTCCGTTACAGAACTATGAGATATATGAAGTATTAGAGAGACTTCATATAACAAAGGTGGTACCGCGTGATTACTACGCCCTTTACGTTTTGTAGAGGGCGTTTTTACATTCTTGGCGGAACCTTTATGAACACACAGAAAGTGAATGAAATTTGAGGAGGAAGCAATGAGTAAGAATTTGGAGAAAACATATAATCCGAAAGAAATTGAACCGAAGCTTTACAAAAAGTGGTGTGAGAAAAAGTACTTCCACGCAGAGGTGGACAGAGACAGGAAGCCGTTTACAACGGTGATGCCGCCACCGAATATCACAGGAAAGCTGCACATGGGACATGCGCTTGACAATACGCTTCAGGACATCCTGATCCGTTACAAAAGAATGCAGGGCTACAATGCACTCTGGATTCCGGGAACAGACCATGCGGCGATTTCGACAGAAGTAAAGGTTACGAATCAACTCAAAGCAGAAGGAATTGATAAGAAAGAGCTGGGAAGAGAAGGATTCCTTAAGAGGACCTGGCAGTGGAAGGAAGAATATGCCGGAACCATCGAGAGACAGCTTGAAAAGCTCGGTGTATCCTGTGACTGGGACAGAGAACGTTTCACCATGGACGAAGGATGTTCCAAAGCAGTAGAAGAAGTATTCATCCGCTTATATGAAAAAGGATATATTTACAAAGGCTCACGCATCGTCAACTGGTGTCCGGTATGTAAGACCTGTCTTTCAGACGCAGAAGTAGAACACGAAGAACAGGCAGGACATTTCTGGCATATCAAGTATCCGATCATCGGAACAGACCGGTTCCTTGAGATCGCTACAACGCGTCCGGAGACGATGCTTGGTGATACGGCGATTGCGGTACATCCGGATGATGAGAGATATACAGATATTGTAGGCAAGATGGTACTGCTTCCACTGGTTGGAAGAGAAATACCGATTGTTGCCGATTCTTATGTGGATAAAGAATTTGGAACAGGAGCGGTTAAGATCACACCGGCTCACGATCCGAACGACTTTGAAGTAGGAAAACGTCATAACCTTCCGGAGATCAATATCATGAATGACGATGCAACGATCGTAGAAGGCTATGGAAAATATTCCGGCATGGATCGTTATGAGGCAAGAAAGGCTATCGTAGCAGATCTGGAAGAACAGGGATATCTGGTTAAAATTGAAGAACATACACATAATGTAGGAACTCATGACCGATGCGGAACAACGGTAGAACCGCTGATCAAACCACAGTGGTTTGTTAAGATGGACGAACTGGCAAAGCCGGCTATCGAAGCAATTCAAAAGGGAGAACTGAAGTTTGTTCCGGAGCGTTTCAATAAGATTTACCTGCACTGGCTGGAAAATATCCGTGACTGGTGTATTTCCCGTCAGATCTGGTGGGGGCACAGAATCCCGGCTTACTACTGTGATGAATGCGGTGAGTTTGTAGTCGCAAGAGAGATGCCGGAGGTTTGCCCGCATTGCGGATGCAAACATTTTACACAGGATGAAGATACACTGGACACATGGTTCAGTTCTGCACTGTGGCCATTCTCCACACTCGGCTGGCCGGATAAGACAGAGGATCTGGATTACTTCTATCCGACAGATGTACTGGTAACCGGATACGATATCATTTTCTTCTGGGTAATCCGTATGGTATTCTCCGGATACGAGCATACCGGAAAGGCACCGTTCCATACCGTACTGATCCATGGACTGGTACGTGACTCTCAGGGACGTAAGATGAGTAAATCACTTGGAAACGGAATCGATCCGCTGGAAATTATCGACGAGTACGGCGCCGATGCATTGCGTCTTACACTGGTAACCGGAAATGCACCGGGAAATGATATGCGTTTCTACAATGAACGTGTGGAATCCAGCCGGAATTTTGCAAATAAAGTCTGGAATGCATCACGGTTCATCCTGATGAATATGGAAGACAAAGTGATCTCCAAACCGGATGACAGGGATCTGACCATGACGGATAAATGGATTTTGTCCAAGGTGAATACACTTGCAAAAGATGTGACTGACAATATGGACAAATTCGAACTTGGTATCGCAGTACAGAAAGTATATGATTTCATCTGGGATGAATTCTGTGATTGGTATATCGAACTTGTAAAATACAGAATCTATCATTCTGATGAGAACTATAAGAGTGCAAATGCAGCACTCTGGACTCTGAAAACGGTTCTTGGAAATGCACTGAAGATGCTGCATCCATTTATGCCGTTTGTAACGGAGGAGATTTATGGAGCACTGGTTCCGGAAGAGGAATCTTTGATGATGTCTTCCTGGCCGAGCTATATTGATGAGTGGAACTTCCCGGAAGCAGAGAAGGTTACCGATCACATGAAGGAAGTCATCCGCGGTGTAAGAAATGCACGTGCAGAGATGAATGTTCCGCCTAGCCGCAAAGCGAAAGTGTTTGTCGTATGTGAAAGTGCTGAACTCAGGGAAGGACTTACGCAGCTGATCACTTCGGCATGTCCGCTTATGAGTGCGAGCGAATTGGATATTCAGGCTGATAAAGCAGGTATTGCAGATGATGCGGTGTCGATCGTAGTGCCGGATGCAGTGGTTTATGTTCCGCTGGAAGAACTGATCGATTTTGAACAGGAAATTGAGCGTCTTACAAAAGAAGAGGCAAGACTGAACAAAGAAATTGCCCGCGCAAACGGAATGCTGAACAATGAAAAATTTGTCAGCAAAGCACCTCAGGCAAAGGTTGATGAGGAAAAGGCGAAGCTTGAAAAATATACACAGATGCTTGAGCAGGTAAAAGAACGTCTTGCAGGTCTGAAAAAATAAAAGTATGGCAGGCAGATGCCGGAAGGTATCTGCCTGAATGGTGCATAAAAACGTAAAAAGAGAGGAATACAAGAGGTTGTTTTATGAAAAAAATTCAGTTTAAGAAATTCAAATTCAAGAAACCTGATATCAGTGGAAGTATTCAAAAACTGAAGAATTTAAGAATGGAAGACATCAAGGATTACTGGAAAATGAAGCATGAACGCCGGGAAAGGATTCTGGAGGAGCGAAGAAACAGTGAATTTTCCAGAAAGATGGCACCGTATTACCGGCTGATGAATCGTTTCTCGCTGCTTCTTCACGCAATCTGGGCAATTCTGATCAATTTTATAATTGAAGCCTTATCAAGACATTCTTTGATAGAAGCATGGGATTACATGACAGAGTCACCGCTTGTATTTTCCTATAATGCATTTATGATATTTGTCACTTTTACCGTTGTATATCTGGTACGGCGGAGGGTGTTTGCAAGAATTATTATCAGCGTGGTATGGTTGTTCCTGGGGGTCTGCAATGGCATCATGCTGTTGAAACGAGTTACGCCTTTTAATGCCCAAGATTTGAAGACTTTTAAAGAAGGCCTATCGCTTTTTACTAATTATTTTTCCCCGTTAGAACTGATCATGATTGCAGTCGGTGTGAGTGCACTTTTGGTATGGGGTGTTGCCATGTGGCGAAGAGGAGGGCAATATGAAGGAAAATTGCACCGTCTTCTTGCGCTTGCAGGTGTTATTGTGAGCTTTGGAGCATATTCTCTGGTGACAGATCTGGCAGTTGAAAACAGAGTTGTTTCCACATATTTTGGGAATATTGCGTTTGCCTATGAGGATTATGGACTTCCATATTGCTTTGCCGCGAGCCTGTTTAATACAGGAATTTCGCAGCCGAATGATTATAATGAAGATACAATTCAGAGAATCAGCAATAACGGAGAACTGACAGAGAGTACTGCTGATACGGATGTTATGCCGAATGTGCTTTTTGTGCAGCTGGAGTCATTCTTTGACACTTCTGAGTATGAAGCACTTCAGACATCGATGGATCCGTTGCCAAATCTTAGAGAGATGTTTGAAGAGTATTCTTCCGGGTATTTTAAAGTGCCTTCTGTAGGTGCCGGCACGGCGAACACGGAATTTGAGGTGCTGACGGGGATGAACCTGCGTTATTTCGGCCCGGGAGAATATCCGTATAAAACGGTTCTCAAGAATCAGACGGCAGAGAGTGCAGCCACTGCATTTGCCGAGTTCGGATATGGTACACATGCGATTCATAACAACGGCGGAAATTTCTACAGTCGTGCAAAAGTATTTAACAATATTGGATTTGATACATTTACCAGTAAAGAATTTATGAATATTCTTCAGTTGACTGAAAACGGATGGGCCAAGGATGATATTCTTCTAACGCATATTGCGGATGCGTTGGATTCAACAGAACAGCAGGATTTTGTCTTTACCATTAGTGTGCAGGGTCATGGAAATTACCCGGAGACGAAGCTGATCGAGAATCCGAGGATCACAGTCAGCGGAATGGAAACTGAGGAAAAGAATAATGCCTGGGAATATTATGTCAATCAGGTATATGAGATGGATCAGTTTGCCGGAAATCTGGTGAAGATGATGGAAGAGCGGGGAGAGCCTACGGTCATTGTTTTCTATGGTGACCATCTTCCGACAATGGGACTGGAGGCAAAGGATCTGAAGAGCCGTTATCTCTATAATACGAATTATGTGATCTGGGATAATCTTGGACTTGAGAAGCAGGATCGCAATATACCGGCATATCAGATTATGGCCGATGTGATGGAACGGTTGGGACTGCATTCCGGAACAGTATTTAATTACCATCAGCAGAGAAGAAAGACGAAGGATTATCTGCTCGATCTGGAACTTCTGCAGTATGATATACTTTATGGAAAACAGTATGTGTATGAGGGAGAGCTTCCGATTACGGAAGGCCATATGGAAATGGGAATTAAAGAAGTGACGCTGACCGGACTGAATAGTAATCTGAATGGAAGTTACAGCCTCTATGGAACAAACTTTACGAAATGGAGTAAAGTTTATATTAACGGAGAGAAGCAGAAGAGCACATTTTTGAATAATACGCGAATTGAACTTCCGGAAAGCAAACTGGAAGAGGGCGATATTATAACAGTTAGTCAGGTGGGATCCAGCAATACGATATTTCGCACATCTGCGGAATATATCTGGATGAGTGGAAACCTATTAAAATATACAGATGAGCTGAAGCAGCAACTGGAAAGAGATCAGGGTACGACAGTTTCTGAAGTGAAGGATACAGATGCAGAAAAAGAGCCGGAAACGGAGGAAAATCAGTAACATTCTGCACAGTGAGGGGAAAGCGTGAATTACGAAGAAATTATTCATTATATAGAAGAGATACCTAAATTTACGAAAAAACACACATTAGAACATACTCGGGATTTTTTGAGAAGACTTGGAAGTCCCTGTCACAACAGAAAAATCATTCATGTGGCAGGGACGAATGGAAAGGGGAGCGTCTGCGCATATATGCAGGCGATTCTTCTTTCTGAGGGGAAAAGTGTTGGACTTTTTACATCCCCTCATTTAGAAAAAATGAATGAGAGAATCAAAATTAACGGAATCGACATTACAGATGAAAAATTTGAAAAAATATTTAACAGTGTGAAGGGTGTCGTGAATGAAATGGAAGAGGAAGGAATCGGACACCCCTCGTATTTTGAATTTCTGTACGGAATGGGAATGACAGCATTTGAAGATGCCGGGACAGAGTATGTGATTCTGGAGACCGGGCTGGGAGGACGTCTGGATGCGACAAATTCATTTGCACATCCGTGTCTTACGGTGATTACTTCCATTGGAATGGATCATACAGAGATTCTGGGGGATACGTTGGAACAGATTGCTGCAGAAAAGGCCGGGATCATAAAGGCAAAGGTTCCGGTTTTCTTCGATGGAAGCTGTCCGGAAGCAGCTGCCGTAATCCGTCGAATGGCAGCAAATGTCGGTGCACCATGTAAAGAAATCGGGAAAGATGCGTTCGAAATTCAGGAAATTACGGACAAACATATTGCTTTTTCCATTTGTAGTGAGTATGATAGTAATACCAAATGGCAGGTTGAAAGTACCGGCATTTATCAGGTTATGAATGCAGGAATAGCCATTATGGCGATGCGGTTCATATTGGGTGATGAGGCAGACACGGAGAAATGGAAGGCCGCAGTGGCTGCCACATACTGGCCGGGAAGAATGGAAACAGTTATGAAGAATGTCGTTCTGGATGGGGCACATAATCTGGCTGCAATAAACCGATTCGCGGAAAGTATCCGGGAGCAGAAAAAATCAGGGAATTTATTGAAAGATAAACTGGTCATTTTATTTTCGGCAGTTTCGGATAAAGATTATGAACATATGATCAAGGTGCTTTGTCAGGATGTGGATGCAGACGTATATGTTATAACAAAACTGGAAGATAAAAGAGGGGCAGATGCCAGGACCCTGGCGGAAGTATTTGAGAAATATACGGAAAAGCCGGTTCTGGAAGAAGCGTCTCTTAGTGAGGCATTTGAACGTGCAATAGAAGAGAAAGGAAAGAATGGAAGGCTGTATTGCCTTGGTTCTTTGTATCTGATTGGTGAGCTGAAAAGGCTGATAGGAGGCAGACATGCTTAATTTTGAAGAAGAACTGAAGAAATTTAAACCAAGTCTGGAAGTGGAAGAGATTGAAAAAGCTGTTTATGAAGAAGATTTGACGGATATGACAGATATTTTGCGGGAGATGCTTGAAAAAGCAAAATAGGGGAGAGTTTCATGGATTATTTACAGAAGTTTGCGTATCAGTCAAATTACTGGTACAATGATGGTCTGAAAAAGGCAAAAATCCGGGATCTGTCCGGGGCTATTTTGTCTTTGAGGAGGAGTTTACAATATAACAGAGAGAATATTGCGGCAAGAAATCTATTGGGACTTGTGTATTATGGCCGAGGTGAAGTGGTAGAGGCTTTGGTGGAGTGGATCATCAGTAAGAATTTCAAGTCTTATGAGAATATTGCCAATTACTATATTAAAAAAGTACAGGAGACACCGAGTGAGCTGGAGACGATCAATCAGGCGATTCACAAATACAATCAGTGCCTTCTATACTGTCGCCAGAATGGAGAGGATCTTGCAATCATACAGCTTAAAAAGGTCATTGCAGCGCATCCGAGTTTCCTGAAGGCGCATCAGCTTCTTGCACTTTTATACCTTCATACAGAGCAGTATGCTAAGGCAAGGCAGATCTTGCGACGTGCGCATAAGATGGACATTACCAACGAGATCACACTTGCGTATATGCATGAATTGACACAGATGCGAAGTCAGAAAGTGGCAAAGCTGAAAGAAGAGAAGGAACAGACGGTAACCTATAATCTCGGAAATGAAACGATCATCCAGCCGGTATCTGCGAGCCTTAAAGATAATGCGGCTGTGCTGACGATTGTCAACATTCTGATTGGCATTCTGGTCGGGGCAGCAGTAGTCTGGTTTCTTATATCGCCTGCTGTCAACCAGAAACGTACAGAAAATGCGAACCGGAATGTGATTGCATTGAGTGAAGAGGTGGAGTCGCGGGATACACAGATTGAGACATTGAAAAAAGAACTGGAAAGTTATCGGAATACCAGTGATCAGGCAGAAAATGCATTGCAGACTGCCCAGTCCACACAGCAAAGTTATGAGGCTTTGATGAAGGTGGCGGAGCAGTACGAAGGCGGAGCAACCAGTAATGCAGACATGTTGGATGGACTGTTTACGGTGAGCCCGGATGCGCTGGGCGAACAAGGAAAAGCTATCTATGATGAAATCTCAGGAGAGCTTTTCCCGACGATGTGTTCACGCCTTCTTGCACGGGCAAAGGAGAATCTGAATGAAAGCAATTATGCAGATGCAGTCACGAATCTGGAGAAGGTCGTCAGAATGGAGGCAGGTTATAGCGATGGTGAGGCTATGAAACTTCTGGGAGATGCATATGCCGGCAGCGGTGATGCTGATAAGGCGAAAGAAGCATATGGGAAGGTCGTATCAGATTATTCAGGAACACAGGCTGCGACAGATGCCCAGAGTGCTCTGGATGCAATGAATACAGCATCGTCACAGAATGACGGACAAAATACAGCAGATGGCAGCCAGACGGGAAATACAGGAACAGAATAGAGGAAAATCATTATCATAATATACGAGAGAGAAGGATATGCGGATATGCATATCCTTTTTCTTTTGGTTCTGTGGTAAGGCATATGACAAAAGCGTCCGTTGGGCGTGAATTAATAAAAGGAGGAGTATCTATGCAGTATCAGGTTGAAGAAAATTGTCTGACGATTTTTCTGCCAAAGGAGGTGGATCATCACAATGCGGAAGAAATCAGAAAAGAGGCCGATCAGGTCATTGCAAAGAAGCATATTAAGCATGTGATATTTGATTTTAGCAGTACGAATTTTATGGACAGCTCCGGGATTGGAGTCATTATGGGAAGATATAGGCAGATCTATCTTCTCGGAGGTGAAGTCTGGGCAGTTCATGTGGGAGAACGCATGAAGAAAATCCTGAATATGTCAGGGGTAACCAAAATTATGCAGCTTTATGAGGAGGATATGGAGTAATGGAATATGCAGCAGAGGGAAAGAAAAATGAGATGGAGCTGGTATTTGACAGCCTGTCAGAAAACGAAGGATTTGCAAGAGTTGCCGTGGCGGCATTTATGACACAGATGAATCCGATTCTGGAGGAAGTGTCCGATGTGAAAACAGCAGTTTCCGAAGCCGTTACAAATTCGATTATTCACGGCTATGAGAAGGAAAAAGGCAAAATACGAATTTATTGTTGTGTTTCAGGAAGGGAACTTTACTTAGAAGTGGAAGATTATGGAATCGGAATTGAAGATGTTCAAAGAGCGATGGAGCCACTTTATACTTCGAAACCGGAGCAGGATCGTTCCGGTATGGGGTTTGCATTTATGGAAGCGTTTATGGACAAAGTAGAAGTAGAATCCATTCCCGGCGAAGGGACGATCGTTAAAATGAAAAAAACAACAGGAGACAGTAATCAAATATGGAACACACGCTCGCTTTAATCCAAAAATCTCACGAAGGAGATGAAGAAGCGAGAGCACAATTGGTGGAAGAGAATACCGGACTAATCTGGTGTGTGGTAAAACGATTTTATGGAAGAGGCGCAGAAGCGGAGGATCTGTTTCAGATTGGAAGTATCGGTCTTTTAAAAGCAATTGATAAATTTGATCTGTCTTATGATGTGAAATTTTCAACTTATGCAGTTCCAATGATTTCAGGAGAGATCAAACGTTTCTTGAGAGATGACGGAATGATCAAAGTAAGCAGGTCTCTAAAAGAGCTGGCATACAAGGCTTTTGCATGTCAGGAGGAATTACAGAGAAAATGGGGAAGAGAGCCAATGCTCCATGAACTTGCAGAGTGTATGGGGGTAGAAAAGGAAGATCTGGTCATGGCTATGGAAGCAAATGCAGAAGTGGAATCGATTCACCAAACGGTTTATCAGAAAGATGGGCAGGAGATTCAACTTCTGGACAAGCTGAAAGAGCAGGAATCTGGAGAAGACCGGGTACTGGAACGAATTTTGTTCAGAGAACTGCTAGAGCAGCTCGGAAAGGAGGAAAGACAATTGATCTATCTTCGATATTTTGCGGACAAGACTCAGACAGAAGTTGGAGAACAACTGGGAATTTCTCAGGTTCAGGTGTCAAGAATGGAGAAAAAGATATTGGAAGAGCTCAGGAGACAACTATAAAAAAACAAGAAAACTGCATATTTTACAAAAAAGATGACATACTACCAGCAGAAAGAGAGGTGTGTGGATTATGGAAAAAACAAAAAGAAGGATCCGCATCTTACTGCTGGCAGTTTTGATGTTTGCGGTCATTATCGGAGCAGTTTACTATTTTCAGACCATGGAATACTCGGACGATCGGACAGAGGGGACTCTGGTTGCAAAAATGTATGGATGGGAAGGGGACAACTGCTATGGCATCCGGAAATGATATTTTGTATATAAAAGGGGAAAAAAACACAGAGGTATCAAAGCTGGAAGTGACGTTGGGAGATTTACTTTCTATGGAATGCAGTAATCAGAATGTGCTGAATAAGGTCAAAACTCTGCGGATTCTGAAAATTCCTGAAAAAGGGCAGCATCGTTTTGTTATATCGGTTCTGAAAGTGATTGAATGCATTCATAAGGAATATCCGAACCTGACGATTCAGAATGAAGGAGAGATCGATCTTATCATCACATATGAAAACCCGAAAAAGCAAAACCGGCTGTATCATCTGGCCAAAGTCTGCGTTATTTCGGGGATTACATTTCTGGGAGCTGCTTTTTCCATCATGTCGTTTAATAATGATGTCGGAATAACGAAAATGTTCGGTCAGATCTACAGTCAGGTAATGGGGCATCCGTCAGACGGTTTTTCTCTGCTGGAACTCACATACAGTATTGGTCTGATTATAGGGATACTGGTATTTTTCAATCATTTTGGAGGAAAGAGGTTCTCTGTAGATCCGACGCCTATGGAAGTGGAAATGCGGCTCTATGAAAACGATATACAGTCAACTCTGATCGAGGCATACTCCAGAAAGGAGATGGAGCTGGATGTGGGGAAAACAGATTCTTCTGGGAATACTGGGGCTTAGTGCCGGAATGGGAACGGCAGCAGGACTGTTCTCATTTATCATCGGATTAGGAGTTGTTTCGGATTTTGCCGATCGAACCCATACCGGAGAAAAAATTCTGTGGTATGAGGACTGTATAGCAGCCGGAGGAATTCTGGGAAATCTCTTCTGGGTCTATCAGATCTGGATTCCGGGGGGAAGATGGCTGCTGTCTGTGTTCGGATTATTCTCCGGAATCTTCGTGGGCTGCTGGTCTATGGCACTGGCGGAGGTGCTGAATATTTTTCCTATTTTTGTGCGAAGAATAAAATTGATAAAGTGTATTCCGTTTCTGATTCTGGGGATGGCACTCGGAAAAGGAATCGGAGCAATCTGGTATTTCTACATGAGATGGTAAAAAAGAATGTGGTTGGAGGATGCAAATGAAACAGAATGGTTATGAAAAGTATGTAAAAGAAAGAACTCCAGTAAGAAAGCTGGGACCGGATATGGCAAAAGCTTTTGTGACAGGAGGAGTGATCTGCGTGATAGGGCAGGGGATTCTGAACTATTGTGAAATGCTGGGATTGGATCAAGATACGAGTGGAGGGTGGTGCTCTATGATTTTAGTGCTTTTGAGTGTGATCCTCACCGGAATCGGAGTGTATCCGAAGATTGCAGACTGGGGAGGAGCAGGTGCGCTTGTGCCGATTACGGGATTTGCCAACTCAGTAGCTGCACCGGCAATCGAGTATAAGAAAGAAGGACAGGTCATGGGAATCGGATGTAAGATCTTTACGATAGCCGGACCGGTCATTCTATATGGAATCTTTACAAGCTGGGTATTAGGAATCATATATTGGATCGGAACAGTGACCGGAGTGGTGTAAGCCACTCCTTTATTAGTTTCGTGTGTAAAAATGGAAAAAGTGCTCATGTTTATCTAGTAAAACACAGCATATTTTGGTGAAATGAAACATATAGTGGCATTTTGGGCAATCATGCTGCTGAAAGGAGTATTGTATCAAAGATATGAAAGGACAAAAGATCGGGGAGGGGTACTGTGAAAACGGGAAATAGAATGCAAAGTGAAAGAACGCATAACAATGAGTGCGATCATCTTACCGGGCTTTGCAGCAGAGAAGCGTTTTACTTGCAGGTCTCAGACATTCTGGAGAAAGATCCGGATACGCAGTATGATATGGTCGTAGCAGACGTAGAGAACTTTAAAGTGGTCAATGAACGTTTTGGAATCAAAAATGGAGATAAAGTGCTTTGCTACCTGGCGGATAAGTATCAGAGACTTCTGAATGGAGAAGGAATCTGTACCCGTATGCATGGAGATGTATTTGCTATGCTGATCCGGCATGGTGACGGAAGCTGGAAGGAACGGATTCTATGGCAGTTTGGAGAAAATGAGAATGAGATGGAATTTCGAAATCTGGTGATCAAATATGGAATATATGAGCATGTAGATCGCAGAATCGTACCGTCCGGGATGTGCGACAGAGCTGTACTGGCGCTGAACCGTATCAAAAAGATGTACGGTAAAAATGTAGCTATGTACGATGACTCTCTTCGTGCAACACTTCTTCGTGAACAGCAAATCCTTGATACGATGGAAAGAGCGTTAAAAGAACGCCAGTTTCAGGTTTATTATCAGGCAAAATATGATATCAATACAGAGAATATCATCGGAGCAGAGGCATTGGTGCGATGGATCCATCCGGAAATGGGATTTATGTCTCCGGGGGAGTTCATTCCGTTATTTGAAAAAAATGGATTTATTGTAAAAGTGGATTATTATGTGTGGGAGGAAGCATGTAAAATACTGAGAAAATGGAAAGAGGAAAACAGAACGATGATTCCAATCTCTGTCAATGTTTCTCGGGTGGATTTTGAATTGCCGGGACTCGTAGAAAGGATCACCCATCTTGCAGATCAGTATGAGATCGAACGAAAATATCTGCATCTGGAAATCACGGAATCGGTTTACACCGATGAACCGCAGCAGATCATACAAAAGAACTCCAATGACCGGAAAAATATTCTTGGGTTTATCATTAGCTTGTCAAAATGGCTGAATCTGTCTACGATTGCAGAAGGCGTGGAGACGAAAGAGCAGATTGAAAAGCTGAAAAGTTTAGGCTGCGATTATGTGCAGGGATATTACTACGCAAAACCTGTACCGTATGAGGAGTTTGAACAGCTGTTGGATAAAAAGACAGAAAGCAAAGCATCGGTTGATGTGATTGCGAAGGAAGAAGAAATATTGAAAATATGTAGTGGAGAAAAATATTCGATTCTGATTGTTGATGATAATGAAATGAACAGAGAACTCCTGAAATCAATGCTGGAAGAGTATTACACTGTGCATGAGGTTTGCAATGGTCAGGAGGCAATGGACTATCTTTTGGAGCATCCTGGAAAGATTTCCCTGATAGTTCTGTATGGTGAAATTCCGCTGGATGATATGGAACTGTTTAATCAGATTCTGGAGGAGAAGCAGGCTAAATATTTATTCCTGATGGACAGCGATGGTAATTATATCGTCAGATATGGAATTACACTAAAAGAAAAGAGTTTGATAGAAACGTTGGATATGGTCCGATTTGATAAGGACAATCCACAAGTACATAACAGCACACAGGTGCTGGAAAAAATGAAGAAAAAGGAAGAGATTCTGTATGCAATCAACCGTGGCCAGAACGAGGAGATTGGAGTGCTCACGCCGATTCCTGACAGCTCCTCGGTCGGAGTGGCGCTGATGCCGGATCATGGAATAGATTGGATAATGTTTCCAGCTTAGAAACGAAAGATATGAGTTATACTATGCAGGTAAGAAAATCATTTTAGAAGATGACTTAAAAGATTATCTGATTTATCAGGATGAAATGACAGGAGAAAGAAGTATGGAAGAAAGAAATGTAAGAGAATTGCCGATCGGTTTTACAATGAATCTGGCAATGAATGAGAAGGCGATGAAAGCATTTTCCAATATGGATGAAATGCAGAAAAGGAGTGTAGAAGAAGAAAGCAGACGAGTGAAATCTAAAAATGAAATGGAGAATCTTGTGAACCGTCTGGCACAGGAAGAAATGGGGTGCCGGCAATGAATCACATGAAAGGGATGCAGAGCATTTTATTTGGAGAATCTCCGTTTCTTACCAGCAGCGGCTCGGTAGTTGGAAAGAAAGAGAGTGAAGGTCCGCTGGGAAAAAAATTTGATATTGCGTCAGACGACGATCTGTTTGGAGAGCAGACATGGGAAGCGGCGGAAAGCACGATGCAGACTATGGCCTGTCAGCTTGCGATGAAAAAGGCAGGAGTTATGCCGGAAGAGATTCGGTATCTCTTTGGCGGTGATCTGCTTCGCCAGGGAATTGCAACTTCAATGGGTGTGGAGGAGCTGAAAATACCCATGTTCGGACTTTTTGGAGCTTGTTCTACCTCCGGGGAGGCGATTGCACTTGCGTCAATGACGGTAGCAGGAGGTTACGCAGAGCAGGTTCTGGCAGTAACCTCCAGTCATTTCGGGAGTGCGGAAAAAGAGTTCCGGTTTCCGCTTGGATATGCGAATCAGAGGCCGCTTTCCGCGTCTTGGACTGTGACCGGAAGCGGGGCATTTCTTGTGGGCAAAAAGAAGAGTCATGTGCGAATCGGTGGTGTGACAATTGGAAAAATAGTGGATTACGGTATGAAGGATTCACAAAACATGGGAGCCTGTATGGCGCCTGCGGCCTGTGATACGATTTTGCAGAATCTTGCGGATTTCGGATATCAGACAAGTGATTATGACCGGATTATAACCGGAGATCTGGGATATGTAGGACAGACGATATTATTTGACCTGATCCGTAAAAACGGAGAAGATATCAAAGAAAATCATATGGACTGCGGAATGCTGATCTTTGACCAGAAAACACAGAACACCAATGCCGGAGGAAGCGGCTGCGGATGTGCGGCGGCAACACTGTCTGCATATATTCTTCCAAAACTGGAAAAGGGTGAGTGGAAGCGAATTTTATTTGTACCGACCGGCGCACTGATGTCTACCGTCAGCTATAACGAAGGAGAAAGCGTACCGGGAATCGCACATGGAATCATTCTGGAACACTGTTAGAAGGAAAAAGCAGATTGGATGAGGCATAAGAAAATGTAACAGAGACAGGAGGAGAGACAAATGGATTATGTGAATGCATTCTGGGTAGGCGGGCTGCTCTGTGCACTGGCACAGATTCTGCTGGATCGTACGAAGATGATGCCCGGAAGGGTTATGGTGTTTTTGGTTGTGACAGGCTGTATTCTGGGATTTACCCAGATTTTCAAACCCTTGCAGGAATATGCGGGTGCCGGTGTGAGCGTGCCGCTTCTGGGATTTGGAAATACATTGTGGAAGGGCGTAAAAGAGGCAGTCGATCAAAACGGATTTATCGGAATCTTCATGGGAGGATTTAAGGCCAGCGCGGTAGGGATCTGTGCTGCTCTTGTATTCGGATATCTGGCATCCTGGATTTTTGAGCCGAAGATGAAGAAATAAAAAACTTCATTGTGTTCTCGTATAAAGAATGATACAATCAAAATTGACGGAAAATGTCTGAAATGAGGACGGAACAATGGTATTAACAACACTATGCTATATTGAAAATGAAGATTCTTATCTGATGCTTCATCGTGTCAAAAAGAAAAATGATGTAAATAAAGATAAATGGATTGGAGTCGGTGGAAAGTTTGAGCCGGATGAAAGTCCGGAAGAATGTCTGCTGCGGGAGGTATGGGAAGAGACGGGACTGCGTCTTACTTCCTACCGCCTGCGCGGTGTCCTGACTTTTTTGAGTGAAGGATGGGAATCAGAGTATATTTTTTTGTACACGGCAGATGGTTATACCGGTGAGATCGGTGAGTGTCGGGAAGGTACACTGAAGTGGGTGAAAAAGCAGGATGTTGAAAAACTGAATCTGTGGGAAGGAGATAAGATTTTCTTCCGGCTTTTGAATGAAAATGCTCCGTTCTTCTCTATGAAGCTCTGTTATTGTGGTGACGTATTAAAAGAGGTTATCCTGAACGGACACCGAATCATACCGGAATGTACGGAAACAGGGCGGTCTGACATTTCAAACAATCATACATAAGAGGAGAAAAAGCATGGATTATGTAAGTATTATCATCCCCTTTGTCGGGGGACTGGGAATGTTTATCTATGGAATGCAGATCATGGCACAGGGACTGGAGAATGCTGCCGGGGACCGCATGAAATCACTGCTGGGAGTCTTGACGAAAAATAAGTTTTTCGGTGTGCTTCTAGGAGCATTTATCACGGCAGTAATCCAGAGTTCTTCCGCCACAACGGTCATGGTGGTCGGTTTTGTCAATGCCGGAATCATGAATCTGCAGCAGGCCATGGGTGTTATCATGGGAGCCAATGTAGGTACAACGATCACCGGCTGGCTGGTGTCCAGTGTGGAATGGGCCGAGTTCCTGAGTCCGTCTACGCTTGCGCCGCTTGCGATCATGCTTGGTGTTATCATTATGCTGACCGGAAAGCGGCGTTCATCAAAAGATGTTTCCAGTATCGTGATCGGGTTTGGACTTCTGTTTGTCGGAATCTCAACGATGTCCGCATCCGTTGCACCACTTAAGGATTCAGAGGCGTTCTGCAGTATTTTTGTGAAATTGGGACACAATCCGATACTTGGTATTATTGCAGGCGCGGTTGTGACGGCTGTCATCCAGAGTTCTTCTGCATCGGTCGGAATCCTGCAGAGTCTTGCTGCAGCGGGACTGGTACCTTTCGGTGCTGCAATCTATATCATCATGGGTCAGAATATCGGTACATGTGTGACTGCGATCCTTTCAAGTATGGGAGCGAAGAAGAATGCCAAGACAGCAGCGCTGATGCATCTTCTGTTTAATATTATAGGAACCGTCTTATTCAGTATTGTGGCAATCATTTACTTGAAAACAGTAAACCCCGCATGGGCAACAGGAACAATAACGCAGACACAGATCAGTATGGTGCATACGATATTCAATATTGCGACAACTGTAATGCTTTTCCCACTTTCCGATTATATTATTAAACTTGCGAAGAAGATCGGTAAAGTCGAGGATGGTGAAAAAGATGACAGTATGGTACTCCTTGATGAACGTATGATGGAGACGCCGAGTCTTGCACTTCAGTCTCTGTTTTCAGAAGTTATCAGAATGGGACATATTGTTGAAAAGTCACTACAGGTGGCCAAAGATGTCTTGTTCTCATTGAATGAAGACGAAATTCAGCTTCTTAGGGAGGATGAAGAGACTGTCGATAAGCTGAGTGCCGGAATTACATCTTATGCGATCAAATTGACTTCACTGCAGATCAGTCAGAGAGAACATCAGGATGTTGCCCACATCCTTCAGGTCGTATCTGATATGGAACGTATCAGTGATTACTGTGAGAATATTTCCGAATTTGCAGAAGCTCTGGCTGAGAAAAAGGTGATGTTCTCAGAAGTGGGAAGAGAACATCTGACAGAGATGATAGAGGTTTGTACAGATAGTTATCTGAACGCGTTGAAGGCGTTTGAAGAAAACGACAAGGACAGCGCACTTAAGACAATTGAGAAAGAGACGGAAGCGGATGGAATGGAGATCTCGCTTCGCGCAAAACATATCGAAAGGCTGACGAACAACCAGTGCAATACAGAAGCAGGTATTGTATTTCTGGATACGCTTGTATGCATGGAACGTATTTCCGATCATGCAAGAAATATTGCGGAAGAAGTGTTGGAAGCACATAATTAATCGATCAGACTTTGTAAAACAGACAGGATTTCTTTGAGAAAAG
The DNA here is from genome assembly GCF_052065755.1 of Bariatricus sp. HCP28S3_D3. Taxonomy (NCBI): domain Bacteria; kingdom Bacillati; phylum Bacillota; class Clostridia; order Lachnospirales; family Lachnospiraceae; genus Bariatricus; species Bariatricus sp. HCP28S3_D3. The sequence goes on along the minus strand of NZ_JBQHTK010000001.1, from coordinate 234,048 downwards.
CTGTCTGTTTTTTCTTCTCGTGATTGCGGCAAAAGATAGAATATTGTATAATATAATCAACTATTTTCAGATAAAATGGGAGGCGGTCAGTATGAAAAAAAATGTGATTATTACTATTGGAAGGCAATTCGGAAGCGGTGGACACGAAGTCGGGAAGCGTTTGTCCGACAGACTCGGCATACCCCTTTATGACCGCAACCTGATTCAGATGGCAACCAAAGAAATGGGGCTTTTGCCGGATCAGTCCGATGAAGGGCAGCTCAGTAAAGAAGTCTTTCAGATACAATCTGATCTGATCCGTAAGCTGGCAGATAAAGAGCCCTGTATCATTATCGGGCGATGTGCGGATTACATTCTGGAAGGGCGGCATACCTGCCTGAATGCTTTTGTTTATGCGGAGATCAGGGACAGAATTCACAGAATCATGAGAATCTATAATCTGAATGAAGAAGAAGCATGGGAAAAAATCAAGAAAACCGATGCGGAACGAAAAGAATACTATGAGAAGCATACCGGAAATACATGGGGGAGCATTGAATCTCACCAGATGTTATTTAATGTTAGTCTCATGGATATTCAGGACGTGGTGGATACGCTGGCAGCTATGTATCGGGCAAGAAGATAGTCTGTCTGTTCCTTCTGCGGAAAATTAAGATAATCTTAACTAATTTCACCGTTTTTTGTGTAGAATTATCCGATATACTGAGTACATAACTTTGTGAGAGGAGGAGTTTCATGGAGAATGTTATCGAAGTACATAATCTGTATAAACTCTACCGCGTCGGAGACAGTGTGGTTCGTGCGCTGAATGGTGTTGACTTTGAGATCCATCAAGGTGAATTCTGTGCGATAGTCGGGACATCCGGATCCGGAAAATCCACACTTCTGAATATGCTGGCAGGACTTGAAAAGCCCACAAAGGGAGAAATCATCATAGGCGGTCAGCATATTGAAAAGCTAAAGGAAGACGAACTGGTCAGTTTCCGGCGGGATAATGTAGGATTTATCTTCCAGTCCTTTCACCTCATCGGTACAATGAATGCTCTGGAAAATGTGGCGCTGCCACTTACTTTCAGAGGGGAGGGAAGGACGAGTAGATTGAAAAAGGCAGATCAAATGCTGGAGCTGGTCAATCTGAAGAAACATAAGAAACATCTTCCGAACCAGATGTCGGGCGGACAGCAGCAAAGAGTCGGGGTCGCCAGAGCACTGGTCGTGAACCCGAAGATCATATTTGCGGATGAACCGACAGGCAATCTGGATTCGCACACCTCCGAAGAGGTGATGAAGCTGATGCAGGATGTGGTACGCAAACAGAACAAAACCCTGGTTATGGTTACGCATGACGATCATCTTGCCACTTATGCGGACAGAGTCTTTCATATTATAGATGGAGAAATTGTACGAATCGAGGATAACAGAGGCAGGAAAGAGGCACTTCAGACGCTGAAGGAAGAGAAGAAAGAGAAAAAAGCAGAAAACAAGGAGCAGAGAGTATGAAAAAATTGAGAAAACTGGGAGCAATCATGATTTGCCTGGCAGTTCTGATGGGAGTGGTGCCGGCAATTCCGGCAAGAGCGGAAGAAACTTCTGTGGGGATTCCCATGCTGAGCGTGCAGGCAGCCGATAATACGATTTTAAGTTATAAGTATTCGGAAACGAAGAAACTGAAACTGACTGCCCAGAATACGGGAGGTGTGAATCTGAAAAATATACGGATTACACCAAGGGTCAGTGAAAAGATTGAAGAATGGCCGTTTGAGATTGAGAACAAAGATTATACTTATGGTATCGATCATATGGAACCGGGTGAGAAACTGACGGTAGAATTTGAGTTCACTGCCCGTGAAAATGTCAGCCTTACATATTATAAACTGCCGTTTGACTTTACGGCAGAAGCGGATGATGAATCCGGCAGAAAAATTGACGGCGAATATGGAATTTATGTAAAGACGATTGCGAAGGAAGAAGAAAAATCACAGGACAATCAGTCCGGTCAGAATAATCAGGGCGGACAGACGACACAGGAACCGTCCGGAAATACTGGAACGAGCGTTGACGACCTTCCAACAAACTATGGGGATGCAGGCGGTATCACAAATATAGACGGAGGATCCTCCGGAGGCGGAAACGTATCAACTCCGCGTGTGATCGTGACCGGATTTTCAACGAATCCGGCAGAAGTGAAGGCAGGAAGCGATTTCCGCCTGACGATTCATTTGAAAAATACTTCCAAGAAGACGGCGGTCAGTAATATGCTGTTTGATCTGAGTTCGCCTACAGAGGGAAGTGATGAGACGGCTTCCCCGGCATTTCTCCCATCTTCCGGTTCCAGTTCCATTTATCTGGAGAAGATCAAGGCAAACGGAACACAGGATATTTCGATTGAACTGAATGCAAAATCAGATCTGGTACAGAAACCGTATAGTGTGGAAATATCGATGAAATATGAAGATTCGGAAGGCGGACAGTACGAGAGTATGTCTTCGGTTTCTATTCCGGTCAAGCAGGATGCAAGATTTGAATTCAGTGAGTTCGAGATCAATCCGGCAACGATTTCTGTCGGGGAAGAAGCCAACATTATGTGTGAGCTGTATAACCTCGGAAGAGTCAAATTATACAACGTGAAAGCAAGGTTTGAAGGAAACGGTATTAAGACGGAAGAAATTTTTGTGGGAAATGTAGAATCCGGAGCAACGGCGAGTATCGACGGAATGTTGCTGGCGGAAGAGGCGACAGCCGGTCCGGAGACGATGAAAATGATACTGAGCTATGAAGATGAATCCGGAAATGTGACGGAATCCGAGAAAGAGTTTCAGCTTGAGATTATGGAAGCAATCATGGATGATATGAACATGGACGATACCATGATGGAAGAATCGAAATCGTCTCTTCCAATCATACCGATTATTGTAGGACTTTTGATCATTGCGGCGGTGGTTGTAGGAATAATGATCATGAAAAAGAAGAAAAAACGCAGACTGGAAGAAGAGGAGGAAGGCTTAGTCGATGAGTATCATAGACTTATTGAGGATGAGCATCGGGAATCTTAAGAGACGGAAGCTCCGGACATTTCTGACAGTTCTGGGCGTGATTATCGGTACAGCCTCTATTGTTGTTATGATTTCTCTGGGAATGGGACTTCAGCGTTCGCTGTATGAAGAGGTGGAACAGTCGGGTGGTCTTACGATGCTCACGGTTACCGGAAAAAGCGCCGGTGACGCCATGACGTATTATGACGGTGAAGAAGATGATACGACCAAGTACATTACCGATGATACAATCAAGGAAATTGCGGGTGTGGAACATGTAACCCTTGCTGCGCCGGTCTATGAGATGAGTGCCTATGCGTTAAAGGGAAAATACATGGGCTATATCAATCTGATCGGAACCACCAAAGAAGCAATGGAAGCACAGAATATGCCTCTGAAGGAAGGCGGAAGCTTTCCGAAGGAGGGAGGCAATGTATTGGAGTTGGTCTATGGAAACGGTGTACTGATGCAGTTTTATGACAAAAACGGAGGAAGCGGATACTGGGAAACAGGTGAGCTTCCGGATATTGATCTGGAGAAGGATTCACTGTTCCTGATTCTGGATGTGCAGTCATATGATGATATGAGGTACGGTGATGGTTCGTCCGGAACTACGCATACTGCAAAAAAGCATGTCGTCAAGGCAAGTGGTGTGGTGGATGGAGACGTGGAAACATATACACCATTTTACTATAGTGCTTATTGTGATGTGACAACGTTGAAAAATATGTTGAAAAAAGAGTTTTCCGGAAGAGTGATTCCGGGGCAGCCATCAACAAAGACGGGTAAGCCATATAAATTCTTTGCTTACTCTTCTGCCAGAGTGAAAGTGGATGATCTGGATCATGTAGAAGAGGTTTCCAATACGCTTCGGGAACTGGGATACAATGTAGACAGCAACATCGAATATATGGAGAGTATGAAGAAACAGTTCGCTATTGTTCAGGCGGTTCTTGGGGGAATCGGAGCGGTATCTCTGCTGGTCGCAGCAATCGGAATTGCCAATACAATGATGATGTCTATCTACGAACGCACAAAAGAAATCGGTGTATTTAAGGTTCTGGGCTGCAGCTTAAAGAATATCAAGCAGCTCTTCCTTCTGGAGGCAGCATTCATCGGTTTCCTTGGAGGAGTGATCGGAAATATATTAAGCTTCGCAATATCCGGTGTGATCAACTTTGTTGTAGGAAGTGCCGGAGATGCGATGGGAATGAGTAGCGGAATCTCTTATATTCCGCCCTGGCTGGCACTTGCATCTATAGGATTTGCGGTACTGGTCGGAATGGTAGCGGGGTATTTCCCTGCACTAAGGGCAATGCGGTTAAGCCCGCTGGCGGCTATTAGGAACGAGTAATTTAAGCCAGGGTACGGTGTACTCTGGCTTTTCATTTATGAGATATATGCTTTTAAGAGAGCGAGTGTATTTCTTACACCATCTGCATGGGAACGTTCATAGTTGTGAGATGCATATACACCAGGTCCGATGAGTCCGTGAGAGACATCATATCCGCTCTTGAGTGTTGCCTCAACATCAGAACAGTAATGAGGATATACGTCGATTGCGAAGTCAAGGCTATTTTCCTTTGCTGTTTTGATGAGAGCGCTGGTTACATCGTAGTTGTAAGGCCCGCCGGAATCTTTTGCGCAAATTGAAACCTGACGTTCTGTACATTCAAGATCGGCGCCTACACATCCCATGTCTACAGACAACATTTCTTTTGTGTCTTCTGGAATAAAGCATCCGCCATGACCAACTTCTTCGTACACAGTGAAGAGAAGAGAAACTTTACGCTTTAACTGAATATTTTCTTCTTTTACCATTTTGGCGAGTCCGAGAAGGATGGCTGCTGAAAGTTTGTCATCCAAGAAGCGGCTCTTGATGTAACCGCTTTTAGTTACGGTCGTGCGAGGATCCATTGAAATAATATCTCCGACCTGAATTCCAAGTGCTTTTGTGTCTTCTTTTGTGTTTACATTTTCATCCAGAAGAATTTCCATGTTAGCTTCTTTGCGTTCCGCCTTTTCATCGGAAACGTGAGCAGAAGGTTCGGTGTTGAGTACAACGCCTGTGTACACTTTTCCATCCCGTGTGTGAACCGTACAGTTCTCACCATCGCAGGTTGTCCACTGGTGACCGCCTAGTGTTGTCGGACGAAGACGTCCATTGTCCTTGATGGAACGGACCATTGCGCCAAGGGTGTCAAGATGGGCTGCAAGAAGCAACGGATTTTCTTCACCACCGAGCGTAACATGAACATTCCCTTTGTTAGAAAAATATGGTTCATAGCCCATATCAGTCAACACTTTGTGAACATGAACAGTCACTTCTTTGGTAAAGCCGGAAGGACTTGGAATCGAAGTGAGGGCTTTCAGTTCCTCGGTGATATAATTCATATAAGTGTTCATAAATTCCTCCTTGAAATTAAAGTATTTACTATAATTTTTAGTTTAATGCTTTTTTGAAAAAAATACAATAACATTTGCAAAAAAAATGGAAAGAGATTACAATAATACTAATATGGTTTGTTGTAGTAAAGAGGTAGAGCGATGGATATCATAAAAAAAATAGAAGAATCTTATTCCGAAATGACAAAAAAGCAGAAAGTAATTGCGGATTTTATGCTTCAAAATACAGATACGCTGACATTTATTTCCTTGCGGGAGTTGAGCCGGCAGACAGGAGTCACGGAAGTTACGATCCTTAATATGTGCAAAACGCTGGGGTACAACAGTTTCAATGAAGTGAAATATGAATTCAGAAAACTGCTTGGTAATGGAGAAAAGCAACAGCTGTATGAAGGAAATGAATATTATCAAATTGACATTCCAGAATATGAACTGAGCGATGAAGAGAAATTTCTGCAGGAACTCAGACAGGAAGAATTACAAATTGTTGTCGATACAATCAGAGAAATGGATACGAGAAATTTGCTGGAAGTGGCGAAAATTATTGTAGAAACCCAGAAAGTTGTCATTTGTGGAAGGGGTATTTCTTATTTATTAACCGATTTTCTTGCTACAGGACTGGCTGGCGGCGAAATTGGTTCCGTCAAGGTGAATACGGAGCTGAATGAAAATGTATTCGCCACCCTCCCTCTGATTGATAAACACACGGTGGTTGTTGCTTTTTCTTTCCCGGATTATTATTTTGCCACAGATAAATTTGCCGGCTATGCAAAAGAACTTGGCGCGAAAGTGATTGTAATTACAGACTCTGAAAATGCAGAGATCTGTTCTCATGCAGACAGATTGATCTTGGCAAAGAGTACTACCCGTCTGTCACTGAATACTCTGTCATCGCCGACAGCAATTGTGAATTTGCTGATTGCCGCAGTTAGAATTGTTGAAAGAAATAAAAAAGGGCGAAAAGTAAGAGAAGAATTCAGAAGATTCAGTAATTGATGAAAAACTCTTGGTGAAAATATAGTAAAAATATTAATGAAAATATGCAATTTGTACAAAATTGCATATTTTTTTTGTTTTTATAGATATTTATTAAAGCAAATGTTATAATAGTGATAACAAATTGAAAGAAATACTTTAATTTTAGGTAGTGTCAAGTAAGTTATGAAAAAACAGAGTCAATAAAATAGGCTCAAATGAACCTTGATAATTGCAGATATTTATTCCGATAAGCTCTCCGAGGGCTTAGGGCGCTGCCCTAAGAACCTGCAAGGGACTTGTCCCTTGACCCATTAATGGGCTCCGCCCGAACCCGTCCTCGCCGGAAGGCAGGAAAAGGGTGCAGTTGCCCCTTTTCTGCTGGATAGGATTATCCGTGAGCCTTATGTCAATAGACTTTCGCGGCATATCCTCACAGTCGGCGCTGCCGCCTGCTCCGGTATTCCACGGTTCTATTGACAACAGCTCCGCTCCGATGTAGAAACATCAGTTTTCTGCATATTTAGGATGGTCTGCTGGCCAAGGAAGATGAGAAGCTGCCACTTACCTGGCATGTTGTCAGCACCTTGCAACAGATCCACTTCGTTTAGAACTTTGTATTTATTGTGTTTGTGCGGACGAAGGAAGTTATAGTAAGCAACCCAGAGAGCAAGGTCGTAGTTGGCACCGTCGATGTTGTCAAAACCGTTTGTATGACGGTAAGAAGCCTTATAGGTGCGGTTGAGCCGCTCGATCATCTGCTTGAATGGGCGGTGTTCTTTAGAAACAGCATCGTCGTTGGTAAGCCCAATCACCTGAGTGATTTTGAAAGTAAAGTCTTTCCCGAACTTCTTTACGAATTCCATTGCGGCGAGAGGATAGGCACTGTAGCCGTCAGCGATAAACTTGAAGTTCTCCGGCAGTTTTGTTAGCCCCTGAAATGCCATACGCATGGCGAGGATGCAGGGATCCACCCCACGGTTATCCGACACCTGGTAGCCGATGATGGAGCGGGTGGCAGCATTCATGATAAGCCAGATATAGGTTTTAACACCACGGATTTTTATGTAGGTTTCATCGGCCGTGAAGGCGTCTCCTTTTTCGTAGGGATACTGGTCTACAAAGGGTTGGTTTAATGCAGATGGCGGCAGTCTTGCAATAGTTGGCAATCTGCTGATGTGAAATGCTGATGTTATACAGGTCTTTGAGAGCCTGAGAAGTTTTGCGGAGTGAAAGGCCGAGGTTTACATGAAGAGTCAGACATAAGGACATGACATGTGCGTTGTGCTTGCTGAATTTCAGAGAGGAGGCATTCTTTGGCAGGGTAGTTAAATCCATGCTGAAAAAATCCATCGTGAATTCACGGTAGATATAGTGGAGCTTATATTTATTTTTGCCGTAATCCTCTTTTAGGTCATCCTTATCCACTTTTTTGAGGTTGTGGATATAGTAAGGGCATTTGGGATTGACACACTTATGGACGATAAAGTGCTTGCGGTCTTTCTTTGGAACTAGAGTGTTTCCACAGTGGGGGCAACGTAGTTTCACAGAGGAGAAGCGATTTTCATCCGGTGAGAATCTTGTATCACAGATCTTACAGAGGAGTTGTCCTTTGGAACCGTTGTTTTTGTACAAAAAAGGTTTTGGGGCATCACAGCGGGGGCAGGTACAGTCATCAGGAATGTCACACTCTGACCGACGGCTGACAGGGCGGATCTTCTTACCATAACGTTTTTCATAGTAAGGGATGAGATCTTTATAAGTCCAGTCCTGGCGGAAGTCAGTAACCAGAGGAAGTTCATCAATCTTGAACTTTTGGTACTTTGGAGAATGGGAATCATCAAAGGCCCACTGCTTAAGTGGGATGTATCTGCAGATAAAGTTAAGAAGCCAGCAGATTTGTTTATGTTGGTATTGAATAAATTGAAGTAAATAAAGTATAATGTCCATGAGCAATTAAATCCTTTCGTGTTTTGTTTGTTTGGCGATAGACATTATACTACAAAAAGGGAGGTAATTGCTCTTTTTATTTGCAAACCTCCGAAAATCAAGGTTTTAAAAGAATTCTTAAAATAAAAAACAGGTAGTTTTTGACACTACCTAATTTTAGGAGGAGGTTAAAATTATGAAAAGAAGAATCATTGCTTTACTGTTAACAGCAGTCATGTCATTTTCTCTTGCGGCATGTAGTGGCAGTAAAGAAAAAGCAACAGAAGGTGGAGCAGAAGAACAGTATGTGAATACATATCTTGCAGCAGATCCTACAACACTGGACCCAAGCCTTCGTTCAGACACATATTCAAGTGATATTCTTATGAACAGCATGGAAAGTCTGATCCGTGTAGGACAGAGAGACGGAGAATACACCTTCGTACCTGGAGATGCCGAGACATGGGAATCAGATGAAACTGGTACTGTATGGACTTTCCACCTGGGAGAAGACAGAAAATGGAGCGATGGAGAACCTGTAACAGCAGATCAGTATGTATATTCTCTTCAGAGAACAGCTGATCCTGAAACCGGATCACCAAACTCATTCTTCGTGTCACCAATCAAGAACTACGCTGCAATCTCAGAAGGTGAGATGGCACCGGAAGAACTTGGTGTTGAAGCCCCAGATGAACACACACTTGTCATCACATTGGAAAACCCAATGCCATCCTTCCTTGAATCCACAGATGCTTCTGTATTCTATCCACAGAGACAAGAAATCGTGGAACAGTATGGCGAACAGTATGGTGCAGATTTTGATAAGTTTGTCTACAATGGACCATTTAAAGTTACAGAATGGACACATAACAGTTCTATCAAAATTGAAAAGAATGAAAACTACTGGGATGCTGAAAATGTTGATCTTGATTACGTAACATACCAGATTATGTCAGATACGGCGGCTATCATGAACGCATATGAATCTGGACAGATTGATGTTATCACAGTAAGCTCACAGGAAGAGCTTCAGAAATATCAGGCAGATGACAGTAATGTTCATACAAAGATTTCTGGTGGAACAATCTCATTTGCTTTCTACAACACAGAAGACGAGCTCTTCTCTAATGCAAACATCCGTAAAGCTTTTACAATGGCGGTAGACCAGGAAAAAGTTAATGACATCGCATTCAGTGGACTGAGAGAACCATTATACGGATGGATCGCTCCGGCAATCTCTGTAGGGGACAAGACAATGCGTTCTGTTGCCGGAGATACATTGAAAGAAATGAGAAAAGAAACATTAGCAAAGACAACAGCAAAAGACATCTTACTGGAAGGTATGAAAGAACTTGGTCTTGGTGATGATCCTTCTACACTTGACGTTACATTCTCGCTTGCAGGAACATCAGACTGGTTCCGTACATTCGGTGAATACTTACAGCAGATGTATAAAGAAGCACTTGGTGTAGATGTTAAGATTGATTTCAGTGAATGGGGTATCTTTTCTGATAACGTATACAGCGGAAACTTCCAGCTTGGTTTCATGGCATGGGGAGCTTACTATAATGACCCATACGATATGTTAAGCGTCCATTTGACAGATTTCAACCAGATCGCAACTGGGTGGTCTGATCCGGAATACGACAAACTTGTTCTTGGAGCTTCACAGGAAATGGACGAAGATGCACGTATGCAGATGTACATTGATGCAGAAAACATCTTACTTGAAGCAAATGTAATGTGCCCATTTGCTACGTCAGTTTCTCACCAGTTCACAAAGTCATACTTACATGACAAGTACGCAGAATATGGACAGGACAACCTTTACTTCACACATGAAGGATGGAAGAATGTTTATGTGGAAGGAAGATAGTTTTCTGACAATCTAATATCGAAAAAAGGAAACACCAAAGGGCCGTTACCTGTAGGGGGAATGGCCCTCTTTGAATAAAACTCTTATGATAAAGGGGGAAATATTGTGGCTAATGCGAAATATATAGTGAAACGTCTCTTCTATATGATCTTGACAATACTTGCGGTTGCAACTGTTACATTCTTTTTGATGAGAAGTATACCTGGAGATCCTCTCGCAAATATGGCAAGAGCCTTGCCAGAACAGACAAAATTAAACTTTTATGCAAAATATGGACTCGATAAACCACTGATCGAACAGTATTTTCTTTATATGAAAGGATTGCTGCATTTTGACCTTGGAGAAAGTCTTGTTTTTGCCGGACGTTCTGTAGCAGGAGAGATTGCAAAAACATCGCCAGTCTCAGGTATGGTAGGTGGAATCGCACTCCTCATTGGTACAACAATCGGTATTGGACTTGGTATCATTGCAGCACTTAAGAAGAACGAGTGGCCGGATTACATCGTAATGTTCATCGCGATTCTAGGTGCTACAGTTCCAGTGTTCGTGCTTGCTTCTTTAGTACAGTATATTTTCGCTGTAAAACTTCATATGGTACCTGCTTCCGGATGGGGCAAACCGGAAAATTTAGTTTTACCAATCTTATGTATGAGCTTCAGTTCGATTGCAACGTATGCCCGTTATATCAAATCCAGCATGCTGGATACGTTAAATCAGGACTATGTCCTTACCGCCCGTGCCAAAGGGTTAAGTGAGAGAGCAGTCATTTTCAGACATGTTCTTCGCAACTCTTTACTTCCAGCCGTAACTATTTTCTCAAGCAGTGTGGTTGGTGTATTTACAGGGGCCTTTGTAACTGAAAGAATGTTCTCAATTCCAGGAATCGGTTTTTACTATGTGACTTCTATCAACAGTAATGACTATACAATGATATTAGGAACGACCGTATTCTATGCAGTACTTTTTATTGTAATGCAGCTGGTAGTAGACTTTGTGTATATGATTCTTGACCCACGAATCCGTGTGTCAGGAAAGAAGTAACCAGGAGGAAAAGAGGATGCAGAATTTTGCAAAAGAAAAATTTCAGATTATCGGGATTGAAAATGATGGTGTCGAATCAACATCAAGACCGAGTATTGGTTATTTTCAGGATGCCTGGAGACGATTTCGTAAGAATAAAATTGCAACAGCAGCACTCATCTTGCTTGCGATTATCATATTCATGGTCATCTTCGGACCGGGAATCAGTGGCTATGCATTCGAGCAGATTGACGAAGGTGCTATTAACCTGGCTCCATGTAAGGAACACTGGTTCGGAACAGATAAATTAGGACGAGATATCTTCGCGCGTGTATGGATCGCGGGCCGTGTGTCTCTTACTATTGGTATCGTAGGAGCGTTTCTCTCAGCAGTTATCGGCTGCCTTTATGGTGGAATTGCTGCTTATTTTGGTGGTGTCGTAGATGATATCATGATGCGAATTGTGGAAATTCTGATCAGTGTACCTTACCTCATCGTAGTTATTGTTCTTTCCCTGGTATTAGGAGGTGGAGGAATGTTCTCGCTGATCCTTGCCATGACAATTACCGGCTGGTGTGGAACGGCCCGTATGGTTCGTGCCCAGATGCTGACGATCAAGAATGAAGAGTATGTGCTTGCAGCACAGGCACTTGGTGTAAAACCTTCGAAAATAATTACCCGTCATATGATTCCAAATACACTCAGTACCGTTATCGTAGCTATTACGTTTGATATTCCGGGATACATTTTCTCAGAAGCCTTCCTGAGTTATATTGGACTTGGTATTCAGCCGCCGAACACCAGCTGGGGTGCCCTTGCTTCAGCAGCACAGGCCCAGATGACCTTCTACCCGACACAGTTGTTCTTCCCGGCAGGAATGATTGCCCTCACCATGCTTTGTTTTACACTCATTGGTGATGGCCTCAGAGATGCCCTGGATCCAAAATTAAGAAAGTAGAGATAGAGCTATGGGAAAATTATTAAATGTTGAGAATTTACAAGTATCTTTTCATACATATGCCGGAGAAGTAAAAGCAGTTCGTGGTGTCAGCTTTGAATTGAATGAAGGGGAGACACTTGCTTTCGTAGGAGAATCCGGATGTGGGAAGACTGTAACCGCCAAGGCGATTATGCGTCTCCATCCTGCAAATACGACAGAAATCAAAGAAGGTTCTAAAATCATTTATCGGGATCAGGATGTTCTTGCCATGTCCAAGAAAGAACTTTCCAACTATCGTGGAAATGAAGTAAGTATGATTTTTCAGGATCCAATGACTTCTCTGAACCCAACGATGACGGTCGGAAAACAGATCATGGAAGGTCTTAGACTTCACCGTGGCTTAGATAAAAAAGCTGCAAGAGAAGAAGCAGTCAATATGTTGAAACTCGTTAAGATTCCGGATGCGGAAAAGCGTATTGATGCTTATCCTCACGAAATGTCAGGTGGTATGCGTCAGAGAGTCATGATTGCCATTGCACTTGCATGTAATCCGACCCTTCTGATCGCAGATGAACCGACGACCGCCCTTGACGTTACGATCCAGGCACAGATTATGGAGCTTTTGGGAGAACTGAAAAAGGAGCTTAACACGGCAATCATTCTTGTTACTCATGATCTTGGTGTTGTTGCAGACTTTGCAGACAGAATTCAGGTCATGTATGCCGGACAGGTCATTGAAAGAGGAACCGTGCAGGAAATCTTCAAGAATGCGAAACATCCATATACATGGGCACTTTTGGCGTCTGTTCCAAGACTGGATTCAGAAAATAAAAAAGACTTATATGCACTTCAGGGAACACCGCCGGATTTGATCAATGAGTTGAAGCATTGTCCATTTGCGGAAAGATGTGAATACTGCATGCAGATCTGTAAAGAAGCAATGCCAGAAGAGACACTGGTAGATGGTACACACAAAGTATCCTGCTGGTTACAGCATCCAAATGCACCAAAAGTAAAATCATTTTATGAAAAAGAGGTGTAGCGTCAATGAGTGAGATTTTAATTGAAGTAAAAAACTTGTGTAAATATTTCAGCGTTGGGAAAAAAGGGACACTGAAGGCAGTTGACAATGTTACACTGAATATTCGAAAAGGGGAAACCCTTGGTCTCGTAGGAGAATCTGGATGTGGAAAAACGACCTGCGGAAGAACAATCCTGAAATTATATGACGCAACATCTGGTGAAGTTTATTTTGATGGACAGGATGTGAGCAAATTAAAGGGAAAAGATCTGCTTGCATTCAAGAAGAGAGCACAGATTATTTTACAGGATCCATATGCATCTCTGGACCCACGTATGACGATTGGAGAAATCGTTGCAGAAGGTATGGATGTGCATTTTAATTACAGTGCAGCAGAAAAGAGCAAAAAAGTGACAGAACTTCTTCGAAGTGTAGGTTTGAAAGAAGAATTTGCGAACCGTTTCGCACACGAACTTTCCGGTGGACAGAGACAGCGTATTGGTATTGCACGTGCGCTTGCGGTAGACCCGGATTTCATCGTTTGTGATGAGCCGATTTCAGCCCTTGATGTTTCGATTCAGGCACAGGTGGTAAATCTTCTGATCAAATTACAGAGGGAAAGAGGACTCACCTACCTGTTCATTTCGCATGACCTTTCTATGGTAAGACACATTTCAGACCGTGTAGGTGTCATGTATCTGGGAAGTCTTGTGGAACTGACTGGAAGTACAGAGATTTTTGCAAATCCAATTCATCCGTATACAAAGATCCTGATGTCTGCGATTCCGGTTGCAGATCCGGATGCCGGTGGAGCGAAAAATCGTATGGAAATCAAAGGAGAAGTGCCAAGTCCTATTAATGCGCCAAGTGGATGTAAATTCCGTACAAGATGTCCATATGCGACAGAAATCTGTGCACAGGAAGCACCGACACTAAAAGAAGTGGCACCAGATCATTTTGTTGCCTGCCATCATTGCCAGGCAAAATAAAATAAAGGAGAATGCAGTATGCTTTCGAAAAACGCGATAGATAACATTTTGGATGAGGCATCTTTGCGTGGAGCTGATTTTGCAGAAGTTTTCGATGAAAACACGTTGTTACAGGAAACAGAAGGAAATCCAGATGGAATCGGTCAAAGTAAGGTAGGACGAGACAGTGGTGTTGGAATCCGTATTTTCAAGGATAAGAACTGTTATTATGGTTACACGAATGATCGTTCTGAAAAAGCATTGAAAGAACTGATTCAGAATTTAACAAAAACGATGAAGGGCGACGCTCTGGCAAGAGCTGCCCTTCAGGAAAAGAAGATATATACGATGGGCAGTGATGTGATTCCGGCGTCTTTGCTTACTGCAGAGAAAAGGCTGCGTCCGTTAAAGGCAGCGGTGAAAGCCGGAATGGGGTACGATGAGGAAATCGTACAGATGAAAGTAAAGCTGACCGATATGGAACAGATGGTCCAGATTGCTAACACAGAAGGACTTTTTGTAGAAGACCACCGCGAGAAAACAAGACTCTACATCGATGCGTTTGCACAGTCGGGAACAGACACCCAGTCAGGCTACTATGGACCGGGTGCAATGCGTGGACATGAATATTATGATTTGATCGATGTAGAAGCCTGTGCAAGAGAAGCAGCAAGACAGGCAAAAGTTCTTCTTCATGCTCAGCCATGCAAGGGCGGACAGATGAGTGTAGTCGTTGCTAATGGATTTGGTGGACTTTTGTTCCATGAAGCTTGTGGACACAGTCTGGAAGCATCCGTGATTGCCAACAAGTCTTCCGAATTTTGTGGAAAGCTCGGGAAAAAAGTGGCTTCTGATGTGGTCACATTGATTGACGATGGATCCATTCCAAATGAATGGGGTTCTCTTCATGTTGACGATGAGGGAATGCCTACACAGAAGAATATTCTGATTGAAAATGGAATTCTGAAGAGCTATATGGTGGACCGTTTGAACGGGATGCGTGCAGGACTTGCACCGACCGGGTCTTCCAGAAGACAGAATTATAAATTTGTTCCGACTTCACGAATGACAAATACGTACATTGCACCTGGGAAGAGTACTCCGGAAGAAATCATCCGCTCCACAGAAAGAGGACTCTTTGTCAGTGCAATCAATGGCGGGTCTGTGGAACCGGCAACCGGTGATTTTAACTTTAGCGCCGGAGAATGCTATTTGATCGAAAATGGGAAAATTACGATTCCGGTGAGAGGAATCACGTTAATTGGAAACGGCCTTACCGTGCTTCAGAATGTGGATATGGTCGCAAATAACTATGAACTTCGTCAGGGATTCTGCTATGCTTCCAGTGGAGCATTATTTATCGGAGCAGGACAGCCGACCGTTCGCGTAAGTAATATGACAGTAGGAGGGATTCAGTAAGATGATGAATGCATTTGTTCAGAAATTTACAGAAGCTGCCCATGGGCAGGGAATTTCCAATCTGGAATTTTACTTTGAGACAGAAAAGAAAGTGTCGGTGAATGCCCATGAAGGAAGGGCTTTTGAAAGCCAGCAAAGCAATGTGACTTCCTGCCATGTGCAGGGTGAATACCAGGGAAAGGCAGGGGCAATCTCTGTAGAGGATTTTTCAGAAGAACTTTTTGAGGAAGAGATTCAGTTTTTGAAAATGGCGGCGGAGATGAAAAATATCCCATTCAAGGCTTTGAATCTTGCATCGACAGAGTGTAAAAAAGAATGGAAGCTCAATACGCTGGATAAAATGACGGAACATGTTCTTAGGACAGAGAAGCAGGTTCTGAAAGAGTATCCAGAGCTGAAGAAAATCAGCAGCTGCCATCTGGGAGAGACGGTTCGTGAGATCCGTATCCTGAATGACCGTGGAGTTTGCATGGAAGACAGTATCAAGTTTGCCCATGTATGGGTAAATGCGACAGCGGAAAAAGATAGTGTGGTACAGATTTCGGGAAATGATGCGACCGCATGTATGATGGAAGACCTAAGACTTCAGGCACTTTTTGAAGAAGCTGCAAAAGACGCCTGTGGAATGTTGGATGCAAGACCGGCAGCTTCAGGAAAATATCCGGTTGTCCTCAAAAACAGTGTGATCTGCGAGATGCTCAGCATGTACATCAGCGCGTTTGGAGCGGATTCTGTAAATAAAAAAATCAGTAAGCTTGCAGAGAAAAAAGGAGAATCCATTGCATCAGAGATCGTAAGTCTGGTAGAAGATCCAATGCTTCCGGGAGGAGTCAATAATCGCAGTTTTGATGATGAAGGAACGCCTACGAGTAAAAAAGCTCTGATTGAGAACGGTGTGTTGAAACTCTTCTTATATAATAAGGAAGAAGCAGAAAAAACGAATGGACAGACAACTGGAAATGGATTTAAAAACAGCTATAAAGGCAAACCGGAAATTGGAGTGACCAATGTAAGACTGGAAGGCCAGAAGAAATCAAGAGAAGACTTAATTCGTGAAATGCAAGATGGACTTTACATCACACATTGCGACGGTATGTTTGCAGGAGCAGATGTGGTCAGTGGTGATTTTACGCTGATTTCCAAAGGCTATTTTGTGGAAAATGGACAGATGACAGGTGGAGTCAATCAGATCACTGTGGCTGGAAATTTCTATGATATGTTAAAAGAAATAGGGGCGATAGGGAATGATTACCTAACCAGTCTGACAGGAACTGGAGCGTTTGTGGCACCATCTGTTTTTATTAAACAATTAGTGGTATCTGGTTCATAAAAAAGAAGATTTATACATAAGAAATGGAGGAATATAGAGATGTCGCGCTCTTCTTCGGCCACTCTTATGACAGAGGGACCTATTTGGAAACGAATGGTTGCTTTTGCGGTCCCTCTTTTTTGGGGGAATTTGTTTCAGCAGCTTTATAATACGGTCGATTCATTGATTGTAGGAAACTTTATGGGAAATAATGCACTGGCAGCGGTCAGTTCGTCAGGACAGCTGATTCTTTTGATGGTCGGCTTTTTTAACGGGATCGGTATCGGTTCTGGTATTGTCATAGCGAAAAACTTTGGTGCACGAAACATGAAAGATATGCGAAAGGCCATGCATACGGCAATAGGTTTTGCACTTGTTTGTGGTATTTTCATAACGGTGATGGCTGAGATTGCTGCACCGCTGATTCTGAAGCTTATTGGGGTCCCGGATGAAGTGCTGCCAAGTTCTATGGCATATTTCCGCGTATATTTTGCAGGGTCACTGGGCTTTGTTCTGTATAATTTTTCTATGGGAATCCTACAGGCTCTTGGTGACAGTAAACATCCACTTATTTATCTGATTATTTCATCGGTTACAAATGTGGTGTTGGACTTTGTTCTGATTGCCGGTCTTCATTTTGGCGTTGGAGCCGCCGCATTTGCAACCCTGGTCTCACAGTGCCTGAGTGCATTTTTATGCATCTGGCAACTTGCGCATAATCCGGAAGATCTACGACTGAACCTGTGGGAAATCTGTCTGGACAAAGGAATGTTAAAGCAAATTGTATCGAATGGAATTCCGGCAGGAATCCAGAATTCTATTGTAGGATTTGCAAATGTGTTTGTCCAGTCACAGATCAATAGCTTTGGTGCAGGCGCTATGGCAGGAAGTGGTTCTTATTTTAAGATAGAAGGTTTTGCGTTCATGCCGGTCACTTGTTTTTGTCAGACACTCACGACATTTATCAGTCAGAATCTGGGAGCTGAGAAATATGACCGAGCGAAAAAGGGTGCCGTATTCGGCGTTTCCTGCTCTATGTTCATGGCAGAAATCATAGGAGTATGTATTTTTAGTTTAGCTCCACTTTTGATCGAGGCTTTTGGCGGAAGTGGCGAGGCGGTACAGATTGGAGTCATGCAGGCGAGAACGATTTCATTATTCTACTGTTTACTTGCGTTTTCGCATTGTATGGGTGCAATACAAAGAGGTGCCGGACGAAGCTTTGTCCCGATGTTTGTTATGATGATCGTCTGGTGTGGAATCAGAATTCTTTATATTTCAATTGCAATCCGTTTAGTGCCAGTCATTAACGTTGTTTTCTGGGCGTATCCAATCACCTGGACGATCAGTTCAGTGGTATTTTTGATTATTTACAAAAAAACAGACTGGATACATGGGTTAAAAAAATCATATTGAGACAAAATGAAGAAAGAACAATCAGTTTTGATTGTTCTTTTTTATATTCTCTTCAGCTACCTTATTCCTCAATCACATGAATCTCTAAATAATCAAAATCAATTGAATCCACAAAATTATCCTGATAAAACCGTGTCTTTGCATGTCGTTTAAATTCATTTATCGTAGAATCCAGCCAGATCGGTTTGCTGAGATCAAATTCATAGCAGACCTCGTCCAATGCACGAAAAATCTTATGTGTTCTTGTATCATCACTGTCGTCGCAGATCATAGTGTCTCGTAACATGCGGTTATCTTTGAATTCTTTCGCCCATAATCGGAACATCGTTTTCCACTCCTTATCAATCAATCTTTTCTCAGTATAAAGGAATATAAATAGAAAGTAAATCCTTTTATAATGGAAATAATTTGTGTAAAATAGAATAGTTATTAAGTAAGAAAGTGCAGTGGACAAAGTGGCATGATACAGTTTTGGAACAGAGTTGAGAAAAGATTGGGAAAAAGGAATATACAGATACTGATTGCGATATTTGTAATGGCGTTGGTGTGTGGTGCCATGCTTCTGGAACAGAAGATTATGAAAAGGTTCCATGAAAACGTAAAAGTACAGCATACGGAAAAGACGGACGGGAATCCGCAGAAGGAAGACGAACAGACCGGGACGGAGAAAAGCAGTGAGAAAGATGCGGGGAGTAGTGAAGTGGAGGCGTTGGAGGCGTCGATCGTTCCCGGGCAGTATCCGATCATGGGAGAAAGTAGTATTCAGACTTCGCAGATGGTGGAATATTTTAATGAGAGTGGTGAGAACTATCCGGCGGATGCCCTTGCTAAGGGCGGAGCTCCCGACATTGAGACTTTTTGCCGGATATATTATGAAGAAGCGGTTCAGGAGGGGGTAAGGCCGGAGGTTGCTTTTGCGCAGACCATGAAAGAGACCGGATGGCTCCAATATGGAGGTGACGCGAAGATCACACAGTATAATTTCGCGGGAATCGGTACGACAGGAGGAGGAGTTCCGGGCAACAGTTTTCCGGATGTGCGTACGGGAGTCAGAGCCCAGATTCAGCATTTGAAAGCATATGCGACAACAGAAGCGTTGTCCGGGGAATGTGTCGATGATCGTTATGATTATGTGACGAAAGGGTGTGCGCCTTATGTGGAATGGCTGGGGCAAAAAGAGAATCCGCAGGGATATGGATGGGCGACCGGAGAAAACTACGGTTATGATATTGTGGAAATGATCCATGATATGTGGAATACGAAAATTTTTATTAAATAACTTTCAAATCAATTCAGATAAGAACTGGAGTATGGTACAATATGCATAGAGGTGTCTCGCGCTTGAAGATGATAGGTGAAAGGACGCTCTCGAATAGAAGAATTATGTATTAAGGGGGCTAAGTGAAGATGAAGAAATTACTGGTTGTCGTTGATATGCAGAAGGATTTCGTTGATGGCAGTCTCGGTACACCGGAAGCCGTGGAAATCGTACCGGGCGTAGTGGAAAAAGTGAAAGATGCGAAAGAAGAAGAGACGGATATCGTATTTACCAGAGATACACACGGAGAAGATTATTTAAAGACACAGGAGGGAAGAAAGCTTCCGGTCGTACATTGTGTAGAAGGGACTCCGGGATGGGAGATCGTTGGGGCCTTGAAACCATATGCCGGGAAAGTAATCGACAAGCCGTCGTTTGGAAGTACACAGCTTGCGCATTTTGCGGCGCAGAGAAAATACACGGATATTGAATTGGTAGGGCTTTGCACGGACATTTGTGTTGTGTCCAATGCGTTACTCTTGAAAGCAGCATTGCCGGAGGCTAATATCAGCGTGGATGCATCCTGCTGTGCAGGGGTTACACCGGAAAGCCATAAGGCAGCTCTGGAAACGATGAAAATGTGTCAGATTGATATTTTATAAGGTAAAGGAGAGAACTACATGCAAGCAGCACTTAAGAATTATGACGATGTGGACAGCTGGAAGACCGTCATGTTTCTTTATAATGCCGCACTGAAGGAAGTAGGGACGAAGCTGGATATTCTGAATGACGAATTTCAGCATGTTCACAGTTATAATCCGATTGAACATATTAAGACCAGAATCAAGACACCGGAAAGTATTGTCAAGAAGCTGAAAAGGAATGGCCATGAGACTTCTATCGAGAATATGGTGCGATATGTCAATGATATTGCGGGAGTAAGACTGATCTGTTCGTTCACATCGGATATTTACCGCCTCGCGGAGATGATTGGGAAACAAAGTGACCTGAAAGTTTTATCCATTAAGGATTATATTAAGAATCCGAAGGAAAGCGGTTATAAAAGTTATCACATGCTGGTGTCTGTGCCGATTTTTCTTTCGGACAGTGTGGTGGATACGAAGGTTGAGATCCAGATCCGGACCATAGCTATGGATTTCTGGGCAAGTCTGGAGCATAAAATCTACTATAAATTTGAAGGAAAGGCACCGGACTATATCAGTCAGGAATTACGGGAATGTGCGGATATGGTATCTGCACTGGATGATAAGATGCTTTCGCTGAATGAAGCAATCACCGCATTGGCTGGAGAACGCTATACTACCTGAAATGAATAAGAAATCTGCAGAGAGTTTTCCCGCAGAGTTATATATAGAAAGACATCCGACTAAAATACGGCCGGATGTCTTTTTGTGCTGCCATGCATACGTCTAAAAAGATCCGGAGACGCTTTTAAATCCCGGAAAACTTTACAAACACTTTACATACTCTCCGTTTTGGATTTTACATTATTCCTATATGATATCACCTGTAAAGAAAAACAGGAATAACCAAATGGAGGAAAGTGGTAATTATGAAACTGAGAAAGTTATTAGCAATGACATTAGTAGTGGCAATGACCGGAGCTCTTGCAGCCGGATGTGGAAGCAAATCAGAAGAGACTGGAGCAGAAGGGGAAGGAAAACAGCAGACAGCAGAATGGGATGCTTCCAATGATATTACGGTAGTTTCCAGAGAAGACGGATCCGGTACAAGAGGAGCATTTATCGAACTTTTCGGAATCGAGCAGAAAGATGAAAACGGAAATAAGGTAGACCATACAACAGAGGATGCCAATATTACAAACAGTACAGAAGTTATGATGTCAACCGTAGCAGGCAATGAATATGCAATAGGATATGTTTCACTGGGATCTCTCGGAGACAGCGTGAAAGCGGTGAAGATCGACGGTGCGGAAGCAACAGAGGAAAACATCAAAGCCGGTACATACAAAGTATCAAGACCGTTTAACATTGCAACAAAAGATGAGATTTCAGACATCGCACAGGATTTCATCAATTTCATTCTGAGCGAAGAAGGACAGAAGGTTGTGTCTGAGAACGGATACATTTCACTTGATGATGTAAAACCATATGAATCAAACGGAGCAACCGGTAAAGTAGTTGTGGCAGGATCTTCTTCTGTAACACCGGTTATGGAGAAATTAAAAGAAGCATATCAGAAAGTAAATTCCGGAGCTGAAATTGAAATCAACCAGAGTGATTCTACAACCGGTATGACTTCCGCAATGAGCGGCATCTGCGACATCGGAATGGCATCCCGCGAACTGAAGGATGAAGAAGCACAGGAACTTACTTCTATCGTAATTGCGACAGACGGTATTGCAGTAATCGTAAATAATGACAGTCCGGTAGAGGAACTGACAAGTGATCAGGTGAAAGCAATCTTTACCGGTGAAACAGTTGCCTGGGATGAAATCGTTAAATAAATAATATGAGGTACTTCATATGAATGCATGGAAAGAAAAACTCATGCAGGGTGTGTTCTTTATTGCCGCCTGCACTTCGGTGCTGGCGGTAGCACTCATTTGTGTATTTTTATTCATAAATGGTGTCCCTGCAATGAAAGAAATAGGATTTGTAAAATTCCTGACAGGTACGGTATGGCGTCCGAATAATGACATATACGGAATTTTCCCGATGATCATGGGTAGCATTTACGTCACAGCTGGTGCAATCCTGATCGGTGTACCGATTGGAATTCTTACATCCGTGTTTATGGCAAAATATTGTCCGAAACAGATCTACCCGGTGCTTAAAGGCGCAACAGAACTTCTGGCAGGAATCCCTTCGGTCATTTATGGATTTTTTGGGCTTGTGGTCATGGTTCCGGCAATTCGGGAATTCGGGAAAACACTCAGACAGGCAGGAATTTTGCATAAGGGTGGAGACGGGAATTCGATCCTGACGGCATCTCTTCTGCTTGGAATGATGATTCTTCCGACGATTATCGGTGTGACGGAATCCAACATCCGCGCGGTTCCGTCACAGTATTATGAAGGCTCTCTGGCGCTGGGAGCAACACACGAACAGAGCATTTTCAAGGTTGTGCTTCCGGCTGCGAAATCCGGTGTGATTGCCGGTGTAGTTCTGGGAATCGGACGCGCAATCGGTGAGACGATGGCAGTAATCATGATAGCCGGAAACCAGGCGCGTCTTCCGGAAAGTATTTTCGAAGGAGTACGAACCATGACTGCAAATATCGTCCTGGAAATGGGATATGCGTCAGGGCTTCACAGAGAAGCGCTGATTGCTACAGCCGTCGTGCTCTTTGTATTCATTCTGATCATTAACTTCAGTGTAGCGTTATTGAACAGGAGGGGTGAGAATGAGTAAAAAAAAGATCAAACAAAAATTGATTTCTTACAAGAATGCACCCGGCTCCGCAGTGCTCGCACTTCTGGTTCTGCTTAGCGCGTTCCTGACTTTTGCGGTACTGTTATTTCTGATCGCGTATATTTTGATTCATGGAATCCCTTATATTTCCGCAGATTTATTTGCGCTGGAATACAATTCGGATAATGTTTCCTTATTCCCGGCGCTGGTCAACACGGTTGCAATGACGCTGCTTTCGCTGATCATTGCGGTACCTTTGGGAATTTTCTCTGCCATTTTCCTTGTGGAATATGCAAAAAGAGGCAACCGGTTTATCGGAGTTATCCGTCTTACTACAGAGACCTTATCGGGAATTCCGTCAATCGTATACGGACTTTTCGGTATGCTGTTTTTTGTGACGACATTAAAATGGGGATTATCGCTGCTTGCCGGAGCATTTACCATGGCGATCATGATTCTTCCGCTTGTCATGCGTACGACGGAAGAGGCATTGAAATCTGTCCCGGATTCCTATAGAGAAGGAAGCTTCGGACTCGGAGCAGGAAAACTGCGTACGATTTTCCGAATCGTACTTCCAAGTGCGGTTCCCGGAATTCTTGCAGGTGTGATCCTGGCAATCGGACGTATCGTCGGTGAAACGGCAGCACTTATGTATACTTCAGGAACCGTTGCACAGATTCCGAAAAATGTATTGGGATCCGGACGTACGCTGGCGCTTCACATGTATGTGTTGGCAAATGAAGGACTCCATACGGATAAGGCATATGCAACGGCAGTGATTCTGCTGATTCTGGTTATCGGTATTAATATGTTATCCGGAGTGATTGCAAAAAAGATTACGAAAGGAAATGGAAATGGCGAAAATTAGTGTGAAGAATCTGGATTTATATTACAGTGATTTTAAAGCGCTGAAAAATGTAAATCTGGACATAGAAGAAAATAAAATCACAGCATTTATCGGACCCAGCGGTTGTGGAAAATCTACTTTATTGAAATCTCTGAACCGAATGAATGATCTGGTGGAAGGCTGCCGCATTGAAGGAGAGATCCTTCTGGATGGCGAAGACATTTACGGGGATATCGATGTGAATCATTTGAGAAAGCGGGTCGGAATGGTATTCCAGAAACCGAATCCGTTCCCGATGAGCATCTATGATAATATAGCTTACGGACCGAGAACGCATGGAATCCGTTCCAAGGCAAAACTAGATGAAATTGTGGAAAAATCCCTTCGGGATGCGGCAATCTGGGAGGAGTGCAAGGACAGACTGAAAAAGAGTGCACTGGGAATGTCAGGCGGGCAGCAGCAGAGACTTTGCATTGCGAGAGCACTTGCAGTACAGCCGGAGGTCCTGCTGATGGATGAACCGACTTCGGCGTTGGATCCGATTTCAACATCGAAAATAGAAGACCTTGCGATGGAACTCAAAAAAGATTATACTATTGTCATGGTCACGCACAATATGCAGCAGGCAGTCCGCGTGTCTGACAATACGGCATTTTTCCTCCTGGGTGAAGTAATTGAATATAATGATACAGAGAAGCTATTCTCAATTCCTTCTGACAAACGGACAGAAGACTATATTACAGGGAGGTTTGGATAACATGCGGAACAGATTTGACAGACAGCTTGAAATGCTGAACCAGATGCTCATACATATGGGAGAGCTCTGTGAGACGGCGATCGAAGAGGTTACCGGAGCACTGGAAGAAAATGACATGGGCCGTGCGAAAGCGGTGATCACAGCAGATGAGGAAATCGACCAGATGGAAAAAGACATCGAGAATCTTTGCCTGAAACTGCTTCTTCAGCAGCAGCCGGTTGCGAGAGATCTGCGGCAGATATCGGCGGCGCTCAAGATGATTACGGATATGGAGCGAATCGGAGATCAAACGGCAGATATTGCAGATATTGTTACTTCAGCGGAGTTTAATGGAGATGAAAACCTGAAAGATATCGGGCGTATGGCAGAAGCAACGATGAAGATGGTGAGAAACAGTGTATCCGCTTACGTGCAGAAAGATCTGGAACTGGCAAGGAAAGTCATGGATGCGGATGATGTGGTGGATGAACTGTTTGACAGAATCAAAAAAGAGCTTGTAGATACCATTGCGGAACAGAAAGGCTGCGGCGGTGATACAGCGATCGATTTGATCATGATCACGAAATATCTGGAGCGAATCGGTGACCATGCGACGAATATTGCAGAGTGGGTTGAATTTTCCATCACAGGTATTCATGCGGGAAATGTCCGTATCTGACATTGAATGAAAGCGGCATGTCTGGAAAAATGGATCTGGGAGCCTTTGATCTGTAAAGAAGGAGAAAACAAAATGATTTTTTGTGTGGAGGATGAGGCAAACATCCGTGATTTAGTAGTGTATACACTGGAAACTACAGGAATGGAAGCAAGAGGCTTCGAAGATGGTCCCGCTTTTTTTAAAGCTTTGGCAGAGAATCTGCCAGAGCTTGTTCTGCTTGATATCATGCTTCCAGGTGAGGATGGAATGTCCATTCTGAAAAAACTGAAAGCGGCGCCGGAAACAAGGCATATTCCGGTCATCATGCTGACTGCCAAAGGCGCAGAATATGATAAAGTGCTGGGACTGGATTCGGGAGCAGATGATTACGTAACCAAACCCTTCGGCATGATGGAGTTGGTGTCAAGAATCAAGGCAGTACTTCGAAGAAGCGGTGTGAAGACCGAAGAGGCGGAAGAACTTGTTGTCGGACAGATCCGGCTGAACAAGAAGAAACATGAGGTGTATGCCGCAGGAGTGGATGTGACGCTGACCTTGAAAGAATTTGAATTGCTTAGAATGCTCATGGAGAACCGGAATATCGTTCTCACAAGGGATCGCCTTCTGGAGGAGATCTGGGGATATGAATTTGGCGGTGAGACCCGGACCGTGGATGTCCATGTAAGAACTCTGCGCCAGAAGCTTGGAGAAGAAGGCGAACGGATTGAGACGGTACGCGGAGTCGGATATAGGATACGGGGAGAGAAAGATGAAAAATAAAATTCAGCGAAGTATGATCCTGATCGTGACGCTGGCACTGCTCTGTTCTTATAGTCTGATGACGATTGTTATCTATCGGCAGACACTTGGCATCATGGAAACGGAACTGGCGCAGGAGGCAGATTATATCCGGACGGCTATCCGTATTTCGGGCGAACAGTATATGAAGGATATGGATGAGGCGCGCAAGGAGACCCGCGTGACCTGGATCAGTGCAGAAGGCAAGGTCCTTTACGATTCGACAGGAGAACAGAACGCACTGGAGAATCACAGCAGCAGAAAAGAAATTAAAGAGGCAAAAAAGAGCGGAACCGGGCAGGACATCCGCCTGTCGGATACAGTCGGAAAGGAAATGCTGTATTATGCAGTGAGACTGGATGACGGAACGATTCTGCGTGTGGCGAAGAATATGGACACAGTATGGCGGACGGCTCTTAAAGTTCTTCCGTATATGATCCTGATCGGGATCGCAATGGCTCTGATTTCCTGGTTTGTGACGAACGTACAAGTCGGACGTCTGATCCGGCCGATCAATACGCTGGATCTGGAAAAACCGTTGGAAAATGATGTATATGAAGAACTCTCGCCGCTTCTGGAGAGAATCGACAGGCAGAACAGGGAAAAGGAAAAGATGGAACAGATGCGAAGAGAATTCTCTGCCAATGTGTCGCATGAACTGAAGACACCGTTGACTTCAATCTCCGGATATGCGGAGATCATGATGGACGGTCTTGTACGTCAGGAGGATATGAGAGAGTTTTCGCGCCGGATCTATAATGAAGCCAGTCGTATGATCACATTGATCGGCGATATCATCCGGCTTTCCAAGCTCGATGAGGGAACAATTGAACTGGAAAAAGAAGATGTAGATCTGTATCGGCTGGTCCGTGATATTGTAAGCCGGCTTTCCGTACAGGCCGAGAAACAAAATGTGCGGATCGAGGTAGTGGGAGAGCATGTGACCTGCCACGGAATCAGGCAGGTTCTGGATGAGATGATCTATAATATGATTGAAAATGCAATCAAATATAATGTACCAAACGGAAAAGTCAGTGTATGGGTCGGAAATACGCTGAATGGAAAAAAAGTGATCGTGAATGATACCGGAATCGGAATTCCGAAAGAACACCAGGACAGAATTTTCGAAAGGTTTTACCGGGTAGATAAGAGTCATTCAAGAGAGACGGGAGGAACCGGCCTTGGACTTTCGATTGTGAAGCATGGAGCGCTCCTGCATGGGGCGGATATACATGTGGAGAGTGAAGTCGGAAAGGGAACCAGGATGGAACTGATCTTCCATGAAGAAAATGATACGTCGGAATGTACATAATTCTATTCATAAATAAAGAAAATTCGTTTATTATTTTTGTTAATATGAATTGACTGAAAGCTAAATGAGTACTAGAATAGCCGTTAGATAAAGAAAAAATAAAGCATTAACTCGGAGGTAACTATTATGACATCATTGGCGATTGCAGAAATCTTATCAACTTGTGCCGCTTTTGTTCTTTTCGGAGGAGTTTCGTACTGGTATAAATATGGAAAGAAGAGAGATAAGGCAGAACGGAAGGAAATGAAAGAAAAGTTCGAAAAATCTGTTACTTTGCATAATCCGGCATATATTATTTATGAAAGATAAGACAAAATAGTAAGAGGGGGCACGGCGATGAGAGCCGTGCCCCTCTTTGTTGCTATGCAAATGAGAAAATGATTTTGGAGTCGACAAAAAATTCACAAGAATATAAATTTTGTTTGCACTTTTTGATAAAGGCGTACATAATGTTATTACGGTGTTTGAAAATAAAAGGAATCGGATGGTGCTGAAGAAAGAAGAGAATAATGAGATGAGGATATTGATAAAAGGTGCAGGAGATCTGGCAACAGGGATTGCATATGAATTATGGGAAGCAGGACATGAGGTCGTGATGACGGAAATCCCGATTCCGCTTGCAGTTAGAAGGATGGTGTCATTTTCGCGTGCGGTATACGAAGGGGAAGCACAGGTTGAAAAGGCGAAAGCAGTTCTGGTCAGCAATCTGGAAGAGATCGACTTGGAAGTGGAGAATGGGAATATTCCTGTTCTTGTAGATAAAAAAGCTAAAATAATTGGTGAGTACCTTCCAGATGTGTTGGTGGATGCAATTATGGCAAAAAGAAATCTGGGCACTTCGATTCAGGATGCGCCTCTTGTGATTGGAATCGGTCCGGGATTCCATGCAGGAAAAGATTGTCATTATGTGATTGAGACTCTAAGAGGAGATGAGCTTGGAAGAATTATTACAGAAGGAACTGCGGCTCCGAATACGGGGATTCCCGGAGAAGTCGGAGGCTATACCCGGGAGAGACTAGTAAGTGCGTCGGCGGATGGGATCATGGAACCATTAGTACAGATTGGCGATCTGGTTCAGAAAGGGCAGATTGTCGCAAAGACTGGGGGAATATCGGTGACCGCAAAAATGTCGGGAATCGTAAGAGGAATGCTTCAGAAAGGAGTAGAAGTAAAGAAAGGACTCAAAATTGGTGATATCGATGCAAGACCTGACCGCAGGAACTGTTTCCTGATCTCAGATAAAGCCAGGATAATCGGAAAGAGCGTGTGCAGCATTGTAGAGACGAAAAAAATAAAAGAACATAAGAAGTAAAGGTCATCGGTCGTGTCAGATGACCTTTTTTCGCTACTATGTATACTTTCAAAATGTCCAGTGGTCTTGTTTTAGTACTGTAAAATGTCACAAAAATAACTTACTTGTCTAGAAAATAACTTTTCTTGAAATCTGGTTATATCTCTTATACAATAATATTTACAAATAGAATTATTAAAATAATTGATAAAAGGGAGGAGAAAAGAAAATGAATTTATTTTCACCGGCTGAAGTGGCCAAAAATTATATCAATATCGGAAAAGGCAAGGTAAATACACCGATTCCGAAGATGCTTCTCATGGCAGTCATGGCCGGAGCTTTTATTGCACTTGGCGGCGTAGGAGCAACGACAGCAGCGGTAGGAGTAAAACCGGCATCTGTCGGAAAACTGATAGGAGCATGCATTTTCCCGGGAGGGCTTACGATGGTGCTTCTTGCGGGAAGTGAACTGTTTACCGGAAACTGTCTGCTTACGATCCCGCTTCTGGAGAAGGAGATCAAGGTGTCCGGTATGCTGAAGAACTGGGTTGTTGTTTACCTCGGCAATTTTATCGGGGGACTTCTTGTGGCAGCCGGAGTGGTGTATTCTCATCAGATCAGCCTTTTCGATAACGGAATGGCAGTTTCCGTGCTCTCTACGGCAGCAGGAAAATGCACGTTAAGCTTTGGAGATGCATTTATCCGAGGAATTTTCTGCAATTTCCTGGTATGTCTTGCAGTATGGATTTCCTTTGCGGCAAAAGATGTTGCCGGCAAAATTATTGGTCTGTTTTTTCCGATCATGATCTTTGTGGTCTGCGGATTTGAACATAGTGTGGCGAATATGTATTATATCGGAGCTGGTATTTTTGCCAAAGGAGTTCCGGCATATGCGGAAGCGGCAGCGGCGGCAGGCGTAAATCTGGATGTGATCACATGGGGGAATTTCCTGGGAACGAATCTGATTCCGGTTACGCTCGGCAACATTGTCGGCGGCGGTATCTGCGTCGGATGTGTTTACTGGTTTATTTATCTGAGAAATAATCAGAAATAGAAAAAAGAAAGAGAAAGAAGGGAAGGAAATGAGTAAGATTTTTCTTGCAGATCCAAAAAGCTGTGACGTAAAAATCGGCAGGCTGTTGGAAAAATTTGAGACAAAAGTAAAAGTATATCCGCCGGGAACCTGTCCGCTGACCGTACAGCTTTCACTGCTTACGGCTTCAAAGAACCAGACTTGCGGAAAATGTGTTCCCTGCCGTGACGGGCTTCCGCAGCTCGAAACATTACTGAAGAGCATCCTGGAAGGTGATGCTACCATGGAGACGCTGGAGCATATGAGACGGCTTGCTGTCATGATCCGGGATACGGCGGATTGTGCGATTGGCTATCAGTCAGCTATTGAAGTGCTGCAGGGACTGGATACATTTCGGGAAGAATATGAGAGCCATATTAAAGACCATGTCTGTCCCGGCGAGATGGGACAGAAGGTGCCGTGCATCAATCTTTGTCCGGCGCATGTGGATATCCCGGCATACATTGCGCTGATCGGGGAGGAAGACTATGCGGGGGCGATCAACATGATCCGTAAGGACAACCCGCTTCCGACGGCCTGTGCCATGATCTGCGAACATCCTTGTGAGCAGAGATGCCGGAGAAATCTGATTGACGATTCCATCAATATCCGCGGACTCAAGAAATATGCGGTGGATCAGATTGCGGCAGATAAAGTTGCGGTTCCGAAAGCGAATAAGTCAACCGGTAAAAAGGTGGCAGTCATCGGAGGCGGTCCTGCCGGTATGACTGCAGCATATTTTCTGGGACTTATGGG
This sequence comes from Bariatricus sp. HCP28S3_D3, assembly GCF_052065755.1. Lineage (NCBI taxonomy): Bacteria > Bacillati > Bacillota > Clostridia > Lachnospirales > Lachnospiraceae > Bariatricus > Bariatricus sp. HCP28S3_D3. The sequence goes on along the minus strand of NZ_JBQHTK010000001.1, from coordinate 203,614 downwards.
ACATAAAGTAACGATCTTTGAGCGACAGAAAGCGCTGGGCGGTATGCTTCGGTATGGTATTCCGAATTATCGTTTTCCGAAGGATCGGCTGGATGAGGATATCCGTGCGATTTTGTCAGCAGGAGATATTGAAGTCAAATATGAAGCAAAAGTCGGAACCGAGATTCCGATTGAAGAGATACATAAAGAATACGATGCGATGTTTGTAGCGATCGGCGCACAGGCAGGCAAGCGTCTTCGTCTGGAAGGCAGCGATGCGGGAAATGTGGAATCCGCAGTGGAGATGCTGGATCGGATCGGGAATGGAAATATTCCGGATTACACCGGCAAAAATGTTGTTGTAATCGGTGGCGGAAATGTGGCGATGGATGCAGCGAGAAGTGCAGTGCGCTGCAATGCCGAAGACGTGCGTATCGTCTACAGAAGGCGTCAGGATGATATGACGGCGCTGGATACGGAAATTGAATCGGCTGTAATGGAAGGCATCGAGCTTTTGACGCTGAAATCTCCGAAGAGCATTGAAAAAGATGCCGAAGGAAACTGTTCGGCACTCATCGTGCAGCCGCAGATGATCGGACCGTATGACCGTGCGGGACGCCCGAGTCCGGTCGATGCGAAAAAAGATCCGGAGAGAATTCCGTGTGAAGTTATCCTGATCGCGGTAGGACAGGATATCGTGAGCCGTCCGTTTGAAGAATTCGGAATGGAGGCAGAACGCGGTGTATTTAAGGCCGGCCTGGATACGGCAGTGGAGAATCTTCCCGGAGTATTTGTCGGAGGAGACTGCGCAACCGGGCCTGCTACGGCAATCCGGGCTATAGCAGCCGGAAAAGTTGCGGCACATAATATTGATGAATACCTCGGTTATCATCATAAACTGAACTGTGAAGCCACAGTGCCAAGTCCAAAAGAAAACAATCGAATTCCGACCGGACGTGCCAACATTACTGAACGTCCGGCATATGAGAGAAAGCATGATTTTGAGCATGTGGAAAATCCGTATACTCATGAGGAGGCAATGCAGGAGGCCGGAAGATGTCTGCGCTGCGATCACTTCGGATGCGGTGTACTGAAAGGGGGACGTGACGAATGATTAATCTGAAAATTGACGGAATTCAGGCAGAAGTGCAGGAAGGAACAACGATCCTTGAAGCAGCAAGATCCGTTGGAATCAGGATTCCTACACTGTGTTATCTGAAAGAAGTAAATGAGATCGGTTCCTGCCGTCTGTGTGTAGTAGAAGTGGAAGGTATGGATAAACTGCCGACCTCCTGCAATACACTTGTCAAAGAAGGCATGGTCGTTCAGACCATGAGTGGACGTGTGGTGGAGGCCCGGAAAATAGTACTCGATCTGCTTCTCTCCAATCACCACAGAGGATGTTTTTATTGCCCGCAGAACGGAAGCTGTGAACTTCAGGATGTCTGCAACGAATATGGAATCGAGGAAACCTCTTATCTTGGAACAAGAAAGAAGATTGAACGTCCGGCTAAAGATAGCCATCCGTTCTTAAGCTACCAGCCGGAACTTTGTATCCACTGTCAGAGATGTGTAAATACCTGCGCAAAGATGACAGGCAGACATGCAATTACTTTGGGAAAGACAGGAATGTTCAATATCATCGAGGCTCCGTTCGGAGAAGACTGGGATATGACATTATGTGAATCCTGTGGAAACTGCGCTCAGGCATGCCCGACAGGAGCAATCACAGAGAAAAGAAAGAAAAAATACCGGACATGGGAGACGAAAAAGGTCCGTACAACCTGTCCGCACTGTGCGACAGGATGCCAGTTGGATCTGATCGTGAAGGATAACAGGATTGTTGATGTAGAGGGAGCGGACGGTCCATCCAATCACGGCCTGTTATGCGTAAAAGGAAGAAGTGCTTCTTTTGATTTTGTGGATTCTCCGGAACGGATCCGTTATCCGCTGATCAAGAATAAAGAGACGGGAGAATTTGAGCGTGCAACCTGGGATGAGGCACTTGACCTGGTTGCCGGAAAGTTTACCGAAATCAGAAATAATTACGGAGGTGAGGCACTGGCCGGTTTTGCCTGCTCACGTTCCACCAATGAAGACGTCTATATGCTTCAGAAAATGGTGAGAACCGCATTCCAGAGCAACAATACCGATAACTGTGCGCGTGTTTGACATGCTCCTACTGTTGCCGGGCTGGCAACCACATTAGGCTCAGGAGCCATGACAAATACGATTTACGATGTCACACACGAATCCGATGTGATCATGCTCGTTGGATCGAATCCGGAACATGCACATCCGGTCATCGGTATGCAGATCCGCCAGGCGGTGGAGAAAGGAACCAGGCTGATCGTAGCTGACCCGCGTGAGATCGATCTTGCAAAGAAGGCGGATATCCACCTGAAATTAAGACCGGGAACAAACGTTGCGTTTGCGAACGGAATGATGCATATTATTATTGAAGAAGGCCTGACGGATGAGACATTCATCAAAGAGAGGACCGAGAACTTTGAAGCAATGAAAGAAGCTGTGAAGGAATACACTCCGGAGCGTGTGGCAGAAATCTGCGGTATTGATCCGGATCTTCTGCGAGAGGCGGCAAGAATGTATGCAACGGCAGATCGCGCACCGATTCTTTACTGTCTGGGAGTTACAGAGCATCATACCGGTACAGAGGGCGTTATGTCACTCTCCAATCTTGCGATGATGGTCGGAAAGATCGGGCGTCCGGGATGCGGTGTAAATCCGATCCGCGGACAGAATAACGTACAGGGTGCCTGCGATATGGGCGCCGCTCCGAATCAGTTCCCGGGTTATCAGAATATCGTTGCACCGGGTATTGTGGAGAAGTTTGAGAAAGCATGGAATACGAAACTTAACCCGAACGTCGGAATCAAAGCGACCGACTGTTTCCCGAAGATGATCTCGGGAGAGATCAAAGGACTCTTCATTTTCGGTGAAGATCCGGTCAGAACGGATCCGAATACCAGTCATGTGATCCATGCACTGGAATCTCTGGATTTCTTCGTGGTGGATGAACTGTTCATGACGGAGACCGCAAAACTTGCGGATGTGATTCTTCCGGGACGTTCATATACGGAAAAAGAAGGAACATTTACCAATACAGAACGCCGTGTACAGCGTGTCAGAAAGGCTGTTGAAATTGCAGGGGAGACCAGACCGGATACATGGATCTTTACGGAGATTATGAACCGTATGGGATATCCGCAGCCTCATCTGAAACCGGCAGAGATCATGGATGAAATCGCTTCTGTTACCCCGTCATTTGGCGGCATCAGTCATGCCCGTCTGGACAGCGAAGAAGTGGCGGGAAGAGGACTTCAGTGGCCATGCCCGAATCCGGAGCATCCTGGAACTCCGATTATGCATGTGGGTAAATTTGCGAGAGGTCTTGGATATTTCAGGCCGGCAGAATACAAACCATCCATGGAACTTCCGGATGAAACTTATCCGCTTGTACTGATGACCGGACGTATCTTGTACCATTACAATGCCTGCGCAATGACGGATAAAACAGAAGGAATAAATCAGATTGCCAGCGAATCTTTCATTGAAGTGAATAATGAAGACGCTAAGAAACTTGGTATTGCAGATGGCGAGATGGTAGCTGTTTCTTCCAGAAGAGGAAGAATCAAGGTGAAAGCGAGTGTATCAGGAAAGACCAGAGAAGGTGAGTGCTGGATGCCGTTCCACTACATCGAAGGCGGTGCGAACTGGCTGACGAATGATGCATTGGACGGAATTTCAAGCACACCGGAATATAAAGTCTGTGCCGTTAGAGTAGAAAAGTTATCTTGAAAGAAGATGAGACTCCCACCTTGCAGCAAGTACGCTGAGACGTACTTGAAAGTATGATGAGACCGGTGCCTGTATGGTGCCGGTTTCCTTGCAAATAGTGCAGGATTTGACATGATAGGAAGGAAGACTTCATGCAAGTAATGAATCAATATGAACAGGGACCGTTAACAGAAAAGAGTGAGTGTCTGTATATAAGTCGGGAAGGAAAACGATATCAGGAAAATACGAGAATTTTACGAGAACAAAAAATAGATATTATCATCAATGAGAAGCTTATTCTTCATACGATGTGCACTCCACAGTATCTTACGGAAGCTGTCCTTGGAAGACTTCGAACAGAAGGAATCATAGAGAAGGTAGATGAAATAGAGAAGATTCATATAGGAAACGAAGGGAAAATTGCAACGATTACCATGAAAAATGATGCATGGAATGAAAAGCAGTGTAAAAAGTTGTCCCCGGTTTTGCCTGTCAAGTGGAAAGAAGAATGGATTTTCCATTTGGCAGATATCCTTGCAGAAGGAATGCCGCTTCACAACGAAACATGGGGAACACACAGCTGCTTTCTTGCAAAAGAGGGGGAAGTAATATTTGCCTGCGAAGATATCGGCCGTCATAATGCAATCGATAAAGTGGTTGGTTATGCTTTGTTACATGAAATAGATTTAAAAAAATGTATGCTGTATTCCAGTGGAAGAATGCCCTCAGATATGGCTGAAAAGGTGATACGCGCCGGGATACCCATAGCAGTTTGTAAGGCGGTTCCGACGGCAGAAGCAGTAGAATTGGCAAAGAAATATCGTCTTACCTTGATCTGTGCGGCAAGACCGGATCGGATTAGGGTGTATGTGTCGTAGTAATATCAGATGGGAGATGACTTCCGCCTCTTTAGGCGGTGAGTCTTGAATTTCTGCAAAAATGTATCTGCTCGGAGTCAGAATATGCTATACTTTCTAAAGGACGTGAAAAGATAAGGTGATAGAATATGGATGGATTACTGCTTGCAGGCGGAAAAAGCAGCCGCATGGGTGGGCGACATAAAGGAGATCTTCTCTATGGAAATGAGACATTTACCACCCGAATGATACATGAATTTTCAAAAGACGCAGATACAATCTGGATTTCCTACGGAGCAAAGGTCCATGGAACGTATGAGAATTGCCGGATTGTGAGGGATATTTATCCCGATTGCGGTCCAATTGGCGGAATACATGCCGGACTTACAGCGTGTGAGTCGGATGAAGTGATGGTTGCCGCGTGCGATATGCCATTTTTGAAAATCGAATTGTTCCGTTATCTGAAAACAAAGATGGACGAAGCGGGAAAACAGGAGCATATCATATATGACGGTGTCATGCCGGTACTGGAAAGAAGAATGCATCCGCTGGCAGCGATTTACCGGAAATGTGTTGCACAGGTGATGGAACGGCAGATTTTATCGGGAAATTATAAAATCAGAGATGCATTTGAAAAAATGCATATTTTATATGTAGATGTGACTGAGAATGAAAATTTTGCCAGGATGTTGCGGAATGTGAATACTATGGAAGAGTATAAAATGCTTTCTGTTATTGATGTTCAATGATATTATGAGCCAAGGGACAAAAGGTCATGCATTACAAAAGGAACGTCCCCGGTACTGATAAAAAAGCAAAATAATGATTAGGGGATGTTCCCCAATAATAAAATATGATATAATATAAGTGTTCTTTGAGCGAAAGCATCTAAGTCGAAGAGATATGATGCCAAGCCGGGATGAATCTCTCATCCCCGGGGTCCGAATAGAAATGTGAAGGCCTTCCTTATTTGAAAAAAAGAACATGAAGTGGTCGTATTGTGCATAAACGGCAGTAGGAGGACTTTCATGTCTTTCTGCTGCCTTTTTTTATCTTGAAAGAAGATAAAGCCTCCGGCGGATTGCAGAGGTGCGCAGATGTATTGTGTCATGCAAAGCATGACGCGCACCTCGCAGCAAGTACGCTGAGGCGTACTTGAATAATACTTTAAAAAAGGAGAGGAAAATGGAAAGGTTACTGTTAGAACAGGCTGCAGAAATTCTGCTCAGTCATACGGAGAAAATCACTGCATGTGAGGAAATATCTCTGTGGGATGCCGTAGGAGGGGTGCTTGCCGAAGATATTTATGCGACAAGAAATCAGCCTCCGTTTTCTAGGTCACCCCTGGATGGATATGCAGTAAGAAGCGAGGATATCCGGGGAGCTTTGAGGGAAAGGCCGGTCAGGCTGCGTGTGATCGATGAAGTGGATGCCGGTCATGTGACGGAGAAAAAAGTGGAGCCGGGGTTGGCCGTTAGAATCATGACCGGTGCGCCGATTCCGGAAGGAGCCGACTGCATCATCGGGCAGGAAGATACAGATTACGGAGAAGATACGGTAGAAATCTATGCAGAGATCAAAGCATACCAGAATTACTGCTTTGAAGGGGAAGACTACAAAAAGGGAGCGAAGCTTCTGACAAAGGGAATGGTAATTGGTTCGATAGAAGCGGGAGTCCTGGCAAGTCTTGGGATGGAGAAGATATCAGTCTACAGAGCGCCGCGCGCGGCGGTGCTGACAACCGGAGATGAGCTCATGCTCCCCGGCGAAGAGCTTCTTCCGGGGAAAATATATGATTCGAATCTATATACTTGTGTCACGCGCCTGAAGTCCTGGGGAGTACAGGTTACTTATCAGGGAAGGGCAGAAGATGATGCAAAGATTGTTGCAGGGCACATCCAGAGAGCTGCCGAAAATGCAGATATCCTGATCACGACAGGAGGTGTATCGGTAGGAAAGAAAGACATCATGCATGAAGTGCTTCAGATTCTGGACTGTCAAAAGCTCTTCTGGGGAGTACAGATTAAGCCCGGAATGCCGACCCTTTGTGCACTCTATCAGGGAAAGCCGCTCATTTGTCTTTCGGGAAACCCGTATGGTGCGGCTGTAAATCTGGAGCTTTTAATCCGCCCGGTACTTGCAAAAATGTCCGGAAGATACGACCTTGCCATTAAGAGAATCATGGCAGTATGTGACAGTGAATTTTTGAAAATGAGCCATGTCACACGTTATGTCAGAGCGAGATGCGCGGATGGCCATGTGAAAATCGCAGATGGTTCAAATGATTCCGGAATTCTAAGCAGTATGTGTGGTTGTAACTGCCTGATTGAGATTCCGGCGGGAACTCCTAAGATAGAAAAAGGAGAGACGGTATGTGTGGTGATGTTGTAAAAAAAGAACCATTTGTCGCAGTAATATGCGGTGTGAAAAATTCCGGAAAAACGACACTGATCACGCGGCTTGTGAGGCTTCTTTCGGAAAAAGGAATCCGAACGGCGGTTATTAAGCACGACGGACATGATTTTGAGTGTGATATACCCGGAACGGACAGCTACCGGATTCGCGAAGCCGGTGCGTATGGAACGGCGGTATTTTCAAAATATCGAAGTTTCGTATACAAAGAAGGCTGCAGGGAAACTCCTGAGGAAATGATTGCACAGTTTCCGAAAGCGGATCTTATTCTGATTGAGGGAATGAAGAACAGTACTTATCCGAAAATAGAAGTGATCCGCAGGGAGATATCAGGAGAGCCGGCTTCCAATCCTGAGGGAAGATTTCTGATTGTAAGCGATTGGGAGGACGGACATTTTAAAGAAGAAAAGATGACAGGACTGGATGAAATCGAGACAATATTAGGGATACTGCTGGAAAAAGCAGGATTAAATCGATAAAAAGTTGTCTGGGCAACATGATTTTATGTACGGTTTTGTTATACTGTTTTCGGGAAATGAGAACGTACAAAGTAGATTTAGGAGATAAAAAAGATGAAACTAGTAAAAACAGAGGATGCTGTAGGACAGGTTCTGTGCCATGATATTACACAGATCATTAAAGGAGTCACGAAGGATGCCGTATTTCGGAAAGGGCATGTAGTGAAGGAAGAAGATATTCCGGTTCTTCTGTCTGTAGGAAAAGAGCATTTGTATATTTGGGAAAAGGAAGAAGGAATGCTGCATGAAAATGAAGCGGCAGAGATCCTTCGAAAGATCTGTCAGGGAAGTAATATGCACCCCTCAGATGTAAAAGAAGGAAAAATCGAACTGATTGCAGATATTGACGGAGTGCTGAAAATTGATGTGGAGAAGCTGAACCGGATCAATTCGCTTGGTGAGATTATGATTGCAAGCCGTCATGGAAATTTCCCAATCAAAAAGGGAGACAAGATTGCAGGAACCAGAGTGATTCCGCTTGTGATTCATGAGGACAAGATGAAGGCGGCGGAAGAGATCGGCGGTGACGAACCGATTTTTCAGGTCAGACCTTACGAGAAGAAAAAAGTCGGTATCGTGACCACGGGAAGCGAAGTCTTTAAAGGAAGAATTCAGGATACATTTACCCCGGTGATCCGGGAGAAAATCGCAGAATATGGAATTGAAGAAGCGGAACATATTCTGTGTGACGATGATCATGTGAAAATCACAGAAGCGATCATGGAAATGATTGCAAGAGGATGTAACATGGTGATCTGCACGGGCGGGATGAGTGTGGATCCGGATGACCGGACACCGCTTGCCATCAAGAATACGGGAGCCGAGATCGTGACATATGGAGCACCGGTGCTTCCGGGAGCCATGTTCATGTTGGCATATTATGATAGTGTAATTCCGGTAATGGGCCTTCCGGGCTGCGTGATGTATGCGAAACGGACCATTTTCGATCTGGTTCTTCCTAGAATTATGACCGGTGAAAAATTAAAAGTCAAAGATCTAAATCTACTTGGACAAGGAGGACTTTGCCTCTCATGTCCTGTATGTACGTTCCCAAATTGTGGATTTGGAAAGGCAATGTAGAAAATGAGAGCATTATTTGAGGCAATACAAGAGACAGATGTGAACAGGCTTCGAAGCGTTCTGACCGTTCTGGACGGAGAAAATATCGGAGAAAAGGCTTTATTAGTAGATGGAAATATCGTTTGGGAGAGCAGAGAAAATGGATTTTTCCGGGAATATAAGAAGGAAATCCAAGAACGGAATGAAACAGAAACTTTTCTTCTTGGAAGCCGTGAGATATTTTGTGATGTTCTGGGGCAGGAGAAGCAAATTGTCATCTGCGGAGGCGGTCATGTATCGATTCCTGTCATTACACTAGGTGTCATGATGGGATGTGAAGTGACGGTTTTGGAAGACAGACCGACTTTTGCTGACAATGCAAGACGCGCAGGGGCAACGAACGTGATATGTGAACCATTTGAACAAGGACTGGATAAAGTGGAAGGAAATTCAGACACTTATTTTGTAATCGTAACCCGCGGTCACAGATACGATCAGATTTGCCTTGAAAAGATTGCTCAGAAAGAACATGCCTATATTGGGATGATAGGAAGCAGACGCCGAACCACGATGGTGAAGCAGACGCTTGTAGAAAAAGGAATTGATAAAGAAGTATTAGACAAAGTATATACACCGATCGGCCTTGACATCGGAGCACAGACACCGGTGGAAATTGCAGTTGCGATCATGGCAGAGATTATCGAAGTGAAGAATAAAAAGAAACGAACCTGCGGATATACGAAAGAAATTGTGAAGGCGGTTCTGGATCGGGAGGATTATCCAGAAAAGAAAGTCATGGCAACGATTGTAAAGAGAAAAGGTTCTGCACCACAGGGAGTCGGAATCAAAATGTTGGTTCTTAGAGATGGGAAATGTATCGGTACGATAGGCGGAGGATGTATGGAGGCGAATGTCACACAGAAGGCACTTCTGATGGCGGCAGGAAAAGGCCCCGAAATCGCTCTTTGTAAGGTGGATATGACAGGCGCGGACGCAGAGGAAGAAGGGATGGTCTGCGGAGGCGTCGTGAGCGTACTTCTTGAATTGATATAGTTTTTGGCTGATAACCGAACGAATCAGAAAAAAGGAGGAAACTCAAGTGAAGGACGGTTTTGGAAGAGAAATCGATTATATGAGAATTTCCATCACAGACAGATGTAATCTGCGTTGCCGGTACTGCATGCCGGAAGGAATTTCCTGGGTCCCGATGGAAGAAATACTGACGTTTGAAGAAATAGAAGTCGTAGTCAAAGAAGCGGCAACACTGGGAATTAAAAAAATAAAAGTGACAGGCGGGGAACCGCTGGCAAGAATTGGATGTCCTACGCTTGTGGGAATGCTAAAGAAAGTTCCGGGGATTGAAAAGGTTACACTTACGACAAACGGAGTTTTCCTTTCAAAATACGCAGAACAACTGAAGGAAAAAGGATTGGATGCTGTAAATATCAGTCTTGATACTCTGGACGAAAAAAGATTTGAAGAGATTACCGGAAGGGATGAACTTAAGGCAGTGCTGGATGGAATTGAGACAGCACTGGAACTTCAGATTCCGGTGAAAATCAATTCGGTTCTTCAGAAAGGGCAGAACGAAAAGGAATGGCAGGCTTTAGCCGAACTTGCACATCATAAAAAGCTGGATGTCCGGTTTATCGAGATGATGCCAATCGGATATGGAAAAAAATTTGAGCCTGTTTATAATGAAGAGCTGCTGAAAAAAATGGAAGAAAAATACGGGGAATTAAAGCCCGATACCCGTGTACATGGAAACGGACCGGCAATCTATTATTCTGTTCCGGGATTTGAAGGAAGTATCGGATTTATCAGTGCAATTCATGGCAAATTCTGCAAGAGCTGCAATCGGATCCGCATGACATCAACGGGTGATATAAAAGCATGCCTGTGTTTTGATGAGAGCTTATCCATTAAAGAAGCACTCAGAGCAGGAGACATGGAAGAAGTAAATCATTTGCTGGTACTTGCGATTTCAAATAAACCGGTATCGCATCAGTTTGAACAGAAGGAAATGATTACGGAGCAGCGCGAAATGGCTTCGATAGGAGGATAATAAAATATGGGAGAGATAAAAGCAATCTGTATCAGCGAAAAGCGAGGAACGCAGAAGAAAGAAATACCGGAGGCGCAGATTTTGGAGGATTGGGGCATTGAAGGAGACGCCCACGGCGGTAAATGGCATCGCCAGATCAGCCTTCTTGCAGTGGAAAAGATTGAAGATTTCCGCGCAAGAGGAGCAGAAATAGATTATGGCGCATTTGGCGAAAATCTCATCGTAGAAGGGTATGATCTGCGGGCGCTTCCGGTGGGGACCAGATTTAAGATTGGCGAAGTCCTTCTGGAACTGACCCAGATTGGAAAAGAGTGTCACAGTCATTGCGAGATTTATAAAAAAATGGGTGACTGCATCATGCCGAGAGAAGGTGTATTTACAAAGGTGCTTCACGGAGGATATATTCAAAAAGGTGATAAGATCGAAATGATTCCGCCGGAGCAGGAAAGGCCATTTACAGTGGCTGTGATTACCTTAAGTGATAAAGGCTTTGCCGGAGAAAGGGAAGATAAAAGCGGGCCGCTCATCTGCAAAATGTTAAAAGAAGCCGGATACGATGTGGTGGAGACGATTCTCCTTCCGGATGAAAGAGTGGGACTTGAGCGTCAGATGAAGCGCCTTGCCGATCAGAGGCAGGTGAGCCTGATTCTTACGACAGGCGGAACCGGATTTTCTCCGAGGGACATCACGCCGGAGGCAACGATTGCGGTATGTGACCGGATGGCACGAGGAATTGCCGAAGCAATCCGCGGATATTCCATGACGATCACCAGACGGGCTATGCTTAGTAGAGCAGAATCGGGAATACGAAAGGGCACACTGATTGTGAATCTGCCGGGAAGCCCGAAAGCAGTCAAAGAATCTCTTGAATTCATTTTACCGGAGCTCTCTCACGGACTTGGAATCCTGAGAGGAAGCGAAGGTGAGTGCGCAAGACAATAAAATATAAGTAACTGTTCAGAGCCAACCTCGAAAACACTTCGTGTTTCCTCAGTGTGGCGTATCCGCCAAATAGATTTGTACAAAAAAGTGCTCACGAATGCAAGCATTCATCACCCTTTTTTGACAAATCTGCTTGGCTCTGAACAGTTACAAATATAAAAGGAAAAAGAAGGAAGAACAAAATTATGAAAATGAGAGAAATTGGAAAGAGACTGGCAGCTGCAGCAATGATTCTTGCTATGTTAGCGGGACTTGCAGCATGCGGAGCTAAAACAGAGTCAGAGCCTGAAACTGCGAACACAGAGGAGCAGGAGACAGATCAGGAAGAGGAAACAAAAGAGCCGGTAGAAATTCAGGTGTTTATCGCAGCCAGCTTAAATACCGTTATGACAGATCTGGCAGCGCAGTATAATGAAGAGCATCCGGAAGTGAAGATTACATTTAATGCAGACAGTTCAGGAACCCTGCTTACACAGATTGAAGAAGGATATGAATGTGATATTTTCTTCTCCGCAGCACAGAAACAGATGGATCAGCTCGAAGCCGATGGCTTTGTAGTAGATGGAACCAGAAAAAATGTTGTAAATAACCAGGTAGTTGTCGTTACATTAAAGGACAGTGGTACAGAAGTTACAGGTCTTGAGACTTTGAATAAAGCAAAGAGCATTGCACTTGCAGGCGGAAGCGTTCCGGTAGGAAAATATACTCGTCAGGCACTTGTAAATCTTGGAATTCTGAATAAGGTTGATGATGTATCCGCTATTACCACTGAAGAAATTATCCAGGCACTCGGCGGAGTGGAAATCAGTGAACAGGCTAATGTAAGTAAAGTTCTCATCGCTGTTGCAGAAGGTGCATGTGAAGTTGGAACAACCTACTACTCAGATACTTATGGATATGAAGATAAATTAGACATTCTTGAAAAAGTAAGCTATGATCTGACAGGAAATGTAATCTATCCAGTCTGCCAGGTTGAAAATAAAGAAGCAGATGATGCCGAGAAGCAGGCGGCAGCTGATTTCCTCGCATTTATCACATCGGATGAGGCAAAACAGGTATTTGACAGCTACTATTTTGACACAAATGTAGAGTAAAAGGAGCAGATGCATGGGAGAAATAGGAAAAATACTTACATCTCTGGATTTCAGCCCATTATTCATTTCGCTGAAGACCGGAGTGGCGGCGACAATCCTTTCCTTTTTTCTTGGAATCTATGCAGCGCGAAAATGTATGTATACAAAAGCGGGAGTGAAAGCGGTTCTGGACGGGATCCTTACACTCCCTCTCGTGCTTCCGCCAACCGTTGCAGGATTCATTTTATTATTGATTTTCAGTACCAGAAGACCGGTGGGAGAATATCTCTATACGACATTTGACATTAAAATTGTACAGTCCTGGACAGGATGTGTGATCGCAGCAACCGTGATTGCATTTCCGCTCATGTACCGGAATGCCAGAGCAGCATTTGAACAGGTAGACGTAAACTTAATCTATGCAGCGCGGACGCTTGGAATGTCGGAACGGAAGATTTTCTGGAAAGTTGTCGTACCGGCGGCAGGTCCCGGAGTGGCAGCAGGAACGGTACTTACCTTTGCAAGAGCTATGGGGGAGTACGGTGCAACCTCCATGCTTGCGGGAAATATCCCCGGAAAGACCGGAACCATTTCCCAGAAAATCGCTATGGTTATTCAGGATGGGGACTTCCTGACAGCAGGTGTATGGGTCGTAATTGTGATGGTGATCGCATTTGCAATCGTCGTACTCATGAATCTGGTATCCGGCAAGAAGATGAAGAACATCAGGCACTGGTAAGAAAAGGCAGTAATAAGAAACTGATAACAAATCAGGAGGAAAAGGATGGCTATCGATATTAAAATCAAAAAAGAATTCGGAAGATTCTGCCTGGATGTGAGTATGCAAAGCAAGGGCAAACGGATCGGAATCCTTGGTGCATCCGGCTGCGGAAAAAGCCTGACCTTAAAAAGCATTGCCGGAATCGAGCGCCCGGACGAAGGATATGTAAACATAAACGGTCGGATTCTACTTGACATCAATCAAAAAATTGACTTAAAACCACAACAAAGAAGAGTAGGATATCTCTTTCAGAATTATGCACTGTTCCCGACTATGACGGTGGAAGAAAATATAGCAGCAGGTCTTACCGGTAAAAAAGCAGAAAAAATGGAAAAAGTGCACCGGATGATGGAACGTTTCCAGATACAGGGACTGGAAAAACACCTTCCCGGACAGCTTTCCGGAGGACAGCAGCAAAGAGTTGCACTTGCAAGAATCATGGTATACGAACCGGATGTCATCCTTCTGGATGAACCATTCTCGGCTCTCGATGCCCACCTTCGGGACCGGATGCTCAGAGAACTACTGGAACTACTGGAAGATTACGATGGAACAGCAATACTCGTATCCCATAGCCGTGATGAAATCTACAGCTTCAGCGAAGAAATTCTGATCATGGAAAACGGAAAAGGAATCTGCATGGATAAGACAAAAGAACTCTTCGATAACCCACAGTGGGAAGCCGCAGCAAGACTCACCGGATGCAAGAATATCGTTAAGATATCTGAAGCAAGTGACGGTAAATACGATATCCTTGAATGGGGAATCACACTAAAAGGAGATATTCCTGCTCAGGCAAAATCTATTGGAATCAGAGCCCACGATTTTATTCCAATCTGGAATGGCACTATGGAAAATGTAATTCCAGTCGAACAATGGAACATGGTAGAGTGCCCATTTGAACGAAAATATTTCATAAAATCCAAAGCAGGAAATGAGGACATCTGCTGGTTCGTCCAGCGGAATCTGTATGATAAAATCGATGAAAAAGGAATGCCGAAAGCGCTTGTAGTACCGCATGAGAAAGTACTGGTACTTAAATAGGGGACGCTGCATCCGTCACGAGCAGAGCCCATTGGTGGGTTTGTTTACATTTTAATTAATCTTTTTTCCCAATAAGAACATAGAATATTTACGACGAAATATCAAATGATACTCTGCTCAAAATCATATTTCTATGATATGATGATACTTTAGGATTTCGGGAGCGTGAAACGCGAAGAAATCCGTAAGCATCATGGGGTCAAAGGCTTTTGATCCCAACATCATATGATGTAACAAAAGGGGAAAAGGAGGTAATACATATGATAGTAAATCGTATTTGCGGAATGTGTCAGGGAGGGTGTCAGGTAAATGTCACCATTGAATATGGCAAGATTGTTCGTGTAGAACCAGATAAAGCATCACCTAAGGGACGTCTTTGCGTCCGGGGAGCACTTACCCCGGAACTCTTGTACAGCCCGGATCGTCTTACATATCCACTTATCCGGAATGGGGAAAAAGGAGAAGGAAAATTCCGTCGTGCCACATGGGAAGAAGCAATTGAATATGCGGCTCAATTAATCCGCGAAACAGCTGAAAAATATGGAAAAAAATCGCTGGCGTCTTATCTTGGCCGAGGGGTTCTTGGAATGCCGATCGGTCGTATTCTAAATAATGGAACAAAGCCATGTCTTATGAAACGTCTTGGTTCACCAAATGATTTCAACGTGGCTTCTATCTGCAACATGGCTTCCAGCATGGTCACACCAATGACAACCGTGGGAATCGGTACTCGTATGATGGTACAGGATATTCCAAATAGTGATTACATCTTCGCGTGGGGGAAGAATTCCACTACAGATGACGGTCCACAGATGGCACTAAAGGCAATCAAAGCGGCAAAAGAACGAGGTGCAAAACTGATTGTTATAGATCCGCGTGAAACAGGAATCGGAGAACTTGCGGATCTCTGGGTTCCGGTTGTCCCAGGTGCTGACGGTGCGCTGGCTCTGGCAATGTTAAAACTCATCATTAATTCGGGACGTTATGATAAAGAATTTGTACGCGATTACACGCGCGGTTTTGAAGAATTCAAACAATATCTGGACACTTTGACAATCGAACAGCTTTCTACATGGTGTGGTGTCTCTCTTGATATGATTAACGAATTGACCGATATCTTCTGCTCAACAGAAAAAATATCACTGGTTTCTTATACTGGTCTGGAATATCAGCTCAGCGGAATCCAGAATAACCGTGCTATTTTTACATTATGGGCGATCACGGGCAAGCTGGACGTAGAAGGAGGTATTTATTTTAACTGTAAAGGACTTCCTACTTTTAAACCAAAAGAACTTCCGGAAGAAGAACTGGTCGGCACCCGCGAATTCCCAATGTTCTACAAATTTATGGGAAGTGGACAGTTTGCACGTTTTCCGAAAGCAGTGCTGGAAGATGATCCTTATCCGATTAGAGCGTTGATTCTTGCCGGTGGTTCCCCTGCGCTTACGTTCCCGGACAGCAAGAAATGGAGGGAAGTATATAAGAAACTGGATTGTCTGATCGTATTAGACCGATATCCAACCGAAGATTCCCGCTATGCTGACGTAATCTTCCCGGCATGTACGTTGTTTGAAACCTATAAACCATATGTAGATGAAAATGGAACGATTCAGTTAATGGAACCGGCCATATCTCCGGTAGGAGAAAGCTGTAATGACTGTATCATTCTCGGACGGCTTGCAAAAGCACTTGGTGTGGGTGATGATTATCCATCCAATGTCGAAGAATTGAAGAAGTGGCTTTGCGAAGAAATGCCGCCGTATGCCGGTGATTTTGGATCTGGAAAAAAACAGCCTCCTCGTATTTATAAAAAATATGTAACAGGCGGACTTCGTGCAGACGGACAGCCAGGTTTCCCGACTCCATCAGGAAAATTTGAAATCTGTTCCACTCTTTTAGAAGAAAACGGATTTACACCATATCCGGAATACACCGATATACGTTCTATTTCGGAAATGAATGATCCGGCATTTCCATTCATAATGACAACAGGTGCGAGAAGTATTCATAGAATGGGCGTATTTGGCGCAAACCTTCCGGGTGTTGCTAAAGTAGAACCTTATCCATATATGGATCTTTCACCAGAAGATGCAAAAGAACTGGGAATTGATGATGGAGACTGGGCACAAGTGACAACTCCATTTGGTACAGGAACATTCAAAACCAGACTGGCGGGCATGACGCGTCATTGTATTCACATTCCCCATGGCGGCGGAAGTGCATATATGCCAGAAGCATGGAAAATAGGAAATGTAAATGAACTGACAAGCCTGGATTACAATGATCCAATTACAGGATTCCCGACTATGAAATCGGTTCCATGCCGCATCGAAAAAATAGTGAGATAGGGGACGCTGCATTTGTCACGACCAGCGCCCATTGGCATATTTTGCCATAAATGGTATTGTATATTAAAAAAACTTGGGGTTCCCGCTTTGATGAATTTAGAAATTATTAAAGTGGAAATCCCAAGTTTATGTTTTATTCAGATTTCATAAGTTCAGCAATAATCTTACTGATCAATGTTAAAAAATAATCCGGGGTATTTTCTGCCAGATTATCAAAGTATTCTTTGGGTATCCCTTTCAATAAGTTTTGCTCCGTTATCTTTTACAATACGATTTTTCACTGCACTTTCATTCTGGTTATTTGTCATAGGTTCTCCTTTCTGCAGAAACCATAATCGGAACGAATGCAGCTTGCTGTGAAAATTCTGCAATAGAAGAATTCAGAAATTTCTATAATGTATTATAACAATCGTGGAAAAAAACAGCAATGTAACTTCGCAAAGGATTATAGAGTCTGCAATTAGTAAATAGTTTAATAAAGTTGAATGATTTGCCGAACGGCGTTGAAAATATAGAGCTGCAATCGATATTTTCAGGCAAAACGAGTATAGCATACTACAGATTGTTAAACAAATGAAAAAAGTGTGAATTTCGTTCTATAGTCTATGCTATAATACAAACGATAGGGGAGAGAATATTATGGACAAAAAAGACATAGAAATTCAAAAAGAAATTTTCCAAAGCATTCTATTTCGGAATCTGGAAAGAGAGCGTGCCGAGAAAACGATTCGCAGTCTGAATGGAAAGCTGTGCCAATATACGAAAAATGAAATGATCATCCAAGAAGAACAGGAGCTTCATGAAATCGGAATCCTGATATCAGGTGAACTGTGCAAGGTCCAATACTATCCTGATGGAACAGAGCAGATGGTCCAGAAACTGCTCCCTTCTTATGTAGTAGGACTGGAAATTGCAATCAGTCAGAAAAAAACAAGTCCGTATTCAGTCTATGCTGTGGAAGAGGCATCTATTTTCTGGTTCCCTGTAAAATATCTGGAGCAGGAAGGATATCTCCCGGAAAGCGATCGGATTTTCCTATACCAGCAGACGGTACAGTTTCTGGCAAATGAAGACATCCGAAAGTACAGAAAGATCGAAATCCTATCCGCAAAAAGTGCAAGAGGAAGGATTGAAAAATATTTGAAGATCCAGATGATCCGATATAAAAGCAATGAATTTGATATCGATTTTAACAGAGAACAGATGGCAAGCTACTTAGGGCTTAATAGGAGCGTGCTGTCACACGAACTGAAAATGATGGAAAAAGAAGGGATTCTCACGGTGAGAAAGAATCATTTTGTGATACATGAAAAGGAGAAGTAGAATGCGTTATGTAATACCTGATTATTATAAAGAATTTTATTGCACAGCAGATCAGTGTGAGGATACCTGCTGTGCCGGTTGGCAGATTGTGATCGACAGGAAATCGTTAAGAAAATACGGTCAGGTGAAGGGGAGGTTCCGCAAAAGAATGTTCGCTTCCGTGGATTTTATGCAGGAAACTTTTCGGCAGGATAAAGAAAAAAGATGTGCGTTTCTAAATGAAAATAATCTCTGTGATCTGTATTCAAATCTCGGAAAAGAGAGCCTTTGCAAAACTTGCAGACTTTATCCGCGACATGTGGAAGAGTTTGAAAACATTCGGGAAATTACACTTTCCGTATCCTGTCCGGAAGTGGCAAAAATGCTGATGAACCGAAAAGAACCGGTTCGATTTCTTACTTATGAAAAAGAAGGGGAAGAAGAATACGAGGATTTTGATCCGTTTTTGTATTCTATTCTGGCAGATGCAAGGGAGAAAATGCTGGAAATTCTTCAGAACAGAAGCATTTCTCTAGCTGTAAGAATCGGTCTCATTATGGGAATGGCGCATGATCTGCAGGTTCGGATCAATCATGAGGAAATGTTTTCTTGTGAAGAAGTGATCAAACGGTACCAGACGGAAAAAACGCGCAAATTCGTGGAAGAGAAATATGAATATTTTATGGCATATGAGAATCGGTTGGAGCAGTATTACTATGCCCATAAGATATTTCGGAAGCTGTACGAATTGGAACTTTTGCGGGAGGATTGGGATACGGTTCTTATGGAAACCGAGGAAATCTTATATGCAGACGGTGCAGAAAAATACAGAGAACTGACAGAGCAGTTTGCAAAATGGCAGAAAAATGAGATGCCGGATATGGACATTCAACTGGAACAGCTTATGGTCTATTTCCTTTTTACTTATTTCTGTGGTGCCGTCTATGATGAAAAGATTTATGCAAAAGCGCGGATGGCGATGGAGAGTGTGTTCCTCATTAAGGAACTTTTTAAGGCACGCTGGGTGAGAAATGGATATATGCTGGATTTGGATGAACTGACAGAGCTGGTCTATCGGTATTCCAGAGAAGTGGAGCATTCGGATGAAAATTTGAAGAAGATTCTCTAGGTAAGGTATTGATTGTGATGCTGCGTAATATGTAACATAGGCAGTGTTAGGAGGTACCAGTTCGGCCATGAAGCTCGACCCGACTGCTGAAGCAACTAAGGCTCTTGCTCATGGCTGAACTGTTACTATTTAATTCTATTATTGCGCCGTAATCTCACTGAGATACCGGTAAACGGTTGCTGTTGAACAGGAGAACTTTTTCGCGACAAAGGAAATCGCTCCTTTGAGTTTGAAAAGGCCTTGTTCATTTAATTTGCTGACAATTTCTTTCCTTTCGAGCTGATTCAATCGGTCTACAGGCGTTGTAAGCGCAGCTGTACAATCTTCGAATATTTTCTGCATCAAAGAATTGATGTCCATCGGGAAGCTTTCCGTGATCTGAACGGATTCTTCCGGTGCCTCTGTCTGAGATACGGATAAGGTTTTCTGGAAAACAGGTGTATTTCCACGGAAGGAGGCCGGATGAATCACGGAAAGAAGCTTTTCGTGAAGGTCGTTATATCGGCTGTCATCAAAATTAATGCATAACATTCCAATCGGAATACCAGATTCATCTTTAATGAACATGGTAGAAGAGCGTAGAATATGTCCGTTTTCGGCAATGCCTTTATAATTAGCCAGATAATCTCTGGATTCATAGAGCCTGGAAGAGAGCATTTGAAGTGCGGCATTGGTAAGTGGACTGCCTACGGAGCGCCCGCTGATGTGTCCGTTAGCAATTGCAATGATCGATTTGCTTTCACTGGAAAGGTCCTGAAGAACTACTTCATAATCTGATCCAAGGGCCTGACCGAGAAATTCAACCAGTATCTTGTATGGTTCTAAAATACTTGATGTCATAAATAAAATTCCCTCGCTTTGATATAAAATATCTTAAAAGTATTATCGCATGCAAATCATTATTTTTCAATGCTGAAAAAAACTATTGTGAAAATAAGAAAAAGTTGACATTAAATAAATATAGTGATAAATTATTCTTATAATAATAAATTAGCCGAATGAAAGGCGCATAAACAGGAGGAATTAAGCAATGAAAACTATTTTAAACACAAACAAGGCACCGCTTGCAATCGGACCATATTCTCAGGGAATCAATACAGGAAACCTTCTTTTTCTTTCAGGCCAGCTTCCAATCTGCCCGGGAAAAGGAGATATTGCAGCAACGGATATCGAAGGGCAGACCAGACAGTCTCTGGAAAATGTAAAAGCAATTCTCGAGTCTGCAGGATGCACCATGGATGACGTTGTAAAGACAACGGTATATTTGAATGATATTGCCGATTTTGCGAAAATGAACGGCGTATATGCAGAATTTTTCAATGAAGGAAACTATCCTGCAAGATCCGCATTTCAGGTAGCTGCTCTTCCGAAGGCTGCACTTGTAGAAATCGAAGTAGTTGCTCTGAAAGCAGAATAAAAGTGATTACGGGCGAAGCTTTAAATCTCACCAGAAAACTGGTTCGGATCGAGAGTACGAACCCTGGTGTCGGTGAGAAGAATGTAGAAGAATTTATCAAAGAGTATTTATCAGTTCCGGGAATCAGGATTACGGAAAATGAAGTGTTTGATGGACGAAGGAATCTTATCGCAGAGATTACCTCATATCAATTCGATAAAGAAGCGCCTGCGCTGGTTCTGATCTGTCATATGGATACCGTAGTGGTCGGGAAAGAGTGGACCAGAGATCCATTTGGAGCAGATACAGAAGGGGAACGGATTTATGGACGCGGTTCCTGTGATATGAAATCGGGACTGGCCTGTGCTCTTTCGGTTTTTAAAGAAACAGCCAGAAGGTGCGAATCAGGTGAATGCAGGCTTAAACGGCCGCTCCGCCTGATCTGCACGGTAGATGAAGAAGGCGATATGAACGGTGTAGAATGCGTCGTCAGATGGAATCAGGTCAGAAAAGAGGACTGGGTGATGGATCTGGAGCCAACGGACGGACAGATTCAGATGTCACACAAAGGAAGATTCTGGTTGGAACTGAGTGCGCATGGTATCACGGCACATGCCAGTAAGCCGGAACAAGGAGCGGATGCGATTGCCGCGATGGCGGAATGCATCAGCGACATGAGAAATTCTTTTGCACAGCTTCCGGTTCATGAAGAACTGGGAAGGACAACAGTGACCTTCGGACAGATCCAGGGAGGATATCAGCCTTATGTAGTGCCGGATGAGTGTAAATTGTGGGTGGATTGCCGACTGACACCGCCTACGACAGATACCAAAGTTCTGGAAATTACAGATCGGGCGATTGCATATGCCCAAAATGCTGTGCCCGGAGTAAAATTTGAATACCGGATTACCGGAAATCGTCCATACATAGAGAAAAATGATGAATCCGGGTTTTTGAAGGAACTGAAGAAGGCAGTGCAGGAAGTTACGGGAGAAAAGCCGTCTGTAAGACCATTTCCCGGATATACAGATACTGCTGTCATAGCCGGAAAACTTGGGAATAGAAACTGTCTGTCCTATGGTCCCGGAAATCTGAAGTATGCACACAAACCTGATGAATTCGTAGAAATCGCGGATATTGAGCGATGCGAACAGGTTCTTAGACAATTGATTGTACAACTTAAAGAAGAGACGTAGCTTTTAGGTGCTGCGTCTCTTCTTTTTGGGACCATTGTATCATATTAGGTCTCTATGGTTCCACTTCCCGGAGGACCGATCCGGTTTTCATTCCGCCACTGTCTTGGCGAGATTCCGTAAATATTTTTAAATGCGCGTGAAAAATGCAGCTGATTCGGATACCCGACCACATTTCCGATATCATTGATATTAAGCTGCGTCAGCTTCAAAAGCTCGGTTGCCTTCTGCATCCGGTAACTCATCAGAAATTCCTGAGGCGATTTCCCGATCGTGTCACGGAAAATTTTACCGAAATAACTCCGGTTCAGACCGCAGAATCCTGCGATATCTTCTACAGAGATATCATTCTGGAAATTCTGTTCAATAAAAGAGAGTGCCTCTTTTACATAAAAATCCCGCAGGCGTCCATCCTGCTTCAGTCTCATCGTGGCAGTAGAACGGGTAAAATAGTCCAGAAACAAATACAGATGTCCAATCAGATGAAACGGAGATTTGTCTGAGTTCTGCGCAATATACAGCATTTCCGCCATCATATTCTGCCGCAGTTCTTTGGACTTGGCATGATAGATTGGAGCGTCACGGGTAAGCCCGGCAATTTCTACCATTTCATGAACTTTGAGCCCGTCAAATTCCAGCCAGGTATATTCCCAGGGGAGTTCTTTGTCAGCAACATAAGTGGAAATCTGGCCGGGAAACAACATGAAACCCTGTCCGCTTTTAATTGGATAAGTCTGAGTCACCCCTTTTGAATTGTCTGCCAAAAGAAGTCCTGTTCCGGAAATGACGTAGTGAAAGAGAAAATGATTTCTTGCGGCAGGACCAAAAGAATGGGATGGAGTACACTGTTCCCAGCCGTACTGATAGAGTCCGAGATCAACAAAATTTTCATTTGGAAAGACAGAAAAAAGTAAATCACTCATAGGATAATCCCCCTTAATTATATGATGCACGGATTTCTCCGCACTTTATACCAAAATGCTAGATGAATTTAATTATATCACATAAAGGCATTATTTTGGTATAAAAATTCAAAAACAAGGCTATTTATGACAGCATTTTGATAAGTTATAATAGCATTACAAACAACAGCGCGCGGATGTTATGAGAGAGAGGAGCAAAATGAGAGATGCGAAGAAAAGGAAAAGCATTAGTTAGCGTAGGTTTAAGTGTGACCATGGTTGCGGCGATGATGCTGACAGCCTGCGGAAACAAAGAGAACAGCGGAAAGATTGAAATCAATCTGGTGCAGTACAAGCCGGAAGCAGTCGATGCGTTTGAAGCGATTGAGCAAAGATTTAATGAAACGCATGATGATATTCATCTTACCATTGAGTCTCCAAGTGATGCAATGACAATTTTAAAGACAAGATTTATAAGAGAAGACAATCCGGATATTATCGGAATCGGAGGAGATGTGAATTTTTCTTCATTTGTCGATTCTGATATGCTGATGGATATTTCCGATTTTGACGGGCTTGACGATATCAAACAGGCATATAAGGATATTGACAAAGCACTTGAGTATGTGCCGGAGGAAGGAATTTACGCGGTGCCGTATGTGGCAAATG
This sequence comes from Bariatricus sp. HCP28S3_D3, assembly GCF_052065755.1. Classification (NCBI taxonomy): domain Bacteria; kingdom Bacillati; phylum Bacillota; class Clostridia; order Lachnospirales; family Lachnospiraceae; genus Bariatricus; species Bariatricus sp. HCP28S3_D3. The sequence goes on along the minus strand of NZ_JBQHTK010000001.1, from coordinate 180,147 downwards.
CTGCCGGAATCCTGTATAACAGAGAAATGTTTGAGGAACATGGATGGGAAATTCCTGAGACCTGGGATGAATTTATCGCACTTTGTAATGAAATCCAGTCTGAAGGTATCCTTCCGCTTTATTTCGGATTCAAAGACACCTGGACAACACTGGCACCGTGGAATGCGATGGCAGTAGGACTTGTAGATGCAGATGTGTGCAGACAGGTCAATAAAGGGGCAACTACATTTACCGAAGAATACCGGGAAGTAGCTGAAAAGATGCTTCAGCTTCTGCCATATGGACCGGACGATCCGTTTGCATATGATTACAATGGAGCATGTACTGCCTTTGCAAATGGAGAATCAGCGATGTACACCATCGGAAGCTATGCGGTTCCGCAGATCAAATCTGTAAACCCGGATATGGATATCGATTCTTTCGTATTCCCGGTAAATGACAATGAAGAAGACAATGTGCTGAATTCAGGTATCGACCTTCAGTTCTGTGTGATGGAAGACTGTGAAAATAAAGAAGCAGCTTATGAAGTTTTAAGATTCCTTCTGGAAGATGAAAGCATTCAGGAATATCTTGATAACCAGAATGCGGTACCTTGTAAAGAAGGTGATTTCGAACTTCCATCTATGCTGGATGGTATGAAATCCTATATTGCTGACGGAAGAATGGCTGATTACCAGGATCATTACTATCCTGCAGAAATGTCTGTGGATGCGCAGATCCAGACTTTCCTTATGAAGCAGGATGTGGATGCATTCCTTGCAAAATTTGACAAAGACTGGGTACGTTACAACAGAGATATTATCCGGAAAGTTGAAGCATATGAAGCGGAACATCCGGACGAAAACTAGAAAAGGGGGAACCGGAATATGGATAAAAAAGGAATGACAGGACGGAAACGTACGTTTCTCGCAATCACAATCCCGATCATGTTATTATTCTTCTGTTTTAATACTTTACCGTTGATTCAGGGTGTTATTTACAGTTTTACAAACTTTAAAGGATATGGAAGCTTCGACTGGGTCGGACTTCGTAACTATATCGATCTGTTCCAGGATTCCCGTGTGGGAAACTCTTACCTGTTTACATTTAAGCTTGCAATTACAGCAACTATCGTGGTAAATGTGATCAGTCTTATGCTGGCAATGGGACTGAACAGTAAGATCAAATTCAAAAGCGCACTTCGCGGTGCATACTTTGTACCAAATATTCTTGGTGCATTGGTTGTTGGTTACATCTTTAACTATTTCTTTACATATATTCTTCCGGCATTCGGCAAGATGATCGGAAGCGGAACGCTTGGTTCCAGTATGCTGTCCAATGAGAAGCTGGCATGGGTTGCGGTTGTAATTGTATGTGCATGGCAGTCCATTGCGATGAACACGATTATTTATATTTCCGGTCTGCAGACAGTGCCGGAGGATGTATACGAGGCCGGTTCCATCGACGGAGCGACAGGATGGAAGAAATTCAAGAATCTGACCTTCCCTCTGATCCTTCCGTTCTTTACTATCAACATGGTGCTCTGTGTGAAGAACTTCCTGATGGTGTTCGATCAGATCATGGCATTGACGAAAGGCGGCCCTGCACAGAGTACAGAATCCATCTCCTACCTCATTTACCAGAATGGTATGGGCGGCGGACAATTTGGATTTCAGAGTGCCAACGCGGTAATCTTCTTTATAGTAATCGTTGGAATTTCCGTATTCCAGCTTGGAGTATTAGGTAAGAAGGAGGAGCAGTTATAATGAAGAAAAAAGTAAATCAAAAAGTAAACTGGCCGGTTACGATTTTGCTGATCCTGGGGCTGATTACAGTTGCATTTCCGCTTTATATGACAATTGTGATCGCATTCAAACAGCCGTCAGAAATGACGAACAGTATCAGCGGAATCCTTTCTCTTCCTAAGAGCTGGAGTCTCTCCAACTTCGCGGAAGCCATGAGAGTCACCGATTTCTGGCATTCTTTATTTAACAGTATCCTGATCACTGTACTGACGGTTGTGATCTCCATTGTGATCCACTCCCTCATCGGATACGCGATTGGTAGAAATAAAGGACACAGCAAATTTTATAATTTTGCATATCTCTACATCGTCAGCGGTATGTTCGTACCCTTCGCAATCCTGATGATGCCTCTGGTAAAACAGACTGCGCGTCTCGGGCTTGCGAACTGGGTTGGCGTGATCATCCTTTATGTGGTATTCTATATGCCGATGAACGTACTTCTTTATTCCGGCTATCTGGTAAATATTCCGATGGCACTGGAAGAAGCCGCTTATGTGGACGGCGCGACAACATGGCAGACTTATTGGAAAATCATTTTCCCGATCATGAAGCCAATGCATGCGACTGTTGCAGTTCTGACCGCACTCGGAACATGGAATGACGTTATGACTCCGCTTGTCATTATGTCAGGTTCCGGTATGACAACCCTCCCACTGGCACAGATGACATTCCAGACGCAGTTCGGAACCAATTTTAATCTGGCATTTGCGTCCTACTTGCTGGCACTTCTGCCAATTCTGATTTTCTATCTGATCTGTCAGAAACAAATACTAAATGGTGTAGTAAATGGGGCTGTAAAATAAGAATCAAATGTATATAATATAAGGTGAAAGTAAGGGTCAAAATTAATTTTGGCCCTTGCGCTGTAACAACAAAAATATGGCAATTACAAATGGAGAGACAGCATGAGCATTATTTTTGAAGAGAAGACAAGAATATTTACATTAGACACAAAAGAAACGACATACCAAATGCAGGTAGATGCATACGGATATCTTCTTCATCTTTATTATGGAAGGAAAGCAAAAGGATGTATGGATTACCTTATTACTTGCGCTGACAGAGGCTTTTCGGGAAATCCGTATGAGGCGGGTGAGGATCGTACCTATTCGATGGATGCGCTCCCGCAGGAGTATCCCTGCAGAGGAACGGGCGATTATCGGAGTACGGCATTGATTGTCCGTGACGGCGCGGGAATCACGGGAAGTGATCTTAAGTTTCGTGGATATGAAATAAAAGATGGAAAATACAGTCTTCCGGGGCTCCCGGCAGTCTATGCTTCGGAGAAGGAAGCCGAAACTTTGGAAATTGATCTTGTGGATCCGGTAAACGGATTGGAAGTGACTTTATTATATGGTGTTCTTCCGGAGGAGAATATCATTACCAGAAGTGTCATAGTCAAAAATGCGGGGAAACATAAGCTTTATCTGGAAAAAGTGCAGTCTGCCTGTCTTGACTTTGTAGGAGGAAGATATGATGTAATCAGCTTCTATGGGCGCCATGTGATGGAACGAAATTTCCAGAGAAGCGAAGTGCTGCATGCAAATACAGTGATCGGAAGCCGCAGAGGCGCATCCAGCCATCAGTACAGTCCGGTAGTCATTCTTGCAGGACACGAGACAACCGAATCACATGGAAGCTGCTATGCGATGAACTTTGTTTACAGTGGTGAATTTAAGGCGGAAGTTGAGAAAGATCAGTATAATCAGACGAGAATGCTGATGGGGCTTCAGGATGAAGCATTCTGTTATCCGCTCGACGTGGGTGAAAGTTTCTTCGCACCGGAAGTAATCCTTACTTATACGGATCAGGGACTGAACCGTCTTTCTCAGAATCAGCACGCATGTATCCGGAAACATATTTGCAGGGGAAAATATAAGAATCAAGTGCGGCCGGTGCTTCTGAACAGCTGGGAAGCCTCTTATTTTGATATTACAGGCGAATCTCTCTGCCGGCTTGCCAGACATGCCAAAGAAGCCGGAATCGAAATGCTGGTCATGGATGACGGATGGTTTGGCAAACGGAACGATGACAACAGTGGTCTGGGAGATTGGTATGTCAACGAAAAGAAACTGGGAATGCCATTAAGTGAACTGATTCAGAAAGTCAATGCAGAAGGCTTGAAATTCGGAATCTGGGTGGAACCGGAGATGATAAGTGAAGACAGTGATCTGTACCGCGAGCATCCGGATTGGGCTTTTGCGATACCAGGCAGAAAGCCTGTTCGAAGCAGAAATCAGCTTGTACTTGATTTTTCACGTAGGGACGTGGTAAATTATATCTATGATAAAATCTGTGAGGTACTTGATCAGGGAAATATAGAATATCTAAAATGGGATTACAACCGTAGTATTGCAGAGGTCTACTCGGCAGCGGCAGGTGAGCAGGGAAGAGTCCTCTATGATTATATACTTGGACTTTATGATTTCCTGGAGCGTCTTGTGAACCGCTATCCGGATATGCTGATTGAAGGATGCAGCGGAGGAGGCGGCAGGTTTGATGCGGGGATGTTATATTATACACCGCAGATCTGGTGCAGTGATAATACCGATGCGGCAGACCGGATTCGGATTCAATATGGAACTTCATTCGGGTTCCCGGTTTCAGCGGTGGGTTCTCATGTATCTGCAGTTCCGAACCATCAGACAGGCAGAACGATGCCGATGAATACAAGAGGCGTTGTGGCAATGGCCGGAACCTTTGGATATGAGCTTGATCTGGGCAAACTCGGCAGTGAAGAAAAAGAAGAAATCCGCAGACAGATTCAGGATTATCATAGATATGCAGATCTGATTCAGAACGGAACCTATTTCCGCCTGACCAATCCCTTTGAAGATGAGACGGGAGCATGGGAGTTTGTCTCAGAGGATCGAAGTGAAGTCCTGTTAAATATCGTGATGCTTGAGATGCATGGAAATATGACTGCTTCTTATGTCAGACTTCAGGGGCTGGACGAAGATGCCATGTATAGGAATCAGACTACAGGTGCGCTTTATAGCGGGGCGGCACTGATGGATGCGGGAATTCCGGTTCTGGCAAGTATGAGTGAGTACCAGGCGATACAGATTTATCTGGTGAGAAACTGATAGAGAAAGGACGTTAATATTATGGTTAATGCAGATACAGTATTTCAGAAAAGGATGAATAAACACCACGATGAATTAAAATGGCTCTATATGGAGTTGTACCATAATGAAGATATGTTCGCAGAATTATGTTCTCAGATGTATGAATATTATACCAACCGGCATGAATCTCTGAAAGAGAGAGATCTGATCCGGGAAGAGAATCCGGGATGGTTCAAGAAGAACGATATGCTGGGAATGATGATGTACATCGATAATTTTGCAGGCAATTTGAAAGGTGTGAAGGAGAAACTTTCCTATCTGGAATCATGTAATGTAAACTGTATCCATCTGATGCCGTTTCTGGATTCCCCGAAAGGAAAATCCGACGGAGGATATGCAGTCGCCGATTTTCGTAAGGTGAAGCCTGAGCTTGGAACGATGGAGGATCTGGCTGATCTGGCGGAGGATTGTCATAAGAGAGAGATGAATCTCTGCATGGACTTTGTAATGAATCACACTTCAGAGGACCATGAATGGGCGGTAAAGGCAAAGAACGGTGACGGAGAATACATGAGCCGTTATTTCTTCTATAATAATTATGATATCCCGAGAGAATTTGAAAAAACGGTTCCGCAGGTGTTCCCGACAACCGCACCGGGGAATTTTACATGGGTACCGGAAGCCGGACATTTTGTAATGACGACATTTTACCCGTATCAGTGGGATCTGAATTATCGGAATCCGCGGGTATTCAACGAAATGATGTATAATTTCCTGTTCTTCGCAAATCAGGGAATGGACATCATCCGGATCGATGCAGTTCCTTATATCTGGAAACAGCTCGGAACCCCGTGCAGAAACCTGCCGCAGGTACATACCATTGTCCGTATGATGCGCATGATCGGTGAGGTCGTCTGCCCGAGTGTGGCACTTCTCGGTGAAGTAGTTATGGAACCGGAGAAGGTAGTTCCGTATTTTGGTACGGTAGAAAAGCCGGAATGTCATATGCTTTACAACGTAACAACCATGGCGACCACATGGAACAGTGTGGCAACCAAGGATACACGCCTGCTGAAGCAGCAGCTTGATATCGTGAACAGCCTTCCGAGAGAATATACCTTCCTGAATTATCTCCGTTGTCATGATGATATCGGGTGGGGACTTGATTTCGGCACGCTGAGATCATGGGGAATGAAGGAAGTGGATCACAAACGGTTCCTGAATGATTATTTCACAGGTAAATTCGAGGGAAGTCCGAGCCGCGGAGAACTCTACAACGATGATCCTGTCACACAGGATGCAAGATTCTGCGGAACAACAGCTTCCATGTGCGGAGTAGAAAGCGCCGGATTTGAACAGAATGCTCAGAAAATGGAAGAAGCTATCCGCATGGACCTGATGCTTCATGCCTATATGCTCTCCCAGTCCGGTATCCCAATGCTGTACAGCGGAGATGAAATCGGACAGGTCAATGATTATACTTATAAGAAAGATCCGGATAAATGCGTAGACAGCCGCTATATTCACCGCGGCGCGTTCCGGTGGGATCTTACAGAAAACTGCCAGAATCCGGATACTGTCCAGGGAAAAATCTTCCGGGCATTGTCGAAACTGGAACAGATTCGTAAAAACGAAGCAATTTTCGATGCTTCCGCCAATGTATATACTTACGACGTTCATGATACCGCGATACTTGGCATCATGCGTGAAAAAGATGGTGAGAAATTCTACAGCTTCTACAATTTCAGTGACCAGGAAAGAACTGCATGGATGTACGAAGAAGAGGAATATGAGAACCTGATGACCGGAGAAAAAACAGAGCTCAAAGATATCAGGATTCCGGCACATGACTTTATCTGGGCGATGACTGCGAAGGATAAAGATGAGATGGAAGAAGATGTGGCGGAAGAAGCTATAGCGGAAGCAGTTGTGGCGGAAGACGTTATAGAGGAAAAGCCGATCGCGGAAGAAAGTGTAATAGGTGACGCGGCAGAAGAATCTTCGGAAACAGTGACTGCGCCATTAGAAGAAAAAAAAGAACCTGTGAAGCCGGTTTCAGTTCCGAACAAGAACAAAAAGATCAGAAATGTAAGTAAAAGAAGAGCGGCAAAAAAACATAATAAAGTATAGTAATGCCTAAATGAACAGCCAGTCTGCAAACTTGCCGGCAGATTGGCTGTTTTTTGATTGCCGCAATCTAATGACTATAAAATTGACACATCCATCTTCATTATTTACCTATCAGCATCAAAAGAAATTAAGTAAAATATAATTGAAAATTATGTGGATATGAATATCTGGGCTGTACCTATGTCGGTACGTTGGAAAAAGGGGACAATTTTGGTATTCGGGTTATGGATGGCGACAATCTTTCAAAGATGTTGAAACCATATGAAGAAATGGGAATGCTGTCCGACGAAGTGAAAGCTGATTTGAAACAATTTTACAGAGAACATAGAAGATAGATAGAGTGCGAAGGGAAGCGTTATTTAATTATGAAAATTGTAATATTATACGGGCAAAGTCATAAAGGAAGCACTCACATGGTGGCTAGAGAGCTGGCAGATAAAGTCGGCGGCGAGATTGATGAGTTCTTTTTGCCGCGAAATTTCAATAAGCACTGCACGGGGTGTTTTACCTGTTTTCAGACAGAATTATCGAAATGTCCGCATTACAAAGAACTGGAGCCGTTAGAAAAGGCAGTTCTCAGCGCGGATCTCATTATCCTGGCAAGTCCGGTTTATGTATACTATGCTTCCGGTCAGATGATGAGTTTCCTGGATCATTTCGGAACCTGGTGGATGATTCACAGACCAAGGCCGGAAATGAGCAGAAAGCAGGCAGTTGCGATCAGCACGGCTGCCGGAGGCGGAATGAAAAGTACGGTAAAGGATATGGCGGACAGTCTTGAAATGTGGGGAATCTCAAAAGTGTACCGTCTGGGAATCGGTGTTCAGGCAGCGAGACCGGATGAAATTCCGGACGGGATTAAGAAGAGTATCCATAGGAAAACGGATAAGATGGCTGGGCAGATTCGGGAAAATGCAGGAAAACAGGGATGCAACAGGCGCGCAAAAATGTGGTTCTATTTGATGCGCATGGCTCATAAGCATTTTGCGCCGATGGAACCGGATTACGGATATTGGGAAGAACGGGGCTGGCACGGAAAGAAGCGGCCCTGGAAATAAAAGATCAAGTCAGCGGGAGGATGGAACTGGACCGAAAAGTATATCGGTGTGAAAACAGCAGTTTGTATTAAAACGGTAATAATTGTGTAAAATGATTTACAGAAACGTAAAAATAGTATAGCAGGTATTGCTAATTCGGAAGTTGATTGGTAAAATAACAGAGAAAACGATATCACAGAAAAGAGACATTAGAAATGAGGTAAAGAATGAACAGTCTGAATGAATGCAATGATAAGAAGATTCCGGGAAGCATTATTCCGGACCTGTTTTTGTCCTTTTTTAAAATAGGCTTATTCACTTTTGGCGGCGGTCTTGCGATGCTTGCACTGATCGAGGAACAGTGTGTAGAAAAGAAGCATTGGATTACGCACGATGAAATGATGTATGTGACAATCATAGCAGAATCAACACCCGGACCGATTGCAATAAACTGTGCAACCTTTGTGGGATATCAGCAGGCGGGACTATCAGGAGCCCTTGCCGCAACAGTCGGAGTCGTTCTCCCTTCATTTTTCATCATTTATCTGATATCTATGTTTCTGAACCAGTTTTTGGAAATCAAAATTATCGCAAATGCATTCAAAGGAATCAAGGCTGCAGTCGGAATCATCATTCTGGATGCGGCAGTCATGATGATACGCAAGATGAATAAAGACAGGATCACGCAGGGAATCATGCTCGTGTCGTTTGCGGCCATGTTTCTGATCCAGATATTCTCCTGGAACTTTTCTTCTATCAGCCTGATGATTATTGCAGCAATTTTCAGTCTTGCGCTTTATCAGATCAATGTGATACGCCATGGAAAGGAGAAAAGAGAAAAATGATTTATCTTGAGCTTTTCCTGGCATTCTTGAAAGTGGGATGTTTTTCTTTCGGAGGTGCATATGGTGCGATTTCTCTGATACGTGACGTTGTTCTGACGCATGGCTGGCTCAGTGAAGAAACGCTGACCTATATGATTGCCGTTAGCGAAAGCACGCCTGGTCCGATCATGGTGAATCTTGCGACCTATATCGGCCTCAGCCAGGCTGGTATATCGGGAGCAGTTTTGGCAACATTTGCAGTCGTTCTCCCTGCATTTGTGATTATTCTGCTGTTTGTAGCTGCCTTAAAGAGAGTATGGAATCATGGCTGTGTACAAGCCGTCATCGGAGGCCTGAAGCCCTGCGTCATCGGAATCATCCTCGCAACAGGAGTAACCATGATCCTGGGAAACTGCATCCGGTTGGAGGAAAATGTGACGGCAGACATACGTTCTGTCATCGTCACGGTCATTCTCGGAGCTGTTCTTTTTATCTTTAAATATCTGTTGAAGAAAAAGATTTCTCCAATGTGGATCATTCTATGTTCTGCGATCCTGGGAATCATAATATGGGAAATCAGGTGACCGCGTCAGCCAGTCACCCGTCCCGTCAGTCAATATACCGGAACAACCAGGTGTCTCACAAGACCGTGGAAAACGCCGGCACTTAATGGCAGCAGCCGCATAAGCGGCGCCCTGGCATTTAGTACCGCGGCGTTTTCCCCCGAGCGAAAGCAGGTCTTGTGAGACACCTGGTTGTGGATAATTTTCGATACAATCCCATTTCCCCATTCCCATTCCCCCAAAAAAGTGATACAGTATAAGAAAAAGAATTGTAAATGTTTTCTCAAGGAGGAAGAAATAATGGCAAAGAATATTTTCGAGCCTATGATGGCAAAATTGAAAGCAGATCCGAAAAAGATCGTATTTACCGAAGGAACCGATGAAAGAATTCTGGAAGCATCTTCTCGCTTACTTCAGGACGGTTTCCTTACACCTGTTCTGGTTGGAAAAGTTGAAGAAGTAAAAGCCGCTGCTGAAAAATTCGGATTTGATATCACCGGAGCAGAGATCGTTGATCCGGATAACTTTGATAAATTCGATGAGATGGTTGAACTGTTCTGCGAACTTCGTAAGAAAAAAGGCGTGACACCGGAGCAGGCAAAAGAAGTATTAAGCCATGCAAACTATTTCGGAACCATGCTGGTTAAGATGGGACTTGCTGATTCTCTTCTTGGAGGAGCAACCTACTCTACAGCTGATACCGTTCGTCCGGCTCTTCAGGTTATCAAGACAAAACCGGGCAACAAGATCGTTTCTTCATGCTTCATTCTTGCGCGTCCGACAGCAGACGGAGAGAATGAGATACTTGCAATGGGAGACTGCGCGATCAACCTGAAACCGACCGAAGATGATCTGGTTGAGATCGCCGGAGAGACCGCTGCATGCAGTAAATTATTCGGCATCGATCCGAAGGTTGCATTCTTAAGCTACTCTACACTCGGATCCGGAAAGGGAGAAGATGTAGACAAGATGCGCAATGCTACCGCAAAAGCAAAAGAACAGTTCCCGGATCTTGCAATCGACGGAGAATTACAGTTCGACGCTGCTGTTTCACCACGTGTAGCCCAGACAAAATGCCCGGACAGCAAAGTGGCAGGACATGCAAACGTATTTATTTTCCCGGATATCAATGCAGGAAATATCGGATACAAGATTGCGCAGCGCCTCGGCGGATTTGATGCATACGGACCGATCCTTCTCGGACTGAATGCCCCGATCAATGACCTGTCCCGCGGATGTAACGCAGACGAAGTTTACGTAATGGCCATCCTGACAGCCGCACTTGCTTAATTTTCAAAAGTACGTGAATCGAGCTCTCTTTCTGATGAGGAAAGGGAGCTTTTCTTCTACTGGGATTCCGAACAATGGTATTCTACTCTGTTATTATATTTTCTAATAGTGATAGCGTAACACAGATGAACATGTTAAAATATAAACAAAGATTCTCTGAAATACAAGTCTAGAAAAGAGGTAGAAAATGAGTAAAGAGTCATTATTACTGCAGCCATTAAAAGTAGGAAATCTGACATTAAAGAACCGTATCATGTTCCCGCCGCTTACTACCGGATATGAAGAGCGGGACGGATCGATCGGGGAGCGGAGTTTTCATTTTTATGAAAGACTGGCAAAAGGGGGAGCTTCTTATGTCGTGATCGGAGATGTAGCTCCGGTCAATACTGCATCGCCGACGCCGAAGCTGTTTGATGACCGTCAGATTCCGGCATTCAGAAAACTGGCAGATGCAATGCACGTATATGATTGTAAGCTTGCATTGCAGCTATTCCATCCGGAATACGATGTGCCGGGTGTAGGAAAGATGATCCAGGGTTCCATGATGGCAATGAAAGAGGCTGAAGCTGCCAAAGCACAGGGGGACATGGAGGCTTTCGGAGTTAAGATGAAGGAAGCGGGACAGCTCCGCAATGATGCCTATGCGAAACTGCACCATGACATGCAGCATTTTGTTTCGGAAGCAACTGTAGAACAGTTGGAAGAGATCAAGAAATCCATCGCAACATCCGCAAGAAGAGCGGCTGAGGCCGGAGTGGATGCGATCGAGGTTCACGGAGACCGCCTGCTGGGTTCCTTGTGCTCAACCGTTCTGAATCACAGAACCGATGAATATGGAGGAGCATTTGAGAACCGTATCCGCTATGCATTGGAAGTGGTTGCGGCAATCAAAGAAGCGGCGCCGTCTCTGATGGTGGAATATAAGCTCCCGTTCATTACGATCAACGCGGATGGAAGTGACCGTGGAAAAGGCGGACTTTATGAATCGGAAGGTATTGAATTTGCAAGAAGACTGGAAGCAGCAGGAGTGGATATGATCCAGGTCGCTCAGGCAAACCATACCGGAAATATGGGCGATACTATTCCTTCTATGGGAACCGTTCCATATAACTGGACTCTTCCGATTGCAAAGAAGGTAAAAGAAGTGGTATCGATTCCGGTTGCAACGGTAGGACGAGTGGTGAATGTGAAAAATGGAGAGGAGATTCTTGCAAATGGCGAAGCAGATATGATCAGCTACGGAAGATCCCTGCTCTGTGATCCGGATATTGCGATTAAGATTGAGAAGGATGAACCGATCCGTGAATGCCTGAACTGTAATAAGGGATGCGTAGATGCAATCCAGAATCGCCGTTATATTTCCTGTGTACTTAATGCGGAAAATGGAGACGAGGCAACCATTTTCATTAAACCTGCAGAAGAGAAGAAGCATGTTGTGATTGTCGGAGCAGGTATTGCCGGACTGGAAGCGGCACGTGTGGCAGCAGTTCGCGGACATCAGGTAGACGTTTATGAGAAAGCGGATCATATCGGAGGCCAGATCCATCTTGCAGCGGTACCGCCGAGAAAGAGCGAGATCCTTCGTTCCGTTGAATATTTTGAGAGAATTTTGCCGGAACTTGGGGTAACGATCCATCTGAATACGGAATGTACCAAAGAAATTATGAATGGTGCAGATGCTGTGATCGTGGCAGTCGGTGCACATGATTTCATCCTTCCGGTGCCGGGAGCAGACAGTGAAAACGTCGTATCTTCGTGGGATGTTTTGAGTGGAAAAGCAGAAGTCAAAGGCCACTGTGCTATCATCGGCGGCGGTCTTGTCGGAACGGAGACTGCAGAATATGTACTGGAGAAAGGCTGTCAGGTATCGGTGATTGAAATGCTGGATCAGATTGCAAATGGAGAATCATCCACCATTCTTCCGATTATCATGAAAGATTTTGCACAGCATGATGTAAAACAGTATGTCAATACAAAAGTCAACCGTATCGTCAACGAAGGAAAGACGATTCTTGCTACGGATACAAAGGAAGAAAAAGAAATTTCCATAGATTGTGATACGATTATTATGGCAGTAGGGTCCAAGAAAAATGAGTTGGATATGGAAGGCGTTACTGTACCTGTTTATTACGCAGGAGATTGCTCCGGAGATAGAACGGCCAGCATTGCAGAAGCAGTTCGTGCGGGATATGCGGCTGCAAATGAAATTTAACGAGAAGATTAGGGGGCGACATTACAATCGCCCCTAATTGTGTAAAAATAATAAAAAATACATCCTATGCTATATATTTTTCAATACCCGCTCTGCATTCTTATAACAGATTGCATCGATTTCACCGGAAGTAAAGCCCGCCTTCTCGAGAGACGGAAGAAGAAGCGGCATATCCTGACATCCGGCAAGTTCCATTTCACAGCTCATTCCGTCGAAATCACTTCCAAGGGCAGCAATATCAATGCCTCCTACATTTACAATATGGCGCAGATGCGCTGCGATTACATCGGCACTGCAGATTCCGTTATCCTGCAAAAATGTACCGTAGAAATTCACACCGACAAGTCCCTGACGTTCTCCGATCTGACGGATCATCTGGTCGGTTAGATTCCGGGAATGACCGCAGAGAGAGCGGCAGCAGGAGTGACTGGCGACGAACGGCTTACGGGTATTTAGATATACATCTTCAAAACCGGCATCGGAAAGATGCGATACATCGATCAGCATACCGAGCCGTTCCATTTCTCCAATCACCTCCAGACCGAAAGGCTTCAGACCGGTTCCACTCTGGGAGGACATGTTGTGGGGAAATCCCAGTTCATTTTCATAGTTCCAGGTCAGCGTGATCAGGCGTATTCCTTCCTCGTAAAGCGTGTACAGACGGCTCATGTCATTTTCCAGAATACCGCCTTCTTCTACTGTGAGAAAACAGGAAAGCTTTCCGGCGGATTTGTTGCGCAGATAATCATCAAAAGAAAAGGCGCAGGATACCTCAGCGTGTCTGTCGGCGCTACTTTTTAGAAGACGGATCATCTGTAATGCATCTGTGTAATGGCTTTCACTTATCGGAGTCTGCTTCCGGTTGAGAAAGCAGGCGAAGAACTGGGCCAGAGCACCGGCCTTGTGCAGTCTGGAAAGATCAATGTGTCCGCGGTTTTCCCACGGGGTTTCATCCGGAAGCGTGTCTTCCTGCGTGTAGAGACGATAGAGTGTATCACAGTGGAGGTCAATGTAGTTCATGATCAAATCCTTCTTTCTATTCAGAATAAATGTCCATATACTGTATTTAGTATACTTTATGAAGAATGGCTTGTAAAATGAAATTGCAATATATAGTGCGAAACTGGTATAATACGGTTAGATACCGATCAGGAAAACGGAAAGAGGAATAAGGAATGCTGTATGTGTAGAGGATTTTGGAAAATAATTCCAAAACTTCGTCACAATGCCACGTTGACAATCGAAAGCGTGGTTTAATATAATAAAATAAACAAGGGCGTTTTCTGATAGGGAAAGAGCGCCCTTTTTTCAATATCAGAGAGTTTAGTATTATCAAAATGCAGTCTGTTTTTCAGTATGGAGGAATACATAATTATGAGAAATTATACAAGAAAAGATATTCTGCGTCTGGTGGAAGAAGAAGATGTCGGATTTATCCGTCTGCAGTTTACTGACATTTACGGTACATTGAAAAATGTGGCGATCACTACAGGACAGCTTGAAAGAGCATTGAATAATGAATGCATGTTTGACGGATCTTCAATTGAAGGATTTTCGCGGATCGAAGAATCAGACATGTATCTTCGGCCGGACCTGAATACATTTACCATTTTCCCATGGCGGCCGCAGCAGGGAAAAGTGGCAAGATTTATCTGTGATATCTACCGTCCGGACGGAACAGCGTACGAGAGCGACCCACGCCAGGTTCTGGAAAATGTAATTCGGGAAACCGAAGAAATGGGATATCAGTTTGTAGTCGGACCTGAATTTGAATTTTTCCTTTTCCATCAGGATGATGATGGAACACCGACGACAACAACGCATGAGAAGGCGGGATATTTTGATCTTGGGCCACTCGATCTGGGAGAAAATGCGAGAAGGGATATGGTGCTCACACTGGAGGATATGGGAATAGAGATTGAGGCATCCCATCATGAAATGGCACCGGCGCAGCATGAGATCGATCTGAAATACGAGGAAGCGCTTGAAACTGCGGATAATATGGTTACGTTCCGGATGGTTGTGAAAACAATTGCCAAACGTCACGGATTACATGCGACCTTTATGCCAAAACCGAAATACGGAATCAATGGTTCCGGAATGCACCTGAATATGTCACTTTCCAGAGATGGAGAGAATATTTTCTCGGATGAAAATGATGAACATGGTCTGAGCCAGGAAGCTTATTATTTCATCGGCGGACTCATGAAGCATATCAAGGCGATTACATTTATCACGAATCCTCTGGTAAATTCTTACAAACGTCTTGTACCCGGATATGAAGCACCTACTTATATTGCGTGGTCGGCAAATAATAGAACACCGCTGATCCGGATTCCGGAATCCAGAAGGAGCGGTAAACGAATCGAGCTGCGAAGCCCGGATGCATCTGCAAATCCATATCTTGCACTTGCGGTTTGTCTGGCAGCAGGAATGGAGGGAATCCGTGAAAAAATTCTTCCTCCAAAAGAAATCAGTCAGAATATTTTTGAATTGAATGAAGAGGAGAAAAAGGCGCTTGGCATTGAATGTCTCCCGGGCAGCCTTATGGAAGCGGTAGAAGAATTTGAGAAAGATGCTTTTATCCAGAAGGTACTTGGAGAGGAACTTTCCCAGAAATTTATCAAAGCAAAAAAAGCAGAGTATGACAGATACCGCAGTCATGTATCGGAATGGGAAATGAATGAGTATCTGCAGAAATATTAGAGCTCCTTACCAAGTAGCATTTGTATAGGCGAAAAGAGTGAGGAGGCTGGTATAATGAGTAGTATTATTGTTGTATTTCCCAAGAAGGAAAATGCGACGAATATTCGAAATATACTGGTACGAAACGGATTTGGTGTGATGGCGGTCTGTACGACCGGTGCACAGGCGATCCAATATGCAGATGATCTTGATGATGGGATTATAGTTTGTGGGTATAAATTATCGGATATGCTATATACTGAATTGAGAGAGTATCTGCCGGAGACATTTGAGATGCTGTTGGTTGCATCACCGGAGAAATGGCATGATGGCCGGATTCCGGGTGTGATCGGCCTTGGGACGCCCATCAAAGTATTTGATCTTGTAAATACGATGGAAATGCTGATGCGCACGATGGAGCGGCGCAGAAAGAAACGCAAGGCCGACCTGAAGAACAGAAACCCGAAGCAGCAGGCATTAGTGAAGCAGGCAAAAGAGCTTCTGATGGAGCGAAATCATATGACAGAGGAAGAAGCACACCGCTATCTGCAGAAATGCAGTATGGACAGCGGAACGAATATGGTGGAGACAGCTCAGATGGTACTTAGTATTATGGCAGAATAGGAGTTGGCAGGAGCGAAGCGATCTATGAATTTTACGAAGATGCATGGACTTGGAAACGACTATGTATTTGTGAATTGCTTCAGAGAAAAGATAACAGAACCATCAGAATTAGCAAAAAGAATCAGTGACAGACATTTTGGAATTGGATCGGACGGATTGATACTGGTGAAACCTTCCGTGAAGGCTGATTTTAAAATGGAGATTTACAATGCGGACGGTTCCGCTGCAAAAATGTGTGGAAACGGGATCCGCTGTCTCGCGAAATACGTGTATGAGTGCAAAATGACGGCAAAGACGGCTTTGACGATAGAAACCGCCTGCGGGATACGTAATCTGGCGCTTCAGATTGAGGAAGGTGAGGTGGAGGCAGTCTGCGTGGATATGGGAACCCCCAGACTGAATACCCATTGCATCCCGATTTTGTGCGAGCGAGATCTTGTACTGAATGAACCGATCACGGTGAAGGGAGAGGAATACCGGATTACGGGGATTTCCATGGGGAATCCACACGCAGTTGTCTATGTGGATCATGTGAAGGATTTCCCGGTGGAGGAGCTGGGACCGGCGTTTGAGTTCCATCCCAGGTTCCCGGATCGGATCAATGCAGAGTTTTGTCAGGTGATTGATCGAAAAACGATTGCCATGAGAATCTGGGAAAGGGGTTCGGGAGAGACGCTTGCCTGTGGTACGGGAGCCTGTGCCGCCTGTGTTGCATCCGTATTGAATGACTTGACAGATGAGAAAGTTACAGTTAAATTATTAGGAGGAGAATTAGCCGTCAGATGGGACCGCAAGGTCAATCATGTGTATATGACAGGACCTGCAGAGCGGGTGTTTGACGGAATTTTATAAAAGGAGAAGATATCAATGTACAAAGTAAATGAAAATTATCTGAAATTACCGGGAAGCTATCTGTTTTCCAATATTGCTAAGAAAGTAGCCGCGTTTCAGGCTGCAAATCCGGACGCATCCATCATCCGTCTGGGAATCGGTGATGTTACCCAGCCGCTTGCACCGGCGATCATTGAAGCGCTCCACAGTGCGGTGGATGAGATGGCACACGCCGAGACATTCCACGGCTATGCGCCGGATCTTGGGTATGAATTTCTGAGAAGTGCGATTGCAAAGAATGATTTCCAGGCACGCGGATGTGATATCGCATCGGATGAGATCTTCATTTCCGATGGAGCAAAATGCGATTCCGGAAACATTCAGGAGATTTTTGGACCGGATTGTAAGATTGCAGTATGTGACCCGGTTTACCCGGTTTATGTAGACACCAATGTCATGGCAGGACGTACCGGTACATACGACGCAGCTACCGGAACTTGGAGTGATGTGATCTATATGCCGTGTACGGCTGAGACCGGATTTGCACCGGAACTTCCGGAAAAGACACCGGATATCATTTACCTGTGTTTCCCGAATAATCCGACCGGAGCAACGATCACCAAAGACGAACTGCAGAAATGGGTTGATTATGCAAATAAAGTCGGAGCTGTGATCATTTACGACGCAGCTTATGAAGCATATATTACAGAAGAAAATGTACCACACAGCATTTATGAATGCGAAGGTGCAAGAACCTGCGCGATCGAACTCCGCAGCTTCTCGAAGAATGCAGGATTCACCGGAGTCCGTCTGGGTGCAACCGTTATTCCGAAAGATCTGAAATGCGGTGATGTGATGCTGCACTCTCTCTGGGCAAGAAGACATGGAACCAAGTACAATGGCGCTCCATATATCGTACAGAAAGCCGGCGAGGCTGTTTATTCAGAAGCGGGCAAGGCACAGCTGAAAGAGCAGATTGCATACTATCAGAAGAATGCAAAGACGATTTTTGAAGGACTGAAAAATGCAGGATACACCGTATCCGGAGCAGTGAATTCCCCGTACATCTGGCTGAAGACACCGGACAATATGACTTCATGGGAGTTCTTCGATTACCTGCTTGAGAAAGCGAATGTGGTAGGCACACCGGGATCCGGATTCGGACCGAGCGGAGAAGGATATTTCCGTCTGACCGCATTCGGAAGCTATGAAAACACACTGGAAGCAATTAAGAGAATTCAGAGTATTTAGTAAGAGTGGCCAGGGGACGTACCCCTGGCCACATTTTACAATAATATTACATAGAATTTATGTGTTTTTATCTGTCACTTGATATATTTACTCTGTTAATGTGCGAGATGCGGCATATGTTTTACTGTGCATGCAAGGTGCAAAAAGGAAAGGAGATCCAATTATGGAAAAGGACAGACAAAAAAGACGAGGGTTACTGAGAAGTATTTGCCAGAACGGAAACCGATCTGAATGGAGAACGGGCGCCACAGGGAAACAGAGACAGTGAGACAAATCTTGGCGATCTGATCACAGATGCGATGCTGTGGAACGTCTCAAAGGATGTGAATTAATCGTGTTACGATTAAGAGTGTGAACGGAAGAGCATTTGACCCGGCTGAGACATACGCTGTAGTAATCAATAATTTCTGTGCGGCAGGGCTTGGTGCCATTGGATATACAGTCCGAAAGAAATATACTGCAATGTAAAATGATACTTCAGGGCTGAACTTCGAATTGTTAAAATATATGAGCGCAAATTACTTTTTGATTCACAGATACGTGAAGGTAGAGAGTAATTTGCGCTTTTGACATTTGGTTACAATTTGCTGCAGGCACGCTCTGTATTTTTGGAGGCTTCTGCTTTTATCTGTAATTCCGTAATGTGTTCCCCGTAATTCGCGGACTGGTGAATGTCAATCCATAAAAACTCAAGAAGATCACCGGATAAAATCAGATGGTGTTTATCAGCATATTCTTGTATCATAGGAAAATAAGACTTGTGTTGGTGAGAATTGCCCTGATAACAGACGGAGAGATAGTCCCCTTCGTCCAGTTCATCCGTTCCGTTCGGATCAATAATGAATACCCCGGCATAGTTTCCGAAACGATTTTGGGTTGCATCTTCAAGAGGAAGAAATGAGCCGATTCGATTATTGCCAATAATGTACAGGTGATTTTTATCCTTATTCATCAGTTGCTTGATGAGCATATCCATTTCTTCGTCCGTATGGTAAAGGTGGTTGAGAATATGGCATTTACGCTTGGGAAAATGTTTAAGTATTACGGTGTCAAGTGGCTGGCGGGTAGCTTTTTCCAAGGTGGATAACCGTTCGGAAACATTTTCTTTCAGTTTTTCCAGAGCCTTCATATGTTCTTCTATGAGCCCTAATTCTTCCTCCAGGAGCGTTCGGGTGGACTCGATACTCCGGTTCTGCATATAATTCCGGATCTTTTCCATCGGAAAGTCTAAACGGCGCAGATCGCGTATGACGTTCAGTTTCCAAAGATCATCAAGACCGTAGATCCGGTATCCATTTGCCCCTCTTCTGGGAGATAAAATTCCAAGTTTTTCATAATAACGCAGAGAATCTGTACCAATCTGATAAATCTTTGAAATTTCACCGATCGTATAGTATTGTTTCATAAGTGACTCCTTTTATTGAGAACAGAAAAAATTTAAAACATTTTGCAAAAACGGGTTGACCTTAGTATTATACCAAGGTTTAATCTGAAAAGGAAGCGTATGAAAGTAGAGGTTTTTGTTTTATGCAATTGGAAGGCAAGTCGCTAAAGACAGATTTTTTGAAATTTATCATTCCGTCGATTATCGCACAGTGTGTATTCTCTTTATATACGATGGTGGACGGAATCTTTGTTGCACGAGGAGTTTCGGAAGTGGCACTTACGGCAGTCAATATATCCATGCCATTTTCGGTAGGATTATTTTCAATTTCGTTGTTATTTGCTGTAGGAAATTCTACAATCGTTGCAATATCTTTGGGAAAGGGGGAAAAAGAGAGGGCGAATCAGGTGTTTACCCAGAACATAGTGGTTCTTTGTGTGCTGGCGGTAACCGTGACAGCGCTGGTACTGATTTTTCTGGAACCATTTGCCAGATTTCTGGGCGCAACGGATACGATTCTTCCCTATGCGAAGGAATATATTGGTACAATCGCGCCATTTGCGATTGCGTACATGCTTTCGTATTCTTTTGAAACTCTGATCAAGACAGATGGGTATCCGAAGCTGGCTACGATTTATGTTACCAGCGGTGCAGTTCTAAACTGCATTCTGGATTATCTTATGGTAATACGATGGAACCAGGGCGTACGGGGAGCAGCTTGGGCAACAGGCCTTTCTCAGGCTGCTGTCATTGTACTGTATCTAAAGCATTTCCTCGGGCCCAAAGGAACGATCCGCTTTGCCGGATTCCGGTTCAGCTTTGCGGTTATATGGCGTCAGATACAGAATGGGTTCGCGTCCGGCATTACGGAGTTTTCGGGTGGAATGATCATCTTCTTCTTTAACCAGGCCATACTGGCATTTATCGGAGAAGAAGCCTTGGTAAGTTATACGATCATTTCCTACGTGAATACGATTGTGGTGATGTCAATGACCGGAATCGCTCAGGGAACACAGCCGCTGATCAGCTATTATTATGGTAAAGGGGAGCGGAAAAAGTATCAGAAGCTTCTGAAATACGGGATTGTGGCGGCTATGGTATTTTCGGGTGTATCAACGGCAGGCTGCTATCTGGGAGCAGAAGGAATTGTAAAAGTATTCCTGGAAAACGACAATCCGCAGCTCATAGCGTATACTGTGCGAGTGTTTCGCGTTTTTATCCTGTCCTTTCTGCTGGCGGGATATAATGTAGTGATTGGCGGGTATTTTACATCGATCGAAAAGGCAGGATTTGCAGCGGCAATATCATTGACGAGGAGTCTGGTTGCGTTGGTGGGAAGTCTGGTGATTCTGACGGCTGTGTTCGGCGGAGAAGGAATCTGGTGGTCACCGCTTTTGGCAGAAACAGTTTGCCTGATTCTGGCCCTTGGAATGCTGAACTGGTACAGAAAAAAGCAGATGTGAAATGTCTGAAAAAAGAAAGAAAAAACACAAGAAAACTTTCTTTAAAAAAAATAAAAAAAGGGGTTGCATTTCATGGAAGTTCTGGTATAATAACATTGTTCGCTGATGAGAGCGGCTAACAAACACCAGATAATGCGGATTGGTGTAATGGCAGCACAGCAGACTCTGACTCTGTTAGTAGAGGTTCGAGTCCTCTATCCGTAGCTCCTTAATTGAATAAGGGAAAAGGATATTCTGAAAAGAATATCCGAAACACATCGGAGTGTGGCTCAGCTTGGTAGAGCGCTACGTTCGGGACGTAGAGGTCGCAAGTTCAAATCTTGTCACTCCGATTTTTTAAACCACAAAACTTGAAGACGCAGGTTTTGTGGTTTTTTAGATAGTAGGGACGTTTCTTTTGCCACGACCAGCGCCCATTGGCATGATTTTATATCGAAGTTCCACTCCATGAGAGAATGATCTCATGAAAAAAGAAAATGAATAAAGGTGGGGTTCACCACTTACCACAAAGCAGCAGCATGAGGAAGAGAGTTTCTTCATGCTGCTGCTTTGCTATAGTTTATTCCTATATATCGTAATAATATATCTGGATTAGGCAGTGACATTTATATATGGTAAACTTATATTCATTGGAATGGTAAAAAAATGATAAGACCTTACAGAAAATATGAAAAAATGACTTTTAGGAGAGAGGAAAGTATGGACAGAGGGATCAATACAAGATGTCTTCATTTAAAAGAAACAGAAGGGAAATCAGAAAACTATGGAGCGATAAGTTATCCAATATATCAGACATCAACTTACGCACACCCGGGTGTTGGGAAAAGTACGGGATACGATTACACTATTGATGGAGCTGTTTGAGCCCGGTGATCATTTGGTTGTCGAATCAGATCTGTATGGTGGGAGCATTCGACTGTTTGATAATGTCTCTAAAAAGAATCATTATGAATTTACATTTCTGGATTGTTCTAATGAAGATGTAGAGGGGGTCATTCGGGAAAACACGAAGGCCATATATATAGAAACGCCTACGAATCCGATGATGAATGTTTCAGATATATCTTACATTGCCGGAATAGCGAAGAAACATCATTTATTGTTGATTGTGGATAACACATTCTTGTCACCATATTTTCAAAACCCATTGGAACTTGGAGCTGATATTGTAATACACAGCGGGACAAAGTTTCTGGGAGGACATAATGATACACTTGCAGGATTTGTTGTAACGAACAACGAAGAAATACAGGAGAGACTTCGTTTCCTTATAAAGACTACAGGGGCAGGGCTTTCGCCTTTTGATAGCTGGCTGCTTCTAAGAGGAATTAAAACACTGGGAATACGTATGGAGAAATCACAGGAAAATGCAATTCAAATAGCTGCCTAGCTGAAGCAACAAAGTTGTGTGAAAAACGTGTATTATCCCGGTCTGCCGGAACATCCCGGCTATGAGATTATGAAGAAGCAGGCAAGAGGATTTCAGAGGATAAATGTTGCAGCTCCAAGAAAAATAATCACGGAATGCCTTGAACGGATTCGGGGAATATTGTGAAGATAAGTAACATTAAAAGAGAGAGGGAAAGTGTTAAATTGAGAAAAGAAATCCTGAAAAATGCATTTATAAAGTCCATACCAATCATGTTCAGTTATCTGTTCGTCAGTATGGCGTATGGAATCATGATGGAAGAGGCAGGATTTAAATGGTATTACTCATTGTTCATCAGTATGACGGTGTATACAGGGGCGTTTCAGTTCCTTCTGATTACTTTTTTGAGCAGTGGCGCTTCTATTCTTACCATCGCATTGATGGCTTTTTTGATGAATAGCCGGCAGGTATTCTATAGTCTGACATTTGTGGATGAATTCAGAGAAATGGGGAAGAAAATGTTGTATATGATCCACACCATGACAGACGAGACTTATGCGGTTAACCTGACTCTTGACTCAAAAGGGAAAGAAAAAGAAGATACCATGTTCCTGATTGCATTGCTCTCCCGATGTTACTGGATGATTGGCGCTGTTACGGGGGGAATCCTGGGGCAGGTGATTCCGTTTGATCTGAAAGGGATTGATTTTTGCATGACGGCCTTATTTATTATCATCTTTATAGACCAGTGGGAGAAGGCGGATAACCATCTGCCTGCTCTGGCGGGTCTGGCAGTGGCATTGATTTGTCTGATTACAATCGGAGAGAGGAGTTTTATACTTCCCTCATTACTTATTATATCGGGCATGCTACTGGTTGTACGTAAACGGAGGAGTGGAGAGTGAATAAAAATGAGATTATTCTTGCAATTTTGGTATCTGCCGTTATAACATTCTCACTTCGTGCTCTGCCGTTCGTGGCTTTCCACGATGGAAGAAAGATGCCGGAAGAACTGGTCTATCTTGGAAAAATCCTGCCTTCTGCAATTATGGCGGTATTGATTGTGTATTGTCTGAAAAGTGCAGTGACAGACTGGAGAGGGACCGGAGTACCGGAACTGATTGCGGCAGTGGTGACGGTGATTAGCTACAAGTGGAAACATAATACGTTATTTTCAATCGTATCAGGGACGGTATGTAACATGTTGTTGTTGCGTTTGATGTAGAGAATCGTAGGAGGATTAAAATGCTGCATATTTGTCGCAAATCTGTAAAATTATATTTGAGGGGACAAGCCAATGATAAATCAATTTTCAAGGACACAGTTACTGTTGGGAGAAGAAGCAATGAAACGACTTGCGGGGGCGAAAGTGGCAGTATTCGGAATCGGAGGTGTGGGAGGATATGTGTGCGAAACGCTGGTAAGGAGTGGCGTGGGAGCTTTTGACCTGATCGATGATGATAAAATCTGTCTGACGAACCTGAATCGTCAGATCATCGCCACAAGAAAAACAGTAGGAAAATATAAAGCAGATGTAATGAAAGACCGGATTCTGGAAATAAATTGGGCCTTCTCAAAATCGGTCAATCGTATATAATAGTAATTAACCGAACCGGTCAATAATCGGAGAAGCCAAGGAGGAACGCCATGAACGAGAAATTCTTTTCCCTTCCGATAGAAAAGCAGGAAGCGATCATCAACGCCGGCTATCGGGTGTTTTCGGAAAATTCTTATAAGAAAAGTCCAATGAGCGAGATTGCGGATGCAGCCGGAATCAGCAAGTCTTTATTATTCTATTATTTTCATAATAAAAAAGAGCTGTATTTGTTCCTGTGGGAGAATTGTGCGCAGCTCACGATTGAAGAACTGACGAAAAGTGGATGTTATGAGCAGAAGGATCTGTTTGAAGCTATGTACAAAGGAACGCAGGCGAAAGTACGTATCATGCGGAGGTATCCGGAAATTGGGAAATTTACGCTCAAGGTGTATTACGAGAAGGACCCGGAGGTCAGGGCGGATATCCAGAAAAGCATCGCAAAATATGCCGATTTTAAACAGAATGTCAAACAACTGAACTTTGACTCCAGTCAGTTTGTCCCCGGCATAGACATCGAAATGATGTATAACGATATGTACTGGGCTTCGGAAGGATATATCTGGGAAAAGATTCAGGATGAGAAGTACGATGTGGACATGATGGAGCGGGATTTCCTGAAAATGGTGGATTTCTGGAAATCTATTTATTTACGAAAAGAGGGGGAACACGATGAAGGCAATTGAAACAACGGATCTGACCAAATATTATGGTAAAGCAAGAGGGATTATTAAGTTGAATCTGTCGGTAGAAGAAGGAGAGTTTTTCGGATTTATCGGACCGAACGGGGCGGGGAAGTCTACCACGATCCGAACGCTTCTGGGACTGATCCATCCGACTTCGGGGCAGGCTAAAATACTGGGAATGGATATAGGGAAGGATAGAAATCAGATTCTGTCTGAAGTGGGATACTTGCCTTCGGAAGCAGTATTTTATCAGGGGATGAAGGTCAAAGATATTTTGAAGTTGTCTGCGGATCTGAGGAAGACAGACTGTGCGAAAGCATCGGCAGAATTATGTGACCGGCTGCAGCTTGATACGAGCCGGAAAGTGGAAGAGCTGTCTTTCGGGAACAGGAAAAAAGTTGCGATCGTTGCGGCGCTGCAGCATAATCCGAAGTTATTGATTCTCGATGAACCGACCAGTGGTCTGGATCCGCTCATGCAGAGGGAATTCTTCTCTGTCTTGAGAGAGAAAAATGAACAGGGTACAACCATTTTCCTGTCCAGCCATGTGCTGTCAGAGATTCAGAGAAATTGTACGAGAGCGGCAATTATTCGGGAAGGACGTATGATTGCCTGCGACAGTGTGGAAGCATTGTCCCGCACCAATGCAAAACGCATCACGATTCATGGAGCAATCTCACTTCAGGGATTGGATGGTGTACGTGATCTTCAGGAAACAGACGGCGTATCTAGTTTTCTTTATAGTGGAGATATCAAACGACTTCTCCAGATACTTGCAGGCAGTGATATCACGGATCTTTCGGTCGCAGAGCCGGATCTGGAAGAAATATTTATGCATTACTATGAGGATGGAGGGGAGCAGTAATGACGTTAACAAAGCATGAATTAAAACAAGGCTGGAAAGCACTTGCGATATGGACGGTGTCGATCGCTTTTTTTATTGTAATCTGTGTGCTGCTGTATCCTGAAATGAAAGGTGAAATGGAAGGTGTCAGCGACATATTCGCTTCCATGGGAGCATTTACAGCAGCTTTTGGCATGGATCGTTTGAATTTTGGTACTCTGATCGGATTCTATTCTGTTGAGTGTGGAAATATTCTGGGATTAGGCGGAGCATTTTTTGCCTCTTTTGTTGCAGTCGGGGTTCTGGCAAAGGAAGAAAAAGAAAGAACCGCAGAATTTCTGCTTACACATCCGGTCAGCAGAAGCCGGGTTGTCAGTGAAAAGCTGATTTCTGTTCTTATTCAGATCGTGATTCTGAATGCGATCATCTTTGCGCTGTCGGTTGCTTCCATTAAAGGAATCGGAGAAGAGATCATGTGGAAAGAAATTTCGCTGATCCATCTTGCATTTTCCCTGGTGCAGCTGGAACTGGCAGGTATATGCTTTGGAATTTCAGCATTTATCAGAAAAAGCGGAATCGGAATCGGACTGGGAATTGCGACTGCGATGTATTTCCTGAATATTGTGGCTAATATTTCCGAAAGCGCAGAATTCTTAAAATATATCACACCATTTGGCTATGCCGAGAGCGCGGACATTGTGGAAAATGGCTGTCTGGATGGGAAAATGATTTTGATCGGGATGGCTGTGGCTGTCATTTGTGTTGTTCTGGGATATTGGAAATATTGCAGGAAGGATATTCAATAGACACAATTTGTGATATGATAATGGAAGAAATATATTTTGGAGGTTATCATGAAAAAACAAGGTGTGTTCAAAGAGATGGCTATCCTTACAGGTGCAGTTGCGATCATCGCAGCAGCAGTATTTTTCTTCCTGATTCCGAGCCATACAGCGGTCAGCAGTATTTCAGGTCTGGCTATCGTGTTATCGAATTTTATCCCGCTTTCGATTTCAGCGATTACAATGATTCTGAATGTAGGATTGCTGATCATCGGATTTATCCTGTGCGGGCCGGAATTCGGATATAAGACCGTGTATACATCCATCATGCTTCCGGTATTTATGGGGATTCTGGAAGCGCTTCTGCCAAATAATCAGTCGCTGACCGGAGATCAGGCACTTGATGTACTCGCCTATATCCTGCTGGTGAGTGTGGGACTCAGTATTTTGTTTAACCGCAATGCGTCATCAGGAGGACTGGACATTGTTGCGAAAATCATGAACAAATTCCTGCATATGGAGTTGGGGAAGGCGATGTCCCTTGCCGGAATGTGTGTGGCACTTTCTGCTGCATTTGTTTATGACTCAAAGACGGTTGTACTGAGTGTGATCGGTACGTATTTTAACGGGATCGTGGTGGATTACTTTATTTTCGGGCAGAACGAAAAGAAAAGAGTGTGCATTGTATCCCAGAAGGAAGAATTGGTGCGGGATTTTATTCTGAACGATCTGCACAGCGGTGCAACGATCTATGAAGCGATTGGGGCGTATACGCTTGAAAAGCGCCGGGAGATCATTGCAATTGTAGACAAACATGAATATCAGAAGCTGATGAGATTCATGAATGAAAAGGATCCGGATGCATTTATGACGGTGTATTCGGTACATGACATGAGATATAAACCGAAAGTGTATTGAGAAATCAAAGCCAGTGATTTGTGTGAATCCACATTTCACCGGCTTTTGTTTTTTAATCCAAAATCTATTTTCTTTTCAAAATTATATTGCACATATGAAATAAATATGATATCATTTTGATATCAAAATAAAGGAGGGGAAACTCATGAAGGAAATCACATTAAACAATAGGAAGAACGGAATGCCGGTACTGCTTCTGACCATTGCTCTGTATGTACTCGCAACGTTAGGACTGATCTTTGGAATCGAATACGAATACTGGATCCTTGTGGTCCTTTGCAGTATCTGGCTGGCACTTGGCTGGATTTTGTTTTTAGGTCTTAAGACACTGAAACCACAGGAAGCGCTTGTGCTTACTCTTTTCGGAAATTATGTCGGTACGCTGAAAGAGCCTGGTTTCTATTTTGTGAATCCGTTCTGTGTAGGTGTGAATCCGGCTGCGAAGACAAAGCTGAACCAGAGCGGAGACGTGGACAGCCAGTCCAAGAGGTCTGTAATTTTCACACAGCCACAGGCAGGACAGGCTGCGGAGACGGTGAATAAGAAGATCTCTCTGAAGGTTATGACACTGAATAACAACCGTCAGAAGATCAATGACTGCCTCGGCAACCCGGTGGAGATCGGAATTGCCGTTACATGGCGGGTAGTGGACACAGCAAAAGCAGTTTTTAATGTAGACAACTATAAGGAATACCTTTCTCTGCAGTGCGATAGTGCGCTCCGTAATATTGTGCGGCTATATCCTTACGATGTATCTCCGAATGTAGATACCACAGGAGACGGTGTCGCGGATGAAGGAAGCCTTCGCGGTTCCAGCGAAGTGGTTGCGGCAAGAATTAAAGAAGAGATCCAGGGCAGAGTGGAGGAAGCAGGCCTTGCGATCATCGAAGCGCGTATCACTTATCTGGCATATGCTCCGGAGATTGCGGCAGTCATGCTTCAGCGACAGCAGGCTTCTGCGATCATCGATGCGAGAAAAATGATCGTTGACGGAGCCGTGGGCATGGTGGAGATGGCACTTGAAAGGCTGGAAGAGAAGGATACAATAGCATTAGACGATGAAAGAAAAGCTGCGATGGTATCTAATCTGCTGGTTGTGCTTTGTGGAAATCATGATGCACAGCCGATAGTAAATACAGGAAGTCTTTACTAATATGGCAGAAACGAAAAAACAGATACCGCTTCGGGTATCACCAAAACTGTACGATGCCCTCGCAGCCTGGGCTGAAGATGATTTCCGTTCACTGAACGGGCAGATTGAATTTTTACTGACTGAATGTGTGAAGCAGCATCGAAAGGATGGCAAATATATTTCGAAGGAATTGCATGTGCGTCCACAGATCGATCTTCCGGAGAAAGAAGAATAATACATAAAAAGGCGGTGATGAGCCGTCTTTTTATGTTATGTGCAGGAGTTGTCGCCCGGAGTGGTCCGGCCGAAATAGATGAACATGCAGCGATTGAATTTGGAATCGGGGAAAACGAAGAAGCAGGCTTTACATTTCAGGCGGGTTGTGATAAGGTATGTTCGTCAGGTTCAGACAGCATTAGCTGTCTGATTAAAAGGGAAACAGGTGGAAGTCCTGTACGAACTCGTCACTGTAAACGGGGAGTGCAAGGCCAGGAATGTCACTGAGCAATTGGGAAGGCGGCCTTGGATCTGGATCCGTAAGTCAGGAGACCTGCCTGCAAAAAACGGAGTGGGAAGAACCCACAGGCCACGAGTAACTGGTCGCAACCGATAAGAGTCATATTCCACATTCTCATCATCAGGCACCGGTGAAAGACTGGCTGTTTTGGAGAGAGTGCTGTTTGCGTATGTTATTATGAAGTGTGCCTTTTACCGGCGATATGGGAAAGGCACCTCTTTTTTGTTGTACGCATTATCGGGAGAACGACAAAATAAGAAGGAGGAGATTCAGAATGAGGAAAAGATTACTCACAATTCTACTGGCCGTTTCCGTAATCAGCACATTAACAATAGCAGGATGTTCTGGTGGAAATGGGGAAGAAAAAGAGGAGACCAAAGAAACAGAAGATGATCAGAAAGCAGCGAATGAGGTGGCAGATTTGATAGACGCAATCTATGTTCAGGAAAGAAACGATCAGACGGATGAAGCGTGTAAGGCTGCAAAAGAAGCATGGGATGAACTGACGGATGAGCAGAAGGAACTGGTAGAAGGAGAAAATGCGGACCCGGATTATTTTGGAAAAGATACCGGAGACGCATCCGCCGACGATTCAAGGAACCAGGATGGAATCGGAGAAAATGAACTTCTGGCAGTCAGCTTCGGAACATCTTACAATGACAGCCGCGTGGAAGATATTAAAGGAATAGAAGATGCCCTGCAGGAGGCATATCCTGACTGGTCCGTAAGAAGAGCATTTACATCGCAGATTATCATCAATCACATACAGGCGAGAGACGGAGAATGTATTGACAATATGGATCAGGCTCTGGAGCGTGCAGTGAAAAATAATGTGAAGAATCTGATCGTACAGCCGACCCACTTGATGCATGGAGCAGAATATGATGAACTGGTCAAAGCAGTGGAGCGTTACCAGGACAAATTTGAATCCGTAAAGTTTTCGGAACCGCTTCTGGGTGAAGTGGGAAGCGATGCTTCGGCAATCAATTCAGATAAAGAAGCTGTTGCAAAGGCAGTGACGGCACAGGCTGTTGAAACAGCAGGATATGACAGCCTCGATGCAGCGAAGGAAGATGGTACGGCATTTGTATTTATGGGACATGGCACCTCCCATACGGCAAAAGTTTCCTACAGCCAGATGCAGACACAGATGCAGGTACTCGGCTACGACAATGTATTTATCGGGACCGTCGAAGGGGAACCGGAAGAAACTTCCTGCGAGGCAATTATTGAAGCAGTAAAAAATGCGGGATATAAAAAGGTCATTCTCCGGCCGTTGATGGTTGTGGCGGGGGATCACGCAAATAATGATATGGCCGGAGAGGATGAAGATTCATGGAAGAGTCTGTTTGAAAATTCCGGATTTTTTGAACAAGTGGATGTGCAGATTGCAGGACTTGGTGGAATCGAGGCTATTCAGCAGATTTATGTTGATCACACTGCGGCAGTCATTGATAAATAATGGGAGGATCAGAAGTATGAAGAAGAAAATAGCAGCCATGCTTGGAATGGCAATACTGGCATCCGCGTTGATGCTCGGATGTGGAAAGAAAGAAGAAGCTGCAAAGACAGATACCGAGACACTTACGGAAGATACAGCTCAGAGTGAAGAAGCCGGGGAGGCTGAACTGGAAGACGGAATTTACAGTGCAGAATTCCAAACTGACAGCAGCATGTTTCATGTAAATGAAGCCTGTGACGGAAAAGGAACTCTGACGGTTAAGGATGGTCAGATGACGATTCACATTTCACTTACATCGAAAAATATTGTCAATCTCTATCCGGGACTTGCAGAGGCTGCCGTGAAAGAAGGAGCGGAGCTTCTGATTCCTACCGAAGATACGGTTACCTATAGTGATGGAACGACGGAAGAAGTGAATGGATTTGATGTTCCGGTTCCGGCGTTGGATGAAGAATTTGACCTTGCGCTGATTGGAACGAAAGGAAAATGGTATGATCATAAAGTCAGCGTATCGAATCCGGTTCGGGAAGAATAAAATGTCAGGGTACTGTTAAGTTACAGCGAAATCGTTGGTGGAACGGAGATCGAACCTGGAAGAAACAAATAATGTGAATAACCGGACGGTACAATTGGCAGGATGAACAAAATTGTAACGTCTGGTTTTTTATTATAAGGGAAAATAATTGATGATTGACAATATTGTTTTCAAAAAAGTGATATACTGGATAAAATAGGTTAATGGAGGGAGAAGAGATGAGAATATATGATATTTCGCAGGAAGTGTTCGGATGCAATGTATTTCCCGGAGATTCGGCTCCTGAAAAAGAGATCTTATCCGTGATAGCAAAGGATTCGCCATGCAATTTATCGGCATTTCGAATGTGTGTCCACAACGGAACACATGTGGATGCTCCATATCATTTTTTCCAGAAAGGAGGAACAATCAACCAGGTAAAACTGGAAAAATTTATCGGAAATGCCTATGTAACAGAACACACTTCTGGGAGCGGAAATTGTGTTGCTGGAAGGAATCTGTCTGGATAGGGTTCCCGAAGGATGCTATTTCCTGAATGCGACACCGATCAATCTGGGAGGCGGAGATGGGGCACCTTGCCGGGCGATACTGGTGGAATTGGACTGAGTTATTTTGAAAGAAGATAAGACTCCTGCCACGCGGTAAGTACGTCGAGGTGTATTTGAAAGTTACTTTATAAAAAGAATACGAAATTTACCCATTTTTGGATTTGTGTGCTATAATAATATAAGATTCTAAATATTACAAACAGTGAACAATTAGGATTTTTTATGGAGAGGTATAAAATGGCAAGAAAACAAACTACCAAAACTACAGTAAAGAAAAGTACACCGGCAAAAAGGACTGCCAAAAAGGCAACGGTTGAAGCTTCTTTGACAACGGAGCCGGGAGAAGAAATCGTGAAAGAAGAGATTGCTAAGGAAACTGAGAAACCGGAAGGGGCAGATGCAGTAAAGGCGGAAGCACCTGAAGAAAAGAAAACTACGAAGAGGGCAGCAGCAAAGAAAACGACTGCGATAAAGAAAACAACGACAAGAAAAACTACCAGAAAAAAAGCAAAACCTGCAGAAAAAGAGGCGGAAGAAGTGAAAGCTGAAGAGCCAAAGGCAGAGGAAGTAAAAGAAGAGAAACCGGAAGAAGTTAAGGCGGAAGCGGTAGTAGAAGTAAAAGAAGAACCGGTAGTAGAAGAAGCACCGGTGGAAGAAACCAAAGAAGAACCGGCAGCAGAAGAAGCACCGGTGGAAGAAACCAAAGAAGAACCGGCAGCAGAAGAAGCACCGGTGGAAGAAACCAAAGAAGAACCGGCAACAGAAGAAGCACCGGCAGAGGAAACCAAAGAAGCACCGGCAGAAGAGGTAAAAGAAGAACCGAAACAGGAGGTATATATGAGTCCAAGAAGAAGTATCGCATTTATCGGTTCAGAATGCTATCCATTCGTGAAGACCGGAGGTTTGGGTGATGTTATGTACGCGCTCCCGAAGGCATTAGTTAAACAGAATTGTGATGTGAAGGTAATTATCCCACGTTACAAATGTATACCGCAGAAATATCAGGAGAAGATGGTATACAAAGGATCCTTCCAGATGAATCTGTGTGCAGACGGCAGATCCTATTATGTAGGTATTATGGAATATGTATGGGATGGAGTTGTGTATGATTTTATTGATAATGAAGAATTTTTCAGCAGTGGAAATCCATATACGAATCTGATTGATGATATTCCGAAATACTGCTATTTCGCCAAGGCAGCACTTGCAGCACTGAATTATCTGAACTGGGTTCCGGATATCATTCATTGTCACGACTGGCAGGCAGCTCTGGTTCCGGTATATCTTAGAACTTTATTCGAAAATACAAAGCTGACTACTGCAAAGACGATCTTAACGATCCATAATCTGCGTTTCCAGGGTATTTACAATATTCCGACGATCCGCTACTGGTCAGGACTTCCGGATTACGTATTTAACAAAGATGCACTGAAAGTAAACTACAACGATGCGAATATGTTAAAAGGAGGACTGGCTTACGCTAATATTATTACAACTGTCAGCAATACATACGCCGGTGAGATTCAGACAGCATACTACGGAGAGAAACTGGATGCGCATCTGAGACATCACTGGAGAAAATTGAGAGGTATCGTCAACGGTATCGATTATGATATCTGGAACACCAGCACAGATTCCAGATTGTATGCAAACTATGACATCACGAATGTATTAGAGAAGAAGAGGGAAAACAAGCGGAAACTGCAGGAAGAGCTGGGACTTGTTCAGGATGACCATAAGTTTGTCATTGGTCTGATTTCGAGATTGACCGATCAGAAGGGACTGGATCTTGTCAATACCATTCTTCGTCAGGTTATGGATGAACATACCCAGTTCGTTGTACTTGGTACCGGAGATGATGTATATGAGAATTCTTTCCGTTATTATGAGAATGCATATAAGGGAAATGTATGCTCCAACATCATGTATGATGAAACAAGAGCTCACAGAATTTATGCGGGTGCAGATGCTTTACTGGTACCTTCGCAGTTTGAACCTTGCGGACTTACCCAGTTAATTGCTATGCATTATGGTACAATTCCAATTGTTCGTGAGACCGGTGGACTGAAGGACACTGTTGAACCATATAACATGTTTACGAATACAGGAAACGGATTTACATTCGACCGTTATGATGCAGGCTTGTTATTGGATGCTATTAACAGAGCAAAGACATTATTCTTTACAAATCGCTGGTGCTGGGATGAGATGGTTCAGAGAGATATGGACAAGAACTTTTCATGGGAGAATTCAGCAAAACAGTATAAGGAGCTGTATCTGGAATTGACAAGATAGTATTGTGATTTCTGATAAAAAATAATGGGATACCGGTGGTATCCCATTATTTTTAGCTGACAATATTGACAAGGAATATTGCACCGCCCAAGATGGTAAGTACAATTCCGGTAGAACGATTGAGTGTTGCTGCACTTGCCTTGTTTGCAAATTTGGCAGCAATGCGTGCCCATAACAGTGTTGAGAGAATACAGAGGATCAGAGGGAGCATTTCCGGCATACCGCCGATCATAAAGTGACTTCCCGCTCCGGTTAATGCTGTAAAGGTCATAATAAATACGCTGGTACCAACAGCGGTTTTTAGCTCGTAACCCAGAACACTGGTCAGGATCAGAAGCATCATCATTCCGCCGCCGGCGCCGATGAAACCGCAGATAAAGCCTACGATCATACCACTTAATACCGATTGAACAAATCGTTTTTTCGGACTGACAGATGCCATTTTTTCTTTGGTTGTCATAACCGGCTTCACGATAAATTTGATGCCGACCAGAAGTGTCATACATGTGGAAAAGCTTCCCATGGTTGAATTTGGGACTTTACTTGCCACAAAGCTTCCAACGAACGTGAAGATCAGGACGGTGATCATCATGACAAGACCGTTTTTGATATCCAGATTCTTATTTTTGCCGTAAGTATAAGCACTGACAGCACTGGCAAGGACGTCACTTGCCAGTGCGATTCCAACTGCATCATATGCAGGCATGCCCAGAAATGTAATCAGCATGGGACTTATGACAGCGGCTGCACTCATTCCGGCAAATCCGGTTCCCAGTCCTGCGCCCATTCCTGCAATAAAACAAATTTCAATTTGAAAACTATAAAATTATGAGTGATTATTGCTCTCCATAGGTTATCAATAAAATCCCCAAAAAGCCTTGAAAATAAAGGATTTATCGCAATGTGTTCGCCTTATCCCTTTATATGATTTCACACAAGTTTACTCTTTCCCTGATTGCTTATAAGGGCAAATTCAAGGGCAAGAAAATCTCATAACAAGATATAACAGCGTGTGGCAATCGGGAAACTGTGATGTATGTGCGAATAGATTATTTTGGAGGATAACACAATGGAAAAATACATTTATGATAAAAGCAATGGCTTATGGTATGAGTTGCAGGGAGATTATTATATTCCTTGCCTTACTTTACCAACCGAAAAAGAACGCAAGCCTATCGGCTTATGGGGACAGCGACACAAACGCTATTTACAGGAACATAAACGGGCGGTTTACACAACGCTTCTCACAAGCGGCAAGTTGAACAGTTACCTTTCTGACATTGACGAACAGGCAACAGAAATGATGTTTCGATTGGTTGAACAAATGGCTGATACGGAGGGTGTGACCGAACAACTCAAAGCAGAAAACCCGATGTTGTGGATTGGAAGAATGAACGAGATACAAGCAAGGGCGAGAGAAATTGTGTGTAGTGAATTTATTTACAACAAATAAGTGTAACGCTTTATTATACTAAAATACAGTGGGTAGGGAAACCTCTTACCTACTGTATTTTGCACTTGTGGTATCAATAAAATGAGGCTTATCATTAACAGTAGCGTTACATCCATACGCTAGTTTGTCTTGTGGGAAGTGAATACCAGCATAGAAATCTTCACGCCTTTGTGGTATACTTTTAATACAGTTGTAAATTACAATTTCAAAAGACATTATTTGAAAGAAAAAGGAAGTATTATGAAATTACAAAACAATGGCATAAGTACAACTTGTTTAAAATGGATAGCACTCATATGTATGGTATTTGACCATGTTGCTGAATTTATACCATATATGCCGATATGGTTTCGATGGATAGGTAGAATTTCGGCTCCTATTTTTGTTTTTTGTATGGTAGAAGGAATTAAATATACAAAAAACAGAAAAAAATATCTCATTCGGTTATATACAGCCAGTGTGATTATGGCTGTGATTCAGACCTTTACAGGGGTAAGTAATAACTATTTTTTACCATTATTCTGTACAGCATTTTTTTTGAAAATTATCATTGAAAAAACAAATATTAAACGAAGAATTATACTATATATTACATGGCAAATTCTAAGTTTTTTGATTATATTATCAATGTGTTATTTTTACGATGAGAACCTGATTACAATGAAGTTAATACCAGCATTGTTGGGTTCATATATGTTTAGTGAAAGCGGACTTTTTGCATTAATAGAAGGATTATTATTTTATTATGCATATAATAATAAAAAAAGAATTACGATTTTGTATTCAGTGTTTTGTGGAATATTTGCATTGTTTAGTTTGAAAGCATACATTCCAATAGCACTAAGTTATATTCAAAATATTCCTATAATCGGAGATGTAATTAGTGAATTCATTGAACTAGCATTAATGGGATATTTTGAAGCTTTTGCTCCTATTTATAATGGTGGCTCACCATTATTGGATAACTATCAGTGGATGCAAATTTTTGCATTACCAGTTTTGCTCTATTATAATGGGGAAAAAGGAATGGGTATGAAAAAATTCTTTTATATTTTCTATATTTTACATATTTGTATTTTATGGGGAATTAGTACATACATTTTTTAAGTTCAGGTTGTAAGGAAACGGATAAGATGTTATGTAAGACACCGCCAGCGGTCACACGCTGGGCGGTGTTTTTCATGCCTATCGGCTATCTCTGTCAATGGATTTCTTACGCTGTCTTTGCGGTGGTTTTTGTTTGTTGCGTTCCTGTATCTCACGCAGATGTTTTAGCACGCTCTGCTTTTCGGGCGGTTTGTGTTGTTCTTTAGAGGTGGCTGTCGGCTTCCTGCTGACTTGGTATTCCCACTCGGCAAGGTCATGGTTGTACTGTTCTACAACGCTTTCCATTTCTCGGAAAGTACGCATAAAAACTTGCACATCAGGATAACCGTCCGCTTTGAGTGTATCGGGGATTTTATCCAGCCTGTCGGCAATCTCCGTTTCGGTTTCTTTGATTTTTACCTCCAACGCTTTTCGTTCTTTACCTTTGAAAAGCCCCTTTGTATCGGCAAGCTGCTGTTTCAACTGTGGCAGAACTTTATCTCGCAAGTTTTTGATTTTTACCGCCTTATCCTGTACCTTTATCATCAGGTTTCGCATATGGCGGAACTCTGCCATATCAATATCAAGCGTAGGCTTGGGCGGCATATCTTTTTCCCGAATAAGTTTTTGCAGAAAATCTTTTGCCTTTGCTACAATCCCACGGAACAGATTAGGCAGCCAGCCTTTGCTTTTGATAGATTGGCTTGCTTTTTCGTGTATCTCGGTCTGTTTGACCTCTAAAATCTTTGCTTCGGAAATACCCGATATGAGTGCCATATCCGCCGTTCTGTTCCATTCCTGCCTTGCGATGTTGTCCGCTTCAATCTCGTCGGCTTTGGGATTGTTCTTGCCGATTTTCTTGGTGGGAAGATAAACGCTGTTCTTATCAAATACCTTTAACCGCTGTTCGGGATCGGAGATATGCCGATTGATAAGGTCGGTGTAAATCTCTTTTACCTCCCGAAGAAAAGGCTCGCTTTTGAATTTATCATCTTTCACGGTAAAGAGGTGGCTTTCGTAAACCTCACCCTTTTTAATGACGGTGCAGCCTTTTCGTATCTGTCCGTCCTCCCCTGTAATTTCTTTTTTAGTGCGTACCCTTTTGCCTGTTTCATCATAGAAAACGCTGCGTGTGGCTATCTTGATGTCAGGCTCAGGAAACAGTTTTCTTTCGCTGAAGATAAGATGGATATGATAATTGGTCTTGCGTTTGTTATGGTGGAGGGCTGACACGCACTCCACACCATACCGCCTGTGGAACTCCTCCGTAAAATCTTCAAGGACTTCCTGCGGCTCGTATCTCGTATAAATTTCGGGCAAGGCGATAATCAATTCCCTTGCTTCGATACATTTCCCCTCTGTACCGCTTCGCTTAAATTCCTGCTGGCTTTCCCTTGCGAGATTACTCCAAAATTCATTGTTGGCGGTGCGGTAGGTGGCATAAAGGTTTTCCTGCCTTGCGTGGCTTGTGATATAGGATATTCTTCCCTTGACATTGGGTAGCTTCGACATCTGTATAAAACTGTGTCTTGCCATATACTCCTTCCTCCCGTGACGGGCATACTCTTTTTGCAACCGAGAAATCGGTTGCCGCTGTTTCGGCGGCGTAAGCAGACGGACAGCGAAGAAAACAGCGGGCTGTTTTCTTCTGTATCATAGCGGCGGTGCTTTGTCCGAAGCTGTGATACAGTGCCCCCTGCAAGGGCGAAATACCCAGAGTACAAATCGAAGATTTGTGCGAGGGGTGTATTTCGCTCTCAAACGCCGAGGGCTTGGAGAATGTTTATTCTACTTTGCGGACATCGTTTTCATTGAGCAGATTTCTTCCCTGATTGACGCTCATAAATCGCTCTAAAGTATCCCTGCGGATAATCGCTTTTCTGCCGACCTTGAGGACAGGCAACTTGCCCCACTCTACCAACTTACGCATTGTATTTCTTCCGATACCCGTACATTCTGCGGCTTCTTCTATGGTTAAACCCATTTTGATATTGCTCATTTTATCAACCTCCTTTCAAAATACGCATTTTGCAACTATGTATCTGTAATTATACTTATTCTGCTATCTCTTGTCAACTCAATTTGCAACTTATTAAGAAATATTTTTGCATATTATTAAATTTATAGTTGCAAAATAGGTTTTGCTGTGTTATACTATCAGCAATAGGAGGTGAAAACCTTGAAAAAAGAAATTACATTCACCGCAAAACAGGTCGGTGAACGAGTGAAAGAACGCCGAACAGAATTAAACTTAACAATGCCCGAACTTGGTAAGCGTGTCGGGGTAAACAAATCTACCATTCAAAGATATGAAGCGGACGGAGTAGACCCGAAGCGTACAATGATTATCAACGGACTGGCAGAAGCACTCCTGACCACTCCCGAATGGCTGACAGGATTTTCTGAAGATAAGGAATATGACAGCCGCACTTTATGTGCAAAGGACATGGAGGAACATATCAAAAAATATCTTGATACGGTTTCTTCTGTGGTAAAGGGAGAACCACATCAACAACTGCTCACCACATTTCTCGGAAAAATGATTGACCTCTATACGGTTATGACTTATCACTTTGCAGACGCTATGGATGAGGTTGACCGTGTAGCAGAGGACGAGGGCTTAAAGCAGTCTTTACGCCGCTATGCGATTGAGTCAGGGGCGATTATGGAAAGAGTTTACCGTAAAGAAATGGAACTTCCTATCGAGGATATGAAGCAGTTTTTAGATGGGATTTTACATATCTACGATGAGGGACGCACCGCTGTAAAGATGGGCGACCTGTTCGGGATAGTGACAGCAGCCGAAGAAAGGGTTGCTGAAAAAGAAAAATTCCGTGGCTCTTTGACAAGTGAAAACGATGACTGACACTCATCGGCATAAGTAACCTTATTACTTTACGCACACCATATGTCACAGTCCCGATTGCCACGGATAGAAAGGGGAAATTTATCTATGGCAAAAGGTTCTGTAAGAAAAAAAGGTAAAAAGTGGTACGCACGCTTCTACATCGAAGATGAAAGCGGCAGAAAAGTACAGAAAGAGTTTGTGGGAACAGAAAGCAAGTCCGAAACAGAAGCCCTGCTCAGAAAGGCAATCGCTGACTATGAGGAAAAGAAATTCGTTGCGAAGTCTGAAAACATCACGGTCGGTATGCTGCTTGATCTGTGGGTGGAGGAAGAACTGAAACCCGGCAATCTCAGCAATGGTACGGTAATGTCCTATCAAGGAACGGTCAACCGTATCAAACAGCACCCGATAGGAAACCGAAAGCTGAAAACCGTAACCGCCGACCATTTACAGGCGTATATAGATTTTCTCAGCTTTGGAGGTACAAATCCTGACGGTACAACCGCAAAGGCACTCAGCAAAGGGTATCTCCGATTGTTTTCGGCTGTTTTGCAAGGGGCGTTCCGTTTTGCAGTATTCCCGAAAAGGCTGATAACCTTTAACCCGATGCAGTATGTGGTATGGCGAGGAAAGAAAGAAGAATACGAACTGTTCTCGGACGAGGATGGAGAAACAACTTCCACACCAACACTCAACTACGAACAGTATCAGAGGTTAGAGGATTTTCTAAGAAAGAAAAATAATCCTGCACTTCTGCCTATACAGATAGCCTATTATACAGGCTTGCGTATTGGAGAGGTCTGTGGACTGACTTGGCAGGACATCAACCTTGAAGAACAATATCTGACAGTACGCCGCAGTATGCGTTACAACGGGGCAAGGCACAAAACAGAAATAGGGGCAACAAAGCGTAAAAAAATCCGCACCGTAGACTTTTGCGATACGCTTGCCGCTATCCTAAAAACTGCGAAAGCAGAACAACACAAAAACCGTTTCCGATACGGGGAACTGTACAGCCTTAATTACTATTTGGAGGTCAAAGAAAAAGACCGCACCTATTATGAGGTTTACAGTCTGCCGAGGTCGGAGGAAGTCCCTGAGGGGTACAAGGAATTATCCTTTGTCTGCCTTAGATCTGACGGGGCATTTGAAGCACCGAGTACGGTGGGGATTATGTGCAGGACAGCGAGAAAAAAGGTGGAGGGATTGGAGGATTTCCACTTCCATATGCTCAGACACACTTATACAAGCAATCTGCTTTCAAACGGTGCAGCACCTAAAGATGTGCAGGAACTTCTCGGACACGCTGATGTAAGTACCACAATGAACATTTACGCTCACGCTACAAGGGAAGCGAAGCGTACTTCCGCAAGGTTGCTGGATAAGGTAATCGGCGGAGAATAAAAATTTCCCTTGTTTCGGCTCATAAGGGCAAAAACAAGGGAAATTACATAAGGTTTGAACATTTAACAGGCGGTATGCCTTGAAAATACAGGGTTTATAGAGGACTGAATAGATAAATGACAATTTTGTAGAGTATTTCCATCGTTAGTGTACCTCCTTGATCCCGAAACGGGCATATTGTCCCTCCTGGATAGTTTAAATTAGAACTATTATATCGCCTGAAAGAGGAATGTCAATTAAATTTCTATAAAACTGACACACTTCCCTGCATTCTGTCTCTATCCGGATGTAGGAAAATAAATTACAATAGTATCATAGGAGTGAGCGTATATGATTCGAATGGAAATAGCATTGTTACTGGTCCTGACATTCGTGGCGTTTGTCTATTTCTCGGCAGGGCAGAAACACTCGAGGCTACATCAAACATTTTCGATTCTTCTGATTGCGGTACTGGTTCATCTTGTATTTGATGCGGTAACCGTTTATACAGTGAATCATCTGGACACAGTGCCGAGAATTCTGAATGATATTTTTCATCGCTTTTTTATCGGAACGATGGTATTTGTTGTCTATCTTTTCTACCAGTATATTGCGGTCTTGGTGGAAGAGGAGACTGGAAAACCTCGGCGGTTTGATCTGGTGGCAAAGATTTATCTGGCTGCTGTTTTGCCACTGGAACCAGATTGACGGAAAGAAGAAAAAGGCGATTGGTGCAGCTCTTGTGATCGAAGTATGTGTATCCTTGCTGCAGGCGGTGAATCCGACCTGGCTTATCAGCGGAATAGGTATGACTCTGATGACGATGGCTTTCTATCTGACGCTTGAGAATCCGGACATTCTGCGTGCAGAACTGACGGAACAGAAGATGTCCATGCTTTATTTGAAAAGTCAGGTGAATCCCCATTTCCTCTATAATACACTGGACACGATCCGGATTCAGGCCCAGTTAAATGATGATAAGAAAGTAGCAGATCTTCTGATGCGGCTGGTGGATTTTTTCAGACTGAGTGTGAAGGCTGACCGGCAGATGGTAGCGCTGGATGATGAGCTGGAGCTTTTGGAAGCCTACATGGAATTGATGTGTTACCGGTATCCGCAGCTTATGTGCAGTTATGACATTGATCCGGAACTCGGTGGTGTTCTGGTGCCGAATTTCATTTTGCAGCCGGTTGTGGAAAACAGTCTGCTCCATGGACTGAAAAACAAAGGCTATCGTGGGGAGGAAGTGCGGTGAAAAAGCTTAGAGTATTGCTGGTTGATGACGAAATTATGATACGGGAAGGATTTAAACGTCTGTTTGACTGGGAAGGTCATGAATGCGAAGTTGTTGGCGAAGCATCCGATGGAATGGAAGCGCTGGCACGGATCGATACGTTTTGTCCGGACATTGTGACCATGGATATCAATATTCCGATCATGAACGGACTGAAGGTGATCCAGCTCAGCAGAATCAAACATCCGGGAATTGCTTTTGTTATTGTGCCCGGATATGATGATTTCTCGTATTGTCAGCAGGCGCTTCGTCTGCAGATCACGGATTATATTCTGAAACCGGTTGATTACGAAGAATTTGGAATTTGTATTGATAATCTGAAGATATTGTTGTATGAAAAGCGGGTGTCGGAGGAAGGAAAGGCAGGAGTGAAGAACGAGCGTGTGATTACCGGGATCACCAGATATATGCAGGAACATCTGGCCGAAGAAGTGAGTCTTTCCGTACTGGCGGAAGAATTTCATCTGAATCCGCAGTATATCAGCCAGTTATTTAAAAATGAGATCGGAGTAGGATTTCTCTCTTATCTGACAAATATCCGTATGGAGAAAGCGAAGAAACTCCTTGTGTCTACGCAGCTTTCCATGGTGGAGATTGCAGAACAGACCGGATATGGAGATTATCGGGTATTTACCAAGGTATTTAAAAAGACAGAAGGAATCACACCGTCCCAGTATCGGCGGGAATTCCTGGAGGAACGGTAGAATTGAGGCAATATAACAGGAAAGTTCTGGACTTTATACAATGATTCTGATAGAATAGCTACAGATTTATGAGTAGAACGGCATCGGCAGGCAGGATGTAGGATTCCTTGTTCACCGGTGCTGTGTTATGTTATGAGGGGGACATTTTTCATGTATGAAATAATGAGTGCCGATGAGGCAATTCGACTGATCCGGGACGGAGATTGTATTTGTGTAAATTCGTTTGTAGGAATTGAAAATCCTGTAGCACTTCATGAGGCACTCTTTGACAGGTACCAGAGGATGCAGTCACCCAGACATCTGACGATTGTTTCCAGTGCCGGTTTCGGTGTGTGGGATGAAAACCGTAATGCGGAAGGGTATATTCGGGAAGGTGCTGTAGACCGACTGATCTGTGGGCATTTTGGCGCTATGATGAGTACGAAGAAGCTTGTGTTGGAGGATCGGTTTGAGGCATACAATCTGCCGCTGGGCTGCATTTCTCACGCAATCCGTGCACAGGCGGGCGGACTGCCGGGAGCACTTTCCAAGGTGGGGCTGGATATTTTCGTGGATCCGAGAATGGAAGGGCCTGGAATCAATCGGATTTCGATTGATGATTCTCTGGTCAAACATGTCGAAGTGGATGGGGAGGAATTTCTCTATTATAAGCTGCCGAAACTTACAGTTGCTCTGATCAAGGGAACGGCAGCAGACCGTAAAGGAAATATTTCTTTTGATGATATGTTTATGTCCGGTGACGCATTGTCCATCTGTCAGGCGGTTAAGGCGAATCATGGAAAGGTGATCGTGCAGGTGGACCGTCTTGTGAATACACCTTCCCGTCCGCGAAACGCAATCATACCGGGGTGCCTTGTGGACGCAATTGTTGTGACAGAACCGGAAGAACGGAATGAAGCGTATACCGCTTTGACCGGAAGCTTTGAGATTCCTTATGAAGAGTGGAATATGTGGAATGAGAAGATCGATACGGTTTCTTCGAAAGCTTCGAAGAACAACACCGTCGGAAATATCATCGGCCGGAGGGCAGCAATGGAGCTGCGCCTGGATGACATTGTGAATATCGGGATCGGTATTCCGGAAATGGTTTCCAGACATGCAAGAAAGAACGGAATGCTGGATATGGTGACATTGACGGTTGAGTCCGGAGGAATCGGTGGATTCCCGGTATCCGGGGAGGCATTTGGCGCCATGATCGGTGCAGCATCAGTTTATGATATGGCCAACCAGTTTGACCTTTATGATAATGGCGGGCTGGATGTTTGCTTCATGGGAGCATTGGAAGTGGACGGACAGGGAAATGTCAACGCACACCGTGGCCCGGGGACCTTTGCGGGAATCGGAGGATTTGCCAATATTACAGCGAAAACACCGACGGTTGTGTTCTGCCTGACGTTTAATACCAAGGGGCTCGAGGTTTCCCAGAAGAAAGGGGTCGTTACAATTGAAAAGGAAGGTACGATCCCGAAGTTTGTAGAGGAAGTAAAAAGCATCAGTTTCTCGGCTAAGCGGGCCATTGCCAACGGTCAGAAAGTACTGTATGTCACAGAACGGTGTGTATTCCGGCTGACACCAAAAGGACTAAAGCTGATTGAAGTATTTCCTGGAGTGGATGCCGAGAAAGATATTCTTTCACATCTGCCGTTTGAGGTGGAATTATAATTTTGCCGAGGCGTACCTGAACAATGCCCGGGATTTCTCAGCATGTGTGCGGCTGAAATCCACGGGCATTTTTACGCTCTATTTCATAATTCGTAAGCGCCAAATCATATTTGGCTTCTGCTCCGTATTCCAGAAACTATGAAAAATATATAGAAAAGAGTTTATACATTTTAGGATTGATTTTTGTACAGTAAAGCAGTCAAGGTTTATAGATAAGACAAATAAATAGACAAAATCTATCATTATTTTGAATTTGATACTACCCAGTATGTTTATTATACTTAATATATAAATACAAATTTGGGAGGAAATAAAGTATGAAACACAAAACATTGTCACGCATTCTTGCATTCGTTATGTGTGCGACGCTTGTTCTGGCTGGCTGCGGCAAAAAGGAAAGCAGTACAGATAACAAGACAGATGCATCCGATGCAGCGACCACAGAACCGATTGAACTCAACGTAGCGATTGCGGCAAATCCGCCGTCACTGGATCCGCCGACTGTCAATTCCAATACGGTTGGAGGAATTGGTGTACATATTTATGAATCATTATTCCAGATGAATGAAAACTATGAACCGGTTCCGGTGCTGGCTGAATCCTATGAAGTGAGCGATGACGGAATGGTTT
Organism: Bariatricus sp. HCP28S3_D3; assembly: GCF_052065755.1. NCBI lineage: Bacteria > Bacillati > Bacillota > Clostridia > Lachnospirales > Lachnospiraceae > Bariatricus > Bariatricus sp. HCP28S3_D3. The sequence goes on along the minus strand of NZ_JBQHTK010000001.1, from coordinate 135,259 downwards.
ATACCTTCAAACTTCGTCAGGGTGTGAAGTTCCATAACGGCGAAGAAATGAAAGCAGATGATGTAGTAGCTTCTATGAATCGCTGGCTGGAGCTTTCTGCTAAAGCAAATACACTGATCGGTGGTTCTGTATTTGAGGAAGTAGACGATTATACCGTAAAGATGACAGCAAATCAGGCTTCTTCTGACATTATCATGATTCTTGCAAGTCCGATTCAGTTTGCGGCAATCTATCCAAAAGAGGTCGTAGAATCTGCTTCTGAAGAAGGAATTACGGAATACATCGGAACCGGCCCGTACAAACTGGCTGAATGGAAGCAAGATCAGTATGTGAAGCTGGAACGCTATGAAGACTATCAGCCTTCACCGAATGCGTCTACCGGTCTCGCAGATGCGAAGGATGTTGTATCGGATGTGATCTATTTCCGCGTAGTAACCGATTCTGCAACCCGTATTGCAGGTGTAGAGAACGGTCAGTATGACATCGCAGAAGATGTTCCGCTTGAGAGATATCAGGAGCTTTCTGAGAAATCAGGACTGAAGCTGATCATCCAGAGCGGCGGTACACTGAACCTGTTCCTGAATACAACAGAAGGTATTATGGCAAATGAAAAAGTAAGACAGGCAGCACTTGCAGCTCTGAACTGTGATGATGTTCTTCTGGCAGCTTACGGAGATCCGAGTCTGTATGAAATCAATGCAGGATGGTGTAACCCAGATGACAAGCAGTGGGGAACCGATGCCGGTAAAGAATACTACAATCAGAATGATGTAGAAAAAGCAAAAGAACTTCTGGCTGAATCCGGATATAATAATGAGAAGATCGTTCTCGTAACGACTCCGGATTATGAAGAAATGTACAATGCAACACTGGTTGTACAGGAACAGCTGAAACAGGCGGGGTTCAATGCCGAAGTAGAAAGCTATGATTTCAGCACCTTTATGGAACATCGTTCTGATCCGAAGCAGTTCAGCATGTTTATTACAAGCAACAGCTATAATATGCTTCCGGTTCAGCTTTCTGTACTGGATAAAGGCTGGGCAGGATTAGACCGTCAGGAAGTAACAGACGGAATTACGAAGATTCGTTCTGCAGCATCCGATGAAGAAGCAGCTGCAGCATGGGCAGATCTCCAGACATTCCTGTATGAAGACGGTGCAGCAACTGTTCTCGGACATTTTACAAACGTTATTTTGACAAATGAGAAAGTGGACGGAGTCGGCTATGTAAGATTCCCGATTTACTGGACCGCAACAAAATAGTTTTATCTTGAACTTGAAAATATGCGATAGCAGGATGGCGGCGGTGCTTGTATGCAACCGCCGCTTCTTTGATTTTATTGGAAATTAGATTTTCCAGAACGATATCAAGAGAAAGGAGTTAATCTCTTATGTTAAAATACATTGGGAAACGTATCTTGTCCCTGATTCCGGTCATGTTCGTTGTATCTGTGGTTGTCTTTCTGGTAACATATCTGATTCCGGGAGGCCCGGCAACGGCGCTTCTGGGGCTGGAGGCAAGCTCGGATCAGATTGCGGCGTTGAATGCAGAACTTGGTTTTGACCGCCCGTTTCTGGTGCAGTATGCAGACTGGTTCATGAATGTACTTCATGGGGACTGGGGGAGATCGTATTTTCTTCAGCAGTCTGTACTTGAGGCCATTGCCGAATATTTTGGTCCCACGATCAGTCTTGCCATTCTGGCACAGATCATTGCTTTGATTCTTTCGGTTCCGCTCGGAATCATTGCGGCATATAAAAGAGGTACTGCGGTGGATGTGACAGCAGTAACGGCATCTCTTCTCGGAACCGCAATCCCGGGATTTCTGCTTAGTATGTTCCTTATGCTGTTTTTCGGTGTTTATCATCACTGGTTCCCGGTTTCCGGGTATGTCGGATTGGATCAGGGACTTTTGGAGCATCTGAGATATCTGTTTGTTCCGGCTTTATCGCTCGGAATTGTACAGGCAGCCTATATTACACGAATGACCCGCTCTTCTCTTCTGGAAGTATTGTATAAGAATTTTATCCGGACAGCCAGGGCAAAGGGACTGAAAGAAAAGAAAGTGATTCTGACCTATGCGCTGAAAAATGCGGCACCGGCGATTCTTACGGCTGTCGGACAGTCATTCGGAAGCCTGGTGACCGGAACGATTGTAACAGAGACTTTGTTTAATATTCCGGGGATCGGAATGCTGACGATGGGAGCGATCAACCGGAGAGACATTTTCCTGATACAGGGTGTGGTTCTTTTCGTGACACTTGTTTATGTTTTGGTCAATCTGGTTGTGGATATATTGTATGGCTTCGTTGACCCCAGGCTTCAGCCGGGACGAAAGTAGGAGGTGGAGAGATGTATTTTACAAGAAAAAGTGCTTCGGATGCCAGTATGGCAATCCTGAAAGAACAGCGCCAGCTCCGCAAAGAACGCCTTCTGGCAAGCCCGGGATTGATCATCGGATGCGTGGGATTTGTAATTATTCTGTTGTTTGCGGTTCTGGTTCCGATTTTGAATAAAACAGATCCGAACGCCATGGTAGTGGCGGATCGTCTGCAGCCGCCCGGGAAAGGGCATCTTTTGGGAACGGATGAGTTGGGACGTGACCTGTTTATCCGCGTGATGTATGGTGCGAGAGTGTCCCTCTGGGTTGGAGGATGTGTAGCTGCATTTTCTTGCATTCTGGGAACCATCATCGGTCTTTATGCAAGCTATTTTAAAATATTGGATCAGATCTTGATGAGGATTTGCGACGGCTTGATTGCGATTCCCGGAATTCTGCTTGCAGTTGCGTTGATTTCGGCATTTGGGACATCGAGCTGGAATGTAATCTGGGCATTGACGATAGTGTACACGCCCAGTGTTGCAAGGACGGTTCGGGCAAGTGCGATGGTCATACGGGAACAGACCTATGTGGAGGCCGCACAGGTACAAGGGGCAAGCAGTTTTCGCATCTTGTGGAAACTGATTCTGCCGGGCGTTATTTCTCCTTTGACGGTTCAGGCTTCTTTTATTTTTGCACAGGCAATCATTTCGGAAGCTTCATTAAGCTTTCTGGGAGCGGGAATCCCGGCACCTGCGGCGAGCTGGGGCAATATGCTTCAGGCCAGTAAACTGGTTCTTTCGAAAGCACCGTGGACGATGATCGTACCGGGAGCTGCTGTGATCCTCTGTGTACTGAGCCTGAATCTTCTGGGAGACGGCCTTCGGGATTTCCTTGATCCGAGAACAAAAGGAGGGGCAAAAAGGTAATGAAAGAGAATACGAATAAAATGACCAGGGAGCCAATCCTTGAGATCAAGAATCTTCGGGTATTATTCCCTGTTCATAAGAAATGGTATCCCGCGGTAGATGGCGTGAATCTGAGCATTCGTCAGGGAGAAATTACCGGTGTGGTTGGTGAGTCCGGATCCGGAAAAAGCGTGATGTCCCAGTCTGTCCTCAGACTGAGAGATCATGACACGGCAGTGCGCTACGAAGGAGAAATCGTCTTCGAAGGTCAGGATCTTCTGAAACTGCCGCTTTCGAAGATGAGAGATATTCGGGGAGACAGAATTTCCGTTATTTTTCAGGATCCACTGACCTCGTTAAGCCCGGTGCATACGGTTGGCAAACAGCTCAGTGAAGTACTGATTCTTCATAGAAAGTTGTCAAAACAGGAAGCAAAACAGCGCGCGGTCGAGATGCTGAAGATTACTGGAATACCAAATCCGGAGAACTGTTACAGACAGTATCCGTTTGAACTTTCCGGAGGGATGCAGCAAAGAGTTATGATTGCCATGGCACTGGCATGTGAGCCTAAACTTCTGATTGCGGATGAACCAACCACTGCATTGGACGTGACGATTCAGGAACAGATTCTTCAGCTGATCCGGAAATTGAATGATAAGCTTGGAATGTCGGTCTTGTTTATTACACACGATATGGGAGCTGTATCACAGCTTTGCCACAGTGTAAGAGTTATGTATCTCGGACAGGTTGTAGAAGAGGCGAAGACAGAGGAATTATTTGAGAAGCCGCTTCATCCGTATACGCAAGGACTGTTGGCATGTATTCCGCATCTGGGCGTGGAGAAAGGCAGGCATCTTCCGGTTGTTCCGGGAACCGTACCTCCACTAACAAAAATTCCGGAAGGCTGCCATTTCTGTACCAGATGCAAGGATGCGGATGAGAGATGCAGAAAGACACAGCCGCCGCTCTGCGAGGCAGAGCCGGGACATCTTGTAAAATGCTGGAAATATGCGGATGCAAAGAAGCAGGAACAGGAGGGCTAGGTATGGGGAAACATTTGCTGGAAGTAAAGAATTTGAAAAAGACATATCCGCTGCGGGGGACTTCGAATAAGCTGTTTGCACCGAAAGAGCATATGATTGCTGTCAATGATATGTCCTTCTATATTGAAGAAGGAGAAATCTATGGACTTGTGGGAGAATCAGGATGTGGAAAATCGACCACCGGTCGCGCTATCGTAGGGCTTAACAAGATGGACAGCGGGGAAATTCTATATAACGGAAAAGATCTCTGCCGGTTAAATGAACGGGAATTCAGACCGCTGCGAAAGGATCTGCAGATGGTGTTTCAGGATACCTTGTCCGCACTCAATCCGAGAGGACGTATCGGAGATATTCTGGAAGAGACCTTGATCATTCACGGTATGGGCGATGCTGCGAAACGCAGGGAGACGGTGCTCGAAATCCTGCAGAAAGTGGGACTGTCGGAAGAACATTATTTTCGATATCCTCATGAACTTTCCGGCGGACAGGTACAGCGTCTGGGAATTGCAGGAGCCCTGATCATTCAGCCGAAGCTGATCGTGTGTGACGAACCGGTCTCTGCACTGGACGTGTCTATTCAGGCCCAGATCCTGAATATGCTGATGGATCTGCAGAAAGAGCTTCGAATCAGTCTTTTGTTTATTTCACACGACATTGGTGTTGTGCGGTATATTTCAGACAGAGTTGGAGTCATGTATCTTGGCTCCATGATGGAGGAAGCGGGAACGGAGGAATTGTTCGAGAATCCGCTTCATCCATATACGAAGGCACTCTTTGCGGCGGCGCCGGATCCATATATACAGCGAAGAGAAGTGGCAGCGCTTCATGGAGAGCAGCCGGTGAGGACAGAGAAGTTTACCGGGTGCGCGTTCTGTACGCGGTGCCCATATGCGACAGAAAAATGCAGGCAGGAGGAACCGAAGCTCAGAGAGGTGGCAAGTGGACATAAGGTGGCATGCCATCTGGCGGAATAGTCCATCTTAAAAGAATAAGAACAGGAGTGTGACGAAAGTTCCACTCCTGTTTTGGATATTGGAAAGTTATGAACTTTACAACTATGGGAAAGTCTGATTTAATAAATATGAAATGCAAACGAAAGAGGGACATTAGGTATGGAAATACAAGAACTTATGAATAAGATTCGTCTCCCGGAGGAAGCGCAAGAGACAGTAGTCAGATTTCTCCTGGAGGAGGAAATGTATAATGAAAAGAAAGATCTGTTTTACAAAGATACGAGAGCATTTCTGAGAGAATGGAAAGAAAGTGAGAATCATCTGCAGTGGCTTCTCTCTTTTTATTTGAAATTGGCATTGGAAGTATATGAAGAATATAAGAGACAGGGTATAGCAGAAAAAATATTTGTGGATACGTTTTATGATATTACGATCTGGTGTGAGGAATGCAAAAGAAAATACGGTGTCTACGGAATAAATGAAGCCGGATGGATTGCATTTTCTATTAAGATGAGGCTGTTCCGTCTGGGCAGAATCCAGTTTGAACCTATGACACTTCAGGAAGATATGACAGGAAAGTGCGAAAAGCTGGAAGCTGGTACGAAAGTGCTCAATGTACATATCCCGGCAGGTGAGAAACTGGATATTACAGAGTGCAGAAAATCGTTCCGGCAGGCTGAAGAATTCTTCGGAGAAAGCTATGAAGCATATGTTTGTGATTCCTGGCTTCTTGCACCGGCGCTTAAGGAGATACTGCCGGAAACAAGTAATATTATACAGTTCCAGAATCTGTTTGAAATTGTAAATATACATCATCGTTTTCCGCAGGCAGAACAGCGTATTTTTGCGGAGGTCAGGGAAGATAAAGAGAATTATCCGGAAGTCACCGTACTTCAGAAACGGGCAAAAGAATATATCCTTTCCGGAAAGGACATCGGAATCGGAGTCGGATTTTTCCGAAGAAAATCAAGGATGGAAATGGCAGAATGATAAATTAAGCATTGGAAAAAACAGATTGACCTGCTGTAAGAGAACGGTTATAATTAACTATATGTTAAAAAAATAACAAAGAGGAGGGCGATGAAATGAGCCGATTAGAAGGAAAAGTAGCTATCATTACTGGAGGAAATTCCGGAGTAGGTGCTGCGACAGCAAAACTTTTTGCAAAAGAAGGTGCAAAAGTTGTGATCAGTGCCCGCAGAGAAGCGCAGCTTAAGGATGTTGCTGATGCAATCCGCGAAGCAGGAGGAGAAGTCCTTCCGGTTGTAACAGACATTTCCAAAAAAGGAGATGCTGACAAGCTGGTAGCAAAAGCTGTTGAAGCATATGGAAAAGTAGATATCCTGATCAATAATGCAGGTGTTCTTGAAGAAGGTCTGAAGCCAATCGATCGTTTCAAAGACGAGGATCTGGACCGGATTGTTGAGATCAATCAGAAAGGAACCATGTACTGCATGCGTGCCGCTACAGCAGAAATGTCAAAGACTGGTTACGGTTCTATCGTAAATGTGGCTTCTATTGCTGGTGTTATGGGATGCGGCGGTGCAGCTTATGTATCTTCCAAGGCGGCAGTAATCGGCGTGACACGCCATACAGCTCTCCGTTTTGCAGGAACCAATATCCGTTGTAATGCAGTGTGCCCGGGAACGATCGTGACACCTATGGTTGTAGGAACCGATCCGACAACTCTTGACCCGGATATGATGGGACAGATGGCAAAGCACAGTGATCTGAAAGTCCAGCCGTGTATGCCGGATGATGTTGCAAATATTCTGTTGTTCCTTGCAAGCGATGAGTCACGCGCGATTACCGGACAGGCAATCTGGACCGATTTCGGAGGAACATTATAATCAATCTCAGACAGAGAGGCGACGGGAAACTATGAACCCCGAATTAATCAGTAAAATGCAGGAGATATCTCCGGAAGAACAGAGCTATCTGGACGGAAATGCGACTGTCAACAAAGAACTTTATACCAGTGAAATTAAATTTGAAATTGATCGTAACCGTTTCCTGAAAGAGGGACGTCTGATTACGGTACGCCTGCACAGCCGGTTTATCGATTTCCCGGCCCATCGGCATAATTACATTGAAATTATGTATGTGTGTCAGGGAACGATCACCCATTATCTGGATGGAAAGGAAGTGACCCTGCAGAAGGGTGATCTGCTTCTTCTTAATCAGCACGTGCAGCACGGAGTCCGGCGGGCTGAGTATGAGGATATCGGGATTAATTTTATCGCACTGCCTGAGGTCTTTGATATCCCGCTCCAGATGCTGAAAGAGAATAATACACTGGCGGAATTTCTTGTTAACACACTTCGACAGAATCATCCGGTATCACATTATCTGGTGTTCCGACTGGGAGAGAATCAGGCAATTGAGAACCTCATGGAAAATATGATCAGTTCCATGCTGAATGATGAGCAGAATGAAGACAGCATCAATCAATATTCCATGGGGATCGTTTTTCTGTATCTTCTGCGCCATGTTGATTGTCTGACACAGAGTTCCTCACAGAGCTATAAGGATGTGGTTGTGCAGTCAACGTTATCTTACATCGATACCTGGTATAAGACGGCAACGCTGTCGAAAATCGCAGAAGATTTTCACCAGTCGCTCTCGGTGCTGAGTAAAATGATTAAACAGACCACAGGATTTACATTTCAGGAGCTGCTGCAGCGCAAGAGATTCCAGAAGGCAGTCATGCTGCTGGTAGAATCGAATCTTCCGATTGAAGAGATTGCGGTAGCTGTAGGATATGAGAACCAAAGCTATTTTTACCGTCAGTTCAAAGAACGGTATGGAATGACGCCGAGAAAATACAGGCTGGAGCATAAGAACGATCGTACAATAAGAATTTAGCAAAAGATAAATAAACAGAATGGGTGACAGACACCGGTTCTGTTTATTTTTTTTGCTTTGCATAATGGAAAATAAGGACAGTTTTTTGGTCAAAACAGAATCTAAAATATCAAAATGATTTTTGATATATTTACCTTAACAGGAAGGGAAAAAGAAAGGAGAAAATGAAATGACCATCCGGGACGGGAAAAAGTTATGGGATGTCCGGAGATTGTTTTCGGAAATTGTGGCAGGAATGAAAAAGTGTAAAGAGATCGGGAAAATTCCGGTAAGTATGTCCATTGATACATGGGCGGTCGATTATGTACTGTTGGATGAAAATGATCAGATCCTTGGAGACACATATGGCTATCGGGACGGTCGGACAACAGGAATGGATACGGAAGTATACAAGACCATTCCGGAGCCGGAATTATATCAGAAGACCGGAATCCAGAAACAGATCTTTAATACCGTTTACCAGCTTATGGCTGTGAAACAGAACACACTGGAACTTTTGGAAAAAGCAAAGACATTTTTGATGCTGCCGGATTATTTCCAGTTCTTATTGACCGGAAATAAATTGTCGGAGTATACGAACGGAACATCGACACAACTTGTGAATCCATTTTATAAACAATGGGATGAAGCTTTCATCCAAAGTCTTGGATATCCTTCTGAGATGTTCCTTCCATTGTCTATGCCGGGAAAGAAAAAAATCAATGTGCATGCATGCTATGCAATTTTTGAAAACGGTGAATTTGCAGACCGTGACAAACTGGAACCAAAGCATTTCCAGAAATGGGTTGATTTCGCAAAAGAGAGAGGAATGGGATTGGACTTTAACCCGACATTTTTCTCACATGATAAGGTGAAAGACGGTCTGACGCTGTCCAGTCCGGATGAAGAGACGAGAAGATTCTGGATCGAGCATGGAAAAGCATGCGTACGTATTTCCTCTTACTTTGCTGAGCAGACAGGAATCCCATGTGTTATGAATATCTGGACAGGCGATGGATACAAGGATATCCCAGCGGACCGTATGGGACCGAGAGTGCGCTATAAAGAATCAATTGATGAGATCCTTTCTGAACCATACGATCCAAAGATGTTAAAACCATGTGTAGAGTCTAAGGTGTTTGATATCGGAGTCGAGGCTTATACGGTGGGATCCGCAGAATATGCACTCAGCTATGCAGCGGCAAATATTGATAAATGCCTGCCGCTTATGGATAACGGACATTATCATCCGACAGAAGTTGTCTCAGATAAAATTCCGGCATTACTTACATTTTTCCCGGAGATTGCTTTGCATGTGACACGGCCGATTCGCTGGGATTCCGACCATGTGGTTCTGTTTGATGATGAGACAAAAGAAATCGCAAAAGAAATTGTCCGCTGCGAAAGAGGTATAGAACGTACTTATATCGCACTGGATTACTTTGATGCATCCATTAACCGTATTTCTGCATGGGTAACCGGATTCAGAAGTTTCCAGAAAGTACTCTTAAATGCCCTTTGCACACCAAACGAGATGCTTAAAGAACTTCAGGATACGAATCAGATGTCTAAGAAAATGGTGCTCCAGGAAGAAATCAAGACACTTCCGCTGGGAGATGTCTGGGAAGAATACTGCAGAAGATGTGGTGTGGCAGCTGAAGGCTGGTTTGAAGAAGTAGAAAAATACGAAGCAGAAGTACTCAGCAAGAGAAACTAAATTTGGAAGGAGAAAAGATTATGAGTATTATGGATGTAAAATTTGTACAGGGATTTATTCGTATGTGTAATGACGGATGGGAGCAGGGATGGCATGAGAGAAATGGCGGAAACCTGTCTTACCGCATGAAAGAGGAAGAGGTTGAAGAAGTAAAAGAATATCTCAGTCTTGACGGAGAATGGAAAGAAATCGGAACTTCTGTGCCTGAATTGGCAGGAGAATTCTTCATGGTAACAGGAAGCGGAAAATATTTCCGCAACGTCATCCTGGATCCGGAAGACAGCATCTGTATCATAGAATTGGATGAAAAAGGTGAAAATTACAGAATCTGCTGGGGCCTGGTAAACGGAGGAAGACCGACCAGTGAACTGCCTAGCCATCTTATGAATCATGAAGTGAAAAAGTTGGCAACCAATGGTGCGCACAGAGTCATTTACCATGCACATACAACGAACGTCATTGCACTTACCCTAAAGATAAAAAAGCTTTCCGGCAATTCAGTTCAAAATAACTTTCTCGCCGGTTGTTCCAAAATAACAGCATCCCTGATAGAGGTCATTTTCATATAATCTGACAAGAATCGTCCGCATCCGCAAATCGAGCCGGTGGTAGACGACGGAGCTTACCCAGGGAAGACCGAGGATATACTCTCTTTGATTTTCCTCCAGAACCTTGAGAGAGTCTGAGAATCCTGCAGGATCTTTCAAAAGCCGCAGACCGAAATCGCAGGATGCATAGGCATCTTCAGAATTTGCAGCATATTTTGCGGAAAGTAAGTCGGAAAGTGGACCATGTGTATCGGGATCATAAGTATAGGTAGTCCAATGAATCTCCGGCAGCGTAGCTTCACTGACAATAACCTGACGGAAGCTGGTTCTTCCGTAGCTGTCCCTATCCTGAATGTAGGAGATTTTTTTGTGAATGCCTGCATTTCCGGGCTCTTCCAGAAGAAGTATGCGGTTGTCCAGCATCGATTCCCATACGATTCGCTGAATGCGTTCATAAGGTGTGGGAAAATTAAGCTTTTTGGATATCTGGGGGACGGTATATCCGTGCCCGGCCAGATGGCGGATGGCACCGTCGCTTGCTACTTCAAATGTAAAATTGGATAGTGCTTTTTGAAAATAATTTTCTTTGGACATAGACAGCCCCCTGATTCTTAAATAGACTGTATGATGAATTCATTTCAGTGGTGCTTTGTATTATGATACAGTATAACATTTGCGGGAGGTACAGTCAATGTTCCCGCGGGTGGAATCCATAAGAATCAGGGGATACGACTGTATAGAAATTGGCGTTGTACGAGTGAAAAAAAGGTGATAAAATAACGGATAATATGAACCGTTATATGACGGGATACCGAGGAAGTATGAAAGGAGACTTGGCGTGTGAAGAATAGGAAATATAAATCATGGAAGCAGAGGGTGACGGCGTTTGTATTGGGATTTCTGGTATTGCCGGCAGTACTGATGCTTCAGTCGCTGATGAATATCATGTCATATCAGATTCTGGGAACAGCTCCGACACTTGCAGTTAATGCAGTGCCGATCACATTGATCTTGATCATGCTGATCGGAATCTGGTATCGGTTCGAGACAGGATACCGGTTTTCCCCGGTGCAGGATGTAGGGAAAGTTCGAAGAGCACCGCTTTACCTGGCGGCAGTCGGAATAGGGGTCCAGGGAATCAGCAGTCTTATGATGATTGCCATACAAATTCTGCTTCCAAAGGCGTTGGAAGATTATGAACAATTGCTCGGAAATTCGGGAATGGGAACGATGTCTCTTGCGATTATATTTTATACAGTTCTTCTGGCTCCGATTGTGGAGGAACTGATTTTCCGCGGACTGATCCACCATTATTTTGAAAAAGCAGGATTGGCGTTCTGGATCGCGAATCTTTTGCAGGCGATACTGTTCGGTATTTACCATCTGAATCTGGCGCAGGGAATCTGTGCCGGAGTTATCGGAGTATTGATCGGTTATGTGGTAAGAAAATATGACACATTGGCGGCGGGGATTGCACTTCATATTGTTTTTAATATGTGGGGATATGGACTTATGCTCTTTTCTGTTCCGGACAGTCTGGGTAGAATCCTTCTTATTCTGGAGCTGATCCTTGCCGGATACGGGCTGTGGGGAATAATGCAGATACAAAAAGAATGGTAAATATGCTGTGTGTTTTATGCGATTTTGGCGTTTGATTATGCATAATGTTGAAATCGTTATTTATTTAACAATTTGTGTTGACAAAAGAAATAGAATCCAATATAATAGCATTATAAAGATTGTTAATTAATTAACAATAAGCAAACTACTATGATTCCATTATTTCATTACAGGAGGATTCAAAATGGCAAATCAGGAAACCAACATCCCAACCATAATCGACAACCCGGAAGCGCTGGAAGCGAAAATGAAAGCGATGAAGGAAGCACAGAAAGTCTTTGCTACTTATACACAGGAGCAGGTAGACAAGATTTTCAAGGCTGCGGCTACAGCAGCAGATAAGGCCCGTATCCCACTTGCAAAAATGGCAGTTGCAGAGACCGGAATGGGTATCGTAGAAGACAAAGTAATCAAGAATCATTATGCATCAGAGTATATTTACAACGCTTATAAAAATACAAAGACCTGCGGTGTGATCGAAGAAGATCCGGTATACGGAATTAAAAAGATTGCAGAACCGATCGGACTTGTTGCCGCAGTTATTCCTACTACTAACCCTACTTCGACAGCGATTTTTAAGACATTGATCGCATTGAAGACAAGAAATGCAATCATCATCAGCCCACATCCGCGTGCAAAAGTGTCTACGATTGCTGCGGCAAAACTCGTTCTGGAAGCAGCAGTAAAAGCAGGTGCACCGGAAGGAATCATCGGTTGGATCGATGTTCCGAGTCTGGAGCTGACCAATATGGTTATGCAGGATGCTGATATTATTCTTGCCACAGGTGGCCCGGGAATGGTTAAGGCTGCGTACTCTTCAGGAAAACCGGCACTTGGTGTCGGAGCAGGAAACACTCCGGTTATCATTGATGAGACAGCAGATATCCGCCTGGCAGTGAACTCCATCATCCATTCCAAAACATTTGACAATGGTATGATCTGTGCTTCTGAGCAGTCAGTTACGGTACTGGAAAGTGTTTACAAACAGGTCAGAGATGAATTTGAATACAGAGGATGCTATTTCCTGAAAGGTGATGAGATTGAGAAGGTAAGAAAAACAATTCTCATCAACGGCGCACTGAATGCGAAGATTGTTGGTCAGAAAGCAGCTACAATTGCTGCGATGGCTGGCGTAACTGTTCCGGAAGAGACGAAGATCTTGATCGGTGAAGTGGAATCTGTAGATATCAGTGAAGAATTTGCTCATGAGAAACTTTCTCCGGTACTTGCGATGTACAAAGCAAAAACATTTGACGAAGCACTTGCCAAAGCTGAACAGCTTGTTGCAGACGGCGGATATGGACATACTTCTTCTCTGTACATTAATACGAATGAAAAAGAAAAAATGGCAAAACATGCAGCAGCAATGAAAACTTGCCGTATCCTTGTCAACACACCATCTTCACAGGGTGGTATCGGCGATCTTTACAACTTTAAACTGGCTCCATCTTTGACACTTGGATGTGGTTCATGGGGCGGAAACTCCGTTTCTGAAAACGTTGGAGTAAAACACTTAATCAATGTCAAGACCGTTGCTGAAAGGAGAGAAAACATGCTCTGGATGAGAACACCTGAAAAAGTATATTTCAAGAAAGGATGTATGCCGGTTGCACTGGATGAACTCGGAACCGTTATGGGCAAGAAACGCTGCTTCATCGTAACAGACTCTTTCCTTTACAAAAACGGATATACAAAACAGATTGAAGATAAATTAGACCAGATGGGAATTGTTCATACATGCTTCTCTGATGTAGAACCGGATCCGTCCCTTGCATCTGCTAAAGCCGGTGCTGCAGCAATGCGTGCATTTGAGCCGGACTGCATTATTGCACTTGGTGGTGGTTCTGCTATGGATGCCGGAAAAGTTATGTGGGTTCTTTATGAAAATCCGGATGCAGACTTCGACGATATGGCAATGGACTTCATGGACATCCGCAAGAGAATCTACACCTTCCCGAAGATGGGTAAAAAAGCATATTTCGTTGCGATCCCGACTTCTTCAGGTACCGGTTCAGAAGTAACACCATTTGCAATCATCACAGATAAAGAGACCGGAATCAAATGGCCGCTTGCTGACTACGAACTGATGCCGAACATGGCAATCGTTGACACAGACAATATGATGAGTGCTCCGAAAGGACTTACCTGTGCGTCAGGTATCGACGTAATGACACATGCAATCGAAGCTTATGTTTCTATTATGGCTTCCGATTATACAGACAGCCTTGCACTGAAGGCAATCAAGCTCGTGTTTGATTACCTGCCGCGCGCATACAAAGACGGAAATGATGTGGAAGCAAGAGATCATATGGCAAATGCATCCTGCATGGCCGGTATGGCATTTGCAAATGCATTCCTTGGTGTAAACCACTCACTTGCTCACAAATTAGGTGCATTCCATCACCTGCCGCATGGTATTGCAAATGCGCTGGTACTTACAGAAGTAATGCGTTATAATAGTGCTGAGGTACCGACAAAGATGGGTACATTCTCTCAGTATCAGTATCCGCACACACTGGCGCGTTATGCTGAAATCGGACGTTTTGTAGGTCTGACCGGAAAGAACGATCAGGAAGTATTTGAAAAACTTCTTGCTAAACTGGAAGACCTGATGAGAACGATCGAGATCAAACCGACGATCAAGGATTACGGTGTAGATGAGAAATATTTCCTGGATACTCTGGATGACATGGTAGAGCAGGCATTTAACGACCAGTGTACAGGTGCGAACCCGAGATACCCGCTGATGTCAGAGCTGAAAGAAATCTATCTGAAAGCTTACTATGGTACAGAAAACAAATAGGTAAATGCAGATATTTTTAGACGTATAAATCAGTTTAAAAGAAAGGATGTCTACCATGAATGTAATGAATAAAGATGTAGTTGTAACCCGTCCGTATAAGGTTGTTTATAGAGAAGGGGATCAGATCATAAAAGTGTTCACACCGGAACACGGAAAAGCAAATGTATTTAACGAAGCTCTGTGCCAGGCACGTGTGGAAGAAAGCGGACTGAACATTCCAAAGGTTCTGGAAGTAACCCAGATTGACGGAGAGTGGGCTCTTAAGATTGAATATGTAGAAGGAAAGACCATGGAAGAGATCATGGAAAATGATCCGGTCAATATGGAAAAATACATGGAGCAGTTTGTGGATCTTCAGCTTACCATGCATGCAAAAAAAGCTCCGCGTCTGACGCTTCAGAAGGATAAATTCGCACGTAAGATTGAAACTCTGAAAGAAACTGTTGATGCTACAACACGTTATGAGCTTCAGACCAGACTGGATTCTATGCCGAAGCATACCAAGCTCTGCCACGGCGATTTTAACCCGAGCAACGTAATTGTAGCAGAAGACGGAACCATGACCATCGTAGACTGGTCACATGCTACACAGGGAAATGCAAGTGGGGATGCTGCGATCACGTATCTGCAGTTTGCATTAAAGAATCAGAAACTTGCAGATCTGTATCTGGATCTGTTCTGCAAGAAGAGCGATACAGCAAAACAGTATGTACAGAAATGGCTTCCGATTGCGGCAGCAGTACAGCTTACGAAGGGAATTGAAGAAGAGAAAGCATTCCTTTCAAGATGGATCGATGTAATTGACTTCCAGTAGGAATTATTATTATATCAAAATAACGCTCAGACCATATGGTCTGGGCGTTTTTTTATAATGTAGAGAGGGAAATTCAAGTACGCCTCGGCTGCCTTCTTTGGAGTATTATATTTCTAAATCAGGATTGTAACTGCCGGAGCATCTGGAGCATTTCCAGATCTTCGGCAGTTACTTTCAGGTTGGAAGCAAAGCTCTTACCGTCAGGGCAGGTGACCTGGATTTCCAGGATCGTACCCTCCTGGATGGCATTTTGGGATACGGCTTTTATAAAATTCGGAAACTTTGGATGACGGGCAGTGAACTCGTTCCAGAGTTTTTTAATTTGAAATAAATTCATAGGATTCATATGATTCATACTCCTTTAAACTGGTTTCATGTAATTTGCAGGATAAAGTATAGCACGGCTGAAAAAAGCTTACAACGAATTAATCATATTTTGTCAGCTGTTTTTCTCGATAGTCTTTCGGGGAGATTCCGTATTCTTTCTTAAATGCCCGGAAAAAGCTGGAGTAGTCCCCGAATCCGTAAGCCTGATAAACTTCAGAAATATTAGCATTTCCAAGGATGGCTTCCTTGCAGAGGGCAAGCCTTTTTTTCGTGATATACTGGTGGATCGACATGCCGATCCTGTCTTTGAAAACATGTGCGATATGATATTTACTTACATAAAATTCCTCAGCCAGCTTTTCAAGAGGCAGATCCTCATCCAGATGCTCTTCGATGTAGGATGTGAGCTGCCGGTAAAGATCCTGCTCTTCACCCGGTGAGCTAGGAACATTTCTCGCATAGATCAGACGGTTGAGAAAAAGCACCAGATCGTTGACGCACAAAGTAATCTGCGCAGCACGGCCGAACCGTTCGGAGTGCATTTCTTCGATCAGCCTGAGAATCAGCGACTGAATGGTGTTGAATGTAATCCGGTCGTTGTGGAAAAGATAAGTTTTGGAAGTTTCAACATATTGCATCAGATAGACATAGTCTGGTGAAAGCTGCAGCAGATGGCTGCAGTATTCCTGGCTGATCCAGAACACAAACCGCCGATAAGGGACTTCGTGACTGTGGATGATCGGCTTGTGCGGAATGTGAGGCGGCATCAGCATAATATCGCCATATTTGATGGGAAATGTTTCCTGACCGATCTGGATACTGACATCTCCTTCCAGGAAAAAATAGAATTCATAATAATCGTGTGAGTGCAGGGCTACTTTTTCCAGGTTCTGGTCATTATAATAATAGATTTCAAAATCCTGTGCTACCATATACTGCCTGGTACTGAAAGCGGTCTGTAAATTCTTTCTCATGACAGTCTCCTTTCCGAATGAGAAGTACTGTATTTAGTCTAACATGAAACCGCAATTTTTGCAATGTATAGGGCAACCTCATCAATGGTATTTTGCATGGGAAAATAATAGAATCAACAAGTAAAACATCGATTCAGAAAAGGAAGGTATGAAAATTATGGAAATGACACTGAGATGGTACGGAAGCAAATTTGACACGGTTACGCTTCAGCAGATCCGCCAGATTCCGGGCGTTACGGGCGTAATCACGACGCTTTACGATACGGCACCGGGGGAAGTGTGGAGCCGTGAGAGAATCCGTGCGATGAAAGAAGAAGTGGAAGCGGCCGGCCTTCATATTGCAGGAATTGAAAGTGTAAATATTCATGATGCAATTAAAACAGGCGCGCCGGAAAGAGACCAGTACATTGCAAATTATATCGAGACATTGGAGAATCTCGGAAAAGAAGATCTTCATCTGGTATGTTACAACTTTATGCCGGTATTTGACTGGACCAGAACCGAACTCGCAAGAGTACGTCCGGATGGTTCTACCGTGCTTGCCTACACACAGGAAGCAGTAGATGCACTGGATCCGGAGAAGATGTTTGAATCCATCGCAGGTGATATGAACGGAACTGTAATGCCGGGATGGGAACCGGAGAGAATGGAACAAGTGAAAGAGCTGTTCGAACTTTACATGGATGTAGACGATGAGAAATTATTTGAAAACCTGAAATATTTCCTGGAAAAGATTATGCCGGTGTGTGACAAATACGATATCAATATGGCAATTCATCCGGACGATCCGGCATGGAGTGTGTTCGGCCTTCCGCGTATCATCATCAACAAGAAGAATATCCTTCGCATGATGGAAATGGTGGACAATCCGCACAATGGCGTAACCTTCTGCTCAGGTTCTTACGGAACCAACCTTGAGAATGATCTGCCGGATATGATCCGCTCTCTGAAAGGAAAAATTCATTTTGCGCATGTCCGCAATCTGAAATTCATCACTCCGACCAACTTTGAAGAAGCGGCTCATCTTTCAAGCGACGGAACATTTGACATGTACGAAATCATGAAAGCTCTCTACGATATCGGATTTGAAGGACCGATCCGCCCGGATCACGGACGTATGATCTGGGATGAAGTGGCAATGCCGGGATACGGACTCTATGACCGTGCACTTGGAGCAACATATTTGAATGGTTTATGGGAAGCAATCGAGAAAGGGGCAAGAAAATAATGAAATTAAGTACAAACGGACTTGTAAATAGAAACGAATGGGAAGAAAAAGGATATGCCCTTCCGAAGTTTGATCGTGAAAAAGTAGCGAAAGCAACAAAGGAAAATCCATTCTGGATCCATTTTGGAGCAGGAAACATTTTCCGTGCGTTCCAGGCAAATGTGGTTCAGAATCTGTTAAATGAAGGGGTACTTGACCGCGGACTTATCGTGGCAGAAGGTTTTGACTACGAAATTGTTGAAAAAATGAACCGCCCGCATGACGATTACAGCATCCTTGTTACACTGAAGGCTGACGGAAATGTGGATAAGACAGTGGTCGGAAGTGTAGTAGAGTCCCGCATACTGGATTCTGAAAATACTGCTGAGTATGAGCGCCTGAAAGAAATCTTCCGCAAAGATTCCCTTCAGATGGTTTCTTTCACAATTACAGAGAATGGATACAGCCTTGTAAACGGAAAAGGAGAAATGCTTACGGCAGTTGTAGAAGATTTTGAAAAAGGACCGGAAAAACCGATGAGCTATATCGGAAAAGTTGCATCTCTTCTGTACACCCGTTATCAGGCGGGTGAGAAACCGGTCGCTATGGTCAGCATGGATAACTGCTCTCACAACGGCGACAAGCTGTATGCGGCAGTCAATGCATTTGCAGAAGCGTGGACCAAAAACGGACTGGCAGAAGAGGGGTTCCTTGCGTATGTGAATTCAAAAGAGAAGGTAACCTTCCCGTGGTCCATGATCGATAAAATCACACCGAGACCGGATGCTTCTGTAGTAGAAATTCTGAAGAATGACGGTGTTGAGGAGTTGGATCCGGTCATCACTTCCAAGAACACGTATGTGGCACCTTTTGTAAATGCAGAAGAATGTGAATATCTGGTCATCGAAGATGCATTCCCGAACGGAAGACCGGAGCTTGAAAAAGGCGGTCTGATGTTTACCGAGAGAGAGACCGTTGATAAAGTAGAAAAGATGAAAGTCTGCACCTGTCTGAATCCGCTCCATACAGCACTTGCTGTTTACGGATGTGTGCTCGGTTATCAGAAGATTTCAGATGAAATGAAAGATGAAGAGCTTAAGAAACTGGTTGAGACCGTCGGATATGTAGAAGGTCTTCCGGTTGTTGTAAATCCGGGCGTCCTCGATCCGAAGGAGTTTATTGACACCGTACTGAATGTGCGTATTCCGAACCCGTTTATGCCGGATACTCCGCAGAGAATTGCAACCGACACTTCTCAGAAGCTGGCAATCCGTTTTGGAGAGACGATCAAGGCTTATCAGGCATCTGATGAACTGGATGTGAAATCTCTGAAGTTGATCCCGCTGGTATTTGCAGGATGGCTTCGTTACCTGATGGCGGTAGATGATGAAGGAAATAAATTTGAACTCAGCCCGGATCCGCTTCTGGATACCGTATGCCCATTTGTTGCGGGACTGGAACTGAAAGAAGATCAGGATGTAGAAGCGAAAGTTGCACCGGTACTGAGGATGAAACAGATCTTTGGCGTGGATCTCTACGAAGCAGGTCTTGCAGATATGGTTGTCGGATATCTGAAGGAACTGACAGCGGGCAAGGGAGCGGTACGTGCGACTTTGAAAAAATATGTGTAAGGGCAGGTGCAAATAGTATGAAAGCATTTATGGATAAAGATTTCCTACTTGAGACAGAAACAGCACAGAAATTATATCATGAATATGCGGCGAATATGCCGATTCTCGATTATCACTGCCATATTAATCCGCAGGAGATCGCCGAGGACAGAAAGTTTGAGAATATCACACAGGTCTGGTTGGGAGCGGATCATTATAAATGGCGTCAGATGCGCTCCAACGGTGTGGAAGAAAAATATATTACCGGTGATGCTTCTGACCGCGAGAAATTCCAGAAATGGGCGGAAACACTGGAGAGAGCAATCGGTAATCCGCTCTATCACTGGAGTCATCTGGAACTTCAGAGATATTTTGGATATTATGGTGCCCTGAATGGTGAGACGGCTGAAGAAGTATGGAATCTCTGCAACGCAAAGCTTCAGGAAGACGGCATGAGCGCGAGAAATCTGATCCGTCAGTCGAATGTAACACTGGTATGTACGACCGACGATCCGGTAGATTCACTGGAATGGCATGAGAAAATTGCGGCAGATGAGAGTTTCGAAGTACGGGTACTGCCTGCATGGAGACCGGATAAAGCGATGAATCTGGAAAAAACGGATTATCTGGAATATCTGAAAAAACTTGAAGTAGTAAGCGGCGTGAAGATTGATAGTTTTGCATCTTTGATCGAAGCACTAAGAATCCGTATGGATTATTTCGCAGAGCACGGATGCTCCGTATCGGATCACGGTCTGGAATATGTGATGTATGCTCCTGCATCGGAAGAAGAAATCGAAGCAATTTTTGCGAAAAGACTTCGCGGGGAAGCAGTCAGCCGTGCAGATGAACTTCAGTTTAAGACCGCATATATGGTGGCACTCGGAAGAGAGTACCATAAGAAAAACTGGGCTATGCAGCTTCATTATGGAGTGAAACGTGACAATAACGGAATGATCTTCGGAAAACTGGGACCGGATGCAGGAATCGACTGCATCAATAACTATGCTCCGTCTTCTGAAATGGCAGATTATCTGAATGCACTTGCCATTACAGATGAATTACCGAAGACAATCCTGTATTCCTTAAATCCGACAGACAACGCAACAATCGGAACAATCATTGGATGCTTCCAAAGCGAAGAGGCCCGCGGAAAAATCCAGCAGGGAAGCGCCTGGTGGTTCAATGATAATAAGCAGGGAATGATCGAGCAGATGACATCACTGGCAAATCTTGGACTTTTAGGGAACTTTATTGGCATGCTTACGGATTCCAGAAGTTTTCTGTCTTATACCAGACATGAATACTTCAGGAGAATTATGTGCAATTTGATCGGAGGCTGGGTAGAGAACGGAGAATACCCGGCAGACGAAAAAGTACTGGGACGCATGGTACAGGATATTTCTTATAATAATGCAGTAAGATATTTTGGGTTTTAGCTAATGACAGGGGGACAGATTCCTTGACTCACACGCATGTGAGTCAAGGAATCTGTCCCCCAATCTATTGCCCCATTTCCTGTAGAATTCGTTTTTTTGTATCTAAGATCATTGGTTTGAATCTTTTTAAATCTTCGTCCGTCATCCGGTCTTTTGGTGCAGATATGCTGATCGCATATTTGGGTTTACCATGAAAACTTCTGAGGGAGACTGCGATACATCTTACACCCAATTCATTTTCTTCATTATCCAGAGAATACCCGCATTTACGGATTTCCTGAATCAAATGCATAAATTTATTGAAATCGGTAATGGTATATTCTGTCAGTTTGTGAATATCACTTTGTTCCCAGATACTCTTTATTTTCTCGTCTGACATATCGGCCAGCAATGCTTTGCCAACTCCGGAAGAGAAAAGAGGGATTGTTTTCCCAATCATAGAAACAAGGCGTACAACATTCTGGGAAGCTTCCACTTTATCAATATAAACAGCGTTCATGCCGTCGATTTCCACAAGATGTACTGTCTCACCGGTCTGCTCTGCAAGTGACTTGATATAAGGATGTGCCAGATCGATAATATTGTTCTGAGAAAGGACCTGGTTAGCAATTCCGCAGAACTTAAAACTAAGGCTGTATTTTAAAGTTTCAGGATCCTGTTTTACATAATTCATGCAAATCAGTGAGTTCAAGATGCGATGAACCGTTGTTTTGTTCAGATTTAACCCTTTGCTCAGTTCCAGAAGTCCCATGGGGCCGTATTGCGCTAGGTATTCTATAGTATTGAAGATACGTTCTGATACCTGGATAGGATTCTTTTCTTCCATGAAAGATTCACTCCGTTTCTTGTACTTGGGGTGCTGCATATTCTGCGCATCAAATTGTACTAAGTGGAATTGTAGCACGATTGTCAGGGAGAGTAAACAGGAAAATATCGTATTTTTTTTGAAATGTTTTTTGGGAAAAATCTGAAAATCCTGGAATGGACTGAAACGAAAAAAAATTGAATAAAAAGTGCTGTTAACGCTTGACAATAGGAAGAAAGAGAGTATAATCATAGACACGAAAAGTTCATATTATGAAATTGAATTTCATAATATGAAACATAGGCCGAAAGAATATAAATGGGAATAGGTCAATCTGGAAGGCAACAAGAATCGAAGTAAGAAAAGGAGAATCAAGATGAATGAAGTATTAGAAAAAATTCAGGAAATCGGTATCGTACCGGTCGTAGTACTTGACGATGCCAAAGATGCAGCACCACTTGCGAAAGCATTATGTGAAGGCGGACTTCCATGCGCAGAGGTTACATTCCGTACCGCAGCAGCAGAAGAGTCCATCCGTATTATGAGTGAGCAGTTTCCGGAAATGCTGGTAGGCGCAGGCACTGTGCTTACAACAGAGCAGGTTGACCGTGCAGTTGCAGCAGGAGCGAAATTTATCGTAAGCCCTGGAATGAATCCGAGAATCGTTAAATATTGTGTAGAAAAAGGAATTCTGATCACTCCGGGATGTGCGAATCCAAGTGATATCGAACAGGCTCTGGAAAATGGACTTGATGTTGTAAAATTCTTCCCGGCAGAACCGGCAGGCGGTCTTAAGATGATCAAAGCTATGGCAGCTCCGTATGTAGGAGTGAAATTCATGCCGACCGGCGGAATCAACCAGAACAACGTAAGAGATTACCTTGCATACGACAGAATTCTTGCCTGTGGCGGAAGCTGGATGGTAAAGGGAGATTTGGTAGCGGCAGGAGAATTTGACAAGATTAAAGAACTGGCAGCAGAAGCAGTAGAAATCGTAAAAGAAAGCAGAGGGAAATAAGAGATGAGTAAGAAAGTTATCACATTTGGAGAATTAATGTTAAGACTGGCACCGGAAGGATATTATCGTTTTGTACAGGCTGACAAGCTTGGCGCAACATTCGGAGGCGGAGAAGCAAACGTAGCTGTTTCCCTTGCAAACTATGGATTTGACGCAGCATTTGTTTCAAAACTGCCGACTCACGAGATTGGACAGGCAGCGGTAAACTCACTTAGAAGATACGGTGTAGATACATCTTACATCGCACGCGGCGGAGATCGTGTAGGAATCTACTATCTTGAAAAAGGTGCTTCTCAGAGACCTTCCAAAGTTATTTATGACCGCGCAGGTTCTTCTATTTATACAGCTTCTCCGGAAGATTTTGACTGGAAGAAGATTTTCGAAGGTGCAGAATGGTTCCATTTCACAGGCATTACACCGGCACTGAACGACGGTGTGGCAGCAATCTGCCTGGAAGCATGCAAAGCAGCGAAAGAAATGGGCGTGAAAGTTTCCTGCGACCTGAACTACAGAAATAAACTGTGGAACAAAGCAAAAGCAGGCGAAGTTATGGGCGAGCTTTGCAAATATGTTGATGTATGTATCGCAAATGAAGAAGATGCGGCAGATGTATTTGGAATTAAAGCAGCAAATACAGACGTAACAGCAGGTACTGTAAACCATGAAGGTTACAAGGATGTTGCAAAACAGCTTGCTGACCGCTTCGGATTCGAGAAGGTAGCAATCACACTTCGTGAGTCTGTCTCTGCAAACGACAACAACTGGTCCGCTATGTTATACGACGGAACAGATTACTATTTCAGCAAAAAGTACAAGATGCATATCGTTGACCGTGTAGGCGGCGGAGACAGCTTCGGAGGCGGTCTGATCGCAGCATGCCTGAGCGGATACGATGCACAGGCAACGATCGAATTTGCAGTTGCAGCATCTTGTCTGAAACACTCCATCGAGGGTGATTACAATATGGTCTCAATGGACGAAGTTGCCAAATTAGCCGGAGGAGATGCTTCCGGACGTGTCCAGAGATAATATAAACCCATTTTTGTCATGATTTGAAAAGGGGCGTATCTTTGAAAGAGGATACGCCCTTTTTCAAAAAGGAAGAGTATGGAAAAGTGAAGGAGAGCGCGTTATGGAGAAAAAAGAATTTGATTTATTATCTTTAGGGGAAATATTACTGAGACTGTCACCGCCGAATAATGAGAGAATTGTGCGTGGCGATATGTTTGAGAAACAGGTAGGAGGTGCGGAACTGAATGTGGCTTCCGGTGTGTCACTTCTCGGACTCCGTTCCGGAATCATTTCCAGAATTCCGGAAAGTAGTATCGGACTATTTGCAAAGAATAAGATTCGTTTCTGCGGAGTCAGTGATGATTACCTGGTTTACGATGACAGCCGCGATGCAAGACTTGGAGTGTATTATTATGAAAATGGCGCATATCCAAGAAAGCCGGGCGTTGTATATGACAGACAGCATTCCTCTATGACAAGACTGGATATCAATGAATTTGACGAAAAAATCTTCCGCTCGACCAGATGCTTCCACACCTCAGGTATTACACTGGCACTCAGCGATGCATGCCGCAAAACAGGAGTAGAGATGATCCGCCGCTTCAAAGAAGCAGGTGCACTGATCTCATTTGATGTGAATTTCCGACTGAATCTCTGGTCCGGAGAAGAAGCAAGAAAATGCATTGAAGGAATTCTTCCGTATGTAGATATTTTCTTCTGCTCAGAAGATACAGCCAGACTAACTTTCGGAAAAGAAGGCAATCTATATGAAATCATGAAGAGTTTCGCAAAAGAATACCCGATTTCAGTCATGGCATCTACCCAGAGAACAGTACACAGTCCGAAGGTACATAGCTTTTCCTCCGTAATCTATGACGCGAAAGCCGATAAATTCTATGAAGAAAAACCATACGAAAATATCGAAGTCGTTGACCGGATCGGAAGCGGAGACGCATATTGCTCCGGTGCACTGTACGGCCTTCTGATGGAAGGCGGATGTTGCGAAAACGCATTAAAATACGGCAATGCATACAGTGCTGCGAAGAATACAATTCCGGGGGATATGCCGTCACTTAACAGGGATGAGATTGAAAATATTATACGGGATCATAATACGATGGGGTATCATAGTGAGATGAACCGGTAGGTTGTCTGCAGGGACGCTGCTTTTGTCCCTCCAGCTCAAGCAAGGCTTTTTTCACATCCAATCCTCCGCCATAACCAACCAGTTTCCCGTTTTTCCCGATTACGCGGTGGCAGGGAATGAGAATCATGATCGGATTTCGGTTGTTTGCCATTCCGACTGCTCGGCATCCTTTGGGATTGCCAACGGCGATGGCAATCTCTTCGTATGATCTGGTTTCACCGTAAGGAATGGTAAGGAGTGCATCCCAGACTTTGCGTTGAAAATCAGTTCCTTTGGGGGCGAGCGGAAGGGTAAAATTCGTTCGTTTTCCATCCAGATATTCCAGAATCTGTTTTTCTGTTTCATATGCCAAATCAGGAAGATTTGTATTACTTTTAGAAAATATTTTGGAGTTTAGACTCAGCATGACAATAGAAGATGCTGTACAGCCGACGGTCATATCTCCAAGTCGGGTATAAAATGTATAATAAAATGTGGTCTCTTTTTCCATGTGGAATGCTCCTTTCTCAGAATCGGTATTGCTTCTTAGAATAACAGATTTTTCCTGAATTGATGAAATCAAAAACCTGTGCTATGATTAAGTATATCAGAAAAATATTATGAGGTGAAGCAGAATGAAGATTATTATGTTTGGAACGAATGCGTGTAAAGATTGCCTGGAAGCAGTAAAGGCGCTGGATGAAAGAAATGCGGATTATATGTATCTGGAATTTTCCGAGAGCACGGCGAATCTGAAACGTTTTCTGAAATTGCGGGATACAGAGCCTTTGTTTGAGGAGGTTAAGAAAAAAGGTGCGATTGGAGTGCCCTGTTTCAAGCTGGAGGATGGAACCCTGACGCTTGATCTGCAGGAGGTATTGGATAAGCTGTAGATTGAAACGGAAAATCAGAGAAATAGATCAGGATGCAGTGAACCATTGGAACGCTGCATCCTTTACTATACTGTAAATGATTGAGTTTCTTAATTAACGTCGGTAAGCAAAATATGGAAGTCCATCTTTCATCGGAACTTCTACATTACCCTGAACGAGTGGTCTTGCGTAAGCAATGAATTCGCCTCCGATATCGGAGCCGTTTTCGGTGATCCATTTCTGCGGAACCGGTTTTTCCATGTTGCAGATGATGTTGACATCTGCGGTGCCGAATTCCAGTTCATACGGCTCAGAGCTCTTGCGGATAAAGGTAATCATCTTTCCGGTCTCGCCGTCGATTGCCGCTTTCACTGCAAATCTGCCGGATTCAACAGCTTCATTTAAATCGGTAGCAGACAGGCAGGATGAAGAGCATCTCTGACAAACGTTCAATTCAACGGAACGAACTTTTACGCCAAGTTTTTCTTTTACCAGATTCTCAAGATATTTTCCGGAACCGGTCAGCATCTTATGTCCGAAATTATCTACGCCTACATCGCTTGCAAGTTCGCAGACGAAGGTGCCGTTTCCATCGTTGATTCCTTCGGAAATGCAGACAACCAGGTTGGAGGTGGTCTGAAGTTTTTCTTTTACTTTTTCGATAAATGCATCGGTGTCAAATGCAACTTCCGGAAGATAGATGAGTACCGGATTATCCCCTTCGAATTTGCGGGCAAGTACGCTTGCAGCGGTGAGCCAGCCTGCGTGGCGCCCCATGATTTCAACAATTGTAACAGACTGTTTATTATCGTATACAGAGGCATCGATGGCGATTTCACGTACGGTGGAAGCTACGTATTTCGCCGCGCTTCCGAAGCCCGGAGTGTGATCTGTCTCGACAAGGTCGTTGTCGATCGTTTTCGGCACACCGATGATGCGGATCTTATTTCCTACAGAAGCCGCATAGCGGGAAAGTTTGCTGACGGTGTCCATGGAATCATTGCCTCCGATATAGAAGAAATAGCCTATTTCAAATTCTTCAAATTTCTTAAATAATTCAGGATACACCGGATCTGACAGATCTTCCGGGAGTTTGTAGCGGCAGGAACCGAGGAAGGACCCGGGTGTCGTTCGGATTCTTTCCAGTTCTCCATTTTCTGCGAGAGGTGCCATCTCCATCGTACGTCCCGCCAGAAAACCTTCGATTCCGTTCACCATACCGATGACTTTGCCGATTGCAGGATTGGCAAGTCCTTCAGAAACCACGCCGTAAAGACTTCCGTTGATAACGGCGGTAGGTCCGCCTGACTGTCCGACCAATAAATTGTTGCTCATAACATATTCCTCCTTTAATACGTTTTCGTATCTTATTTAACTATATCTGATAATTATTAATTTTACAATATTTCTTGGAAAAGATGATAAAATGAGCTATACTAAGTCGGAAGAGGTTAAAAAGAAATCAAGAGGAGAAAACAAGATGAAGTACATTTCTTTTGCAATTCCGTGTTACAATTCCGCAGCGTATATGGAGCGCGCAGTGGAATCAATCCTGAAGGGTGGGGAAGATGTAGAGATTATTATTGTAAATGATGGATCGAAGGATGCAACTTCGGAGATTGCGCATAGATATGAAGAGCAGTATCCGGGAATCATCAAGGCAGTCGATAAAGAAAACGGCGGGCACGGTGACGCAGTGAATTTCGGTCTTGCGAATGCCAGCGGAAAATATTTTAAAGTCGTGGACAGCGATGACTGGGTAGATGAAGAGGCACTTAAGAAAATTCTGAAAGTACTTAAGGATTTTGAAGCGGATGAGCAGCAGGTAGATATGCTGATTTCCAATTATGTATATGAAAAGGAAGGAATGACACATAAGAAAGTCATTGAATACAAGAATGTACTTCCTGAGAATCAGATTTTTGGGTGGGATGATATTAAGCGTTTTCATCTGGGACAGTACATATTGATGCATTCTGTGATCTATAGAACGGATTTCCTGAAGCTCTGTCAGCTTGAACTGCCGAAACATACATTTTATGTGGATAACATTTATGTATATTATCCGCTCCCGCATGTGCGCAAGATTTATTATCTGGACGTGGACTTTTACCGCTATTATATCGGAAGAGAAGACCAGTCTGTAAATGAAAAAGTGATGATCAGCCGGGTGGATCAGCAGATCTTTGTTACAAAGAGAATGATCGACATGTATGAAATGCGGATGGTAACGAATAAAAAGCTTCGTCAGTACATGACGAATTATCTGGCAATCATGATGACAGTGTCCTCTATTCTTCTGATTCGCTCAAAATCAAAGGAAAATCTGGAGAAAAAGCATGAGCTTTGGCAGTATTTAAAGAAGAGAGATTATAAAACTTACTGGAAGATTCGGTATGGTATTCTTGGACAGACGATGAATCTTCCGGGAAGATCAGGAAGAAAGATTTCTTCTCTGGCATATATTGTGGCGAGAAGGATTGTTGGATTTAATTAAATACTGGAACTGAATTTGAAGAAGACAAATGGGGTATCTTGTATCAGATTGATACAAGGTATCCTTTTTATTATCATGAGGAAATCTTACTTAAAATTTACATAGATATTGCTCGCTTTTGACAATAAAATACTATAATTTCCCAGATTATGAAGATTGCATGATTTGGAAAGGAACTATTCAGATGAAAAAAGCAGAAAAAACAAAAGGAAAGACAACGAGCATCCCATACATGATGAACAGGGAATTATCATGGCTGAAATTCAATGAGAGAGTATTAAATGAAGCAGGAAACCCGAGAGTACCTTTGGCAGAAAGACTGACATTCATGTCTATTTATCAGTCAAATTTGGATGAATTCTACAGAGTAAGAGTCGGTACACTGATGGACCAGATGGAATCAGCGGAAGTGGTTCGTGAAAATAAGACCAATATGACCAGTGAAGAGCAAGTGAAAGCAATTTTGAAGGCTACCA
The DNA here is from genome assembly GCF_052065755.1 of Bariatricus sp. HCP28S3_D3. NCBI lineage: Bacteria > Bacillati > Bacillota > Clostridia > Lachnospirales > Lachnospiraceae > Bariatricus > Bariatricus sp. HCP28S3_D3. The sequence continues at coordinate 106,327 of NZ_JBQHTK010000001.1, read as the reverse complement.
GAGAACTATGCACAGGTGGCAAAGAGCAGTTCTTTTCTGTCTAATAAGGCCACCGGTGAGATTACAATAGAGGGATCGACTTCAGTTGCGCCGCTTATGGAACAGCTGGCAGAGGCTTATGAACAAATCAATACAAATGCTAAGATTACTGTGACTGCAACAGACTCTTCAAAGGGACTAACGAAAGCAATGTCAGGAGAATGTGATTTCGGTATGTCTTCCAGAAATCTGAAAGACTATGAGAAAGAATTGTTGGACTATGAAACTATAGCAAGAGATAATATTGTTGTTATTGTAGAAGAAAATAATCCTCTGGATGATATTACATTAGAAGCGTTAAAGCTCATTTATACAGGAGAGTTGAGAAATTGGAATGATCTGAACCAATAGAAAATATGGGGAAGGCGGCAGAGTTACTGGGAGCCAGATTCAGACTTACGACAAACGGAAGTAAAGTATTATAAACAGGAATCTTCAGGTGGAAAAATGTTGGATGATCAGATTTTACAAACAGAACAAAATAATGAGACTGTGAAAACTGAAAAGAGTATAGGGTTTGAACCGATCATTACAGATTCACATCGTGCGGCAAGAGTCCTTGAAGAAAATGGGATTGTATATGAAGGGGACATTGAGCTCGGTAATATCGGATTTTGTAAGATCGAAGCACAGCAGGGCTGCCTGACAGGTTCCTTTTGTATCCCGAAGCTTCTCGATGTACAGGGAAGCCGTTATCGAATTCTGTTTTTTATTACAAGTGATAAGGTAGTTCTGGTTGATGATGATGGATTTTCAAAAAGGCTTGTCTCTAGAATCAAGCGAAGAAAGAGTACCAGATATAAGACGAAAGAAATATTTTTGTTTAATTTCATCGCAGAGTTTATGAACCGCGATCTGGAATATCTGGTACAGTTCGAGAAAAAACTGATGGAATTAGAAGAAGCGGTTCATCGTGATCATACTGAAAATTTTCAATCCAGCATTGCAACAATTCGCCGCGAACTCCTGATCCTGCGGGGATACTATGATGAAATCATGGACGTAGGGAAGGCCTTGGAAGAGAACGAAAATCATTATTTTGCCAAAAAGCACTTAAAGTATTTTGGGACGATTTCTGACCGGGCAGAGCGGCTGATGAATAAAACATCCCATCTTCTGGAGTATGCCGGGCAGGTGAATGATGCTTATCAGGCTAAAGTGGATGCAAAACAGAACAGTAATATGCAGTTTTTGACGATCGTATCTACAGTTTTTTTCCCGCTGACATTGATTACCGGGTGGTATGGAATGAACTTTCAAAACATGCCGGAACTGGAGAGTGGCTATCCCGGGGTGATTCTTTTGAGCGTTATCGTGGTGGTCGCCTGTATTATCGTTTTTAAAATCAAGAAGATTTTTTAGGAATAGAAATAGAATATTGCTATCTTATCACAAGTATTCGAAAAATGGAAACCTAAAAACCTTGCATTCTCCTGCCGCATAAGCTATACTGCGATTAGTAATGCGGAGGACAGGAAATCATGCATGTAACTGAAAAATTAACAAGGCCACTTACGGAGGCGAAGTACTTAAATGCGGATAATGTTGACCGATACCGGAGCATTATGCGCATTTTTTATGAGAATTATGAAAAACTGAAATACTGGATGTATCAGGAGGATGTTTATGCTCAGATGATACAGGATCCATATTTTGCTGAATACCGAATGGAGCAATGCCAGCAGGATCTGGCTGCGCTGGTGGAATGGAAGAATCTGACTACGATTCAGGATACCAGAAAGGTTTCTTCCATTGAAGAGTTCAAGAATAAGAAATTCCGTTATCAGATGTCGGAGTATAGTGTGGAAATTGAACGTCTGGTGCTCAGGCTGGAGAATCTATTCATCGAAGGAGCGTCTCTGGAACCGACTCTTCTGGAGCGGATCCGGCGCAGTGTTGCGAGATTCCCGGAAATGGGCGGGGCGGATTTGAATACAGTTTATACATGGTGGCAGGATTTGAACAATGATTTTATCCGGCTGAACCAGAATTACCAGGACTACATTCGCGATTTGAACAGTGTGAAAGCAGAAGAAATGATGCGGACGAAGGAATTCCTGGTATTTAAGGATAAACTGGTGGAGTATCTGAGAAATTTCATCAAGGGATTGCAGAGAAATGTGGGCGTAATCGAAGAGAATCTGCGGATGTTGGATCCGGAACTGCTTCATCAAGTGCTGGACAAGGTGAACCAGTATGAATTGTCGATTCCGAGGATAGATGTGGAAGTATCTCCGGAGCTCATTGAAGAGAAGACGAAAGGGCGCTATCAGAGCATCCGTAACTGGTTTGTGGCGGAGAATGGGCAGGAAAATGAAGCCGGGAAATTGTTTGATGCAACGAATGAGATTATCCGCAGGATTACACGGTATGCGGCGCAGCTGAGCGAGAAAAATGCACTGGGAGCGAACCGCAGGGAAGAATACCGAAAGGTGGCGGAACTGTTCCTGAAGTGTGAAGATGTACAGGAAGCACACAAAATGTCGGCAATGGTTTTCGGACTGGAGAAACCATTTCATTTAAAAGGGGACAGCCCGAGAGAGACGGACAGTATGAACAAAGGTGTATATGAGGAGCCGGCATTGGAGCTGTTGCTGAAACCCAGAGTGAGAACATACCGTGAGAAAACGAGGAGAAGTTCTATCAGAGACAGCCGAAGGGAAAAGGAAGAGACCAGAAAGCAGATGCTGGAGCAGCTTCGGGAGGACAGGAGGAAGATTGAAATGCTGGAGCGGGATGGGCGGATCGATTTCGCATCCCTTCCGGTTATTGAGCCGAGAGTGCGGGAAATCCTGCTGAAATGGCTGTCGGATGCGCTGGAGGATGCAGATTATACGGCACGGACGGATGACGGAAGACTGTATGTACTGGATACAAGAGAGGCAAAAGAGAGCTGTGTGGTGCATTGTGAGGACGGAAACTTTACGATGCCGAAGCTTGCGATCGTATTTCAAGAGGAAACGGGAGAATGAAAGAGTTAGAGGCATTACTGGAAAAGCGCTGGATTCTGAAAACGGAGGATAAAGAACTGTATTATAAAGTCAGAGATTCGATTGGTGAAATCCGGCGTTTTGCAACAGATAAGATGGGATGTCAAGTCATAGAAAATTCACTTCTTGTAAAAATGGAGAAGATTCCGGCGATACCGGAAAGTTTTATGGGAATCGAAGAATTTACATCAAGAGAGGAATATGCATTTCTTTGTATTTTGCTGATGTTTCTGGAGGATAAGGATGCGGAGGAGCAGTTCATCCTCTCGCAGCTTACAGAGTATGTTTCCGCCAATATGCCGGGACAGCCGGTGGACTGGACCTTATATACCAGCCGGAGGAGAATGGTGAAGGTGCTTCGGTATGCAGTGGCACAGGGGATTGTGAAGGTGACGGATGGAAGCGACGATGTGTTCATGGACGAAGAGTCCGGGGAAGTGTTGTATGAAAATACAGGAGCATCCAGATATTTTATGAGAAATTTTTCAAGGGATATCATGGAATATACAAGACCCGAGGACTTCCGCGAGAGTGACTGGTTTGAAATGAATGAAGACCGTGGAATCGCAAGAAGACACCGCGTTTACAAACGGCTGCTGTTTTCGGTGGGGATGTATCGGAACGCCGGAGCAGAGGAAGATTTTGAGTATTTAAAATACTACGGACGCAGACTTGCGGAGGATCTGGAACAGAATTTTGACTGTCAGGTACACATTCACAAGGGAAGTGCATTTCTCTTGGCGGGGGAAGACTGCCATATTGGAACGACATTTCCGGGAAATAATGCGCTGTCGGATATTCTGCTTCTGTGCTGTGCAAAAATTCGCGAAAAAGTAGAGAGCGGAGTATGGAAAACCGGGAATGATGATACCATTCGTGTTGAAAAGATCGAGTTTGAGCAGATGCTAAGAGAAGTAAAGGCAGAGTCGGGCTTGGGATTCACAAAGAATTACCGGGAGATGCCGGAAGGGGAGTTTGTGCGTGAGATCACGGAGAATCTGGAGCGGTGGACCTTTATCAAATGTGAGGAGAAGGAGCATCAGGTGATCATATATCCGTCGGCGGGAAAGATGACGGGATGTTATCCGGACGATTATGCGGGAGGAAATACGAATGAACAGTAGATGGCAGGCAAATAAAATCGGTCTTATTAATTTCTGGTATTATGATGAGCAGGAGTTCCCTTTCGTAAAAGGAAGAATGCTGCTGCGTGGATCGAACGGTTCGGGAAAATCTGTCACTATGCAGAGTGTGGTTCCCCTCCTTCTGGATGGAAATATGAGCCCGGAGCGACTGGATCCCTTTGGTTCCCGGGACAGAAAGATGAGCAGTTATCTCCTGGAGGAGGACGATGGAAGGGACGAACGCACGGGATATCTGTATCTGGAATTCAGACGGAAGGAAAGTGATACCTATCTTACCATTGGGATGGGAATCCGTGCAAGGCGAGGAAAACCGCTGGATAAATGGTATTTTGGCCTGACTGACGGGAGAAGAATCGGGAAGGATTTTTTCCTATATAAAGAGACAGATGAGAAGGTGACACTCTCCCGTAAAGAGCTGGAAAACCGCATTCAGGGCGGCGGTCAGGTGTTTGACCGCCAGATGGAATACATGGAATTTGTAAACCGTCAGGTGTTCGGCTTTGAGACGGTGGAAGAGTATAAAGAAATGATCGATCTTTTGATCCAGCTTCGTACACCGAAGTTGTCCAAGGATTTTAAGCCTTCTGTCATCAATGATATTCTGAGTGATTCGCTGCAGCCACTGTCGGATGAGGATCTTCGTCCTATGTCTGAGGCGATTGAAAATATGGATACCATGAACCTGAATCTGAAAGCCAGACAGGAGGGCAAGCAGGCGGCAGAGAAGATCAACCGGGTACTGGATAAATATAACCGGCTTGCTTTGTATGAAAAAGCAGATAATTATGAAGAAAATCAGAAGAAGCTGGCATCACTGGAAAAGGAAGAGAATGACAGAAAACGGCAGGCTCGTGAGTGCGAAATTCGTGTGCAGGAACTGGAAAAGATCAGAATGGAGCTGGATGCCGGGAAGGCTGCCATGGAGAAGGAAAAGGATTCTCTTAGTAAAAGTGATGCGGTAGGGCTGAAACAGAAAGAAACAGAACTTGCAGACCGGATTGCGGAAAAAGAAAAGACGAAAAGAGAGAAAGAGAAGCAGCTTGCAGACAAAGAAGAGCAGTATGTCGAATTCGAGAACAGACAGAAGGCGGAGCAGGACAGGGTATGGCAGAAGGAGCAGGAACTGAACACACTTCTGGAGGAAATGCAGGAAGAGGCCGACGAGATGGCGTTTCAGGAGCATGCATTCATGAACATGGAACTGAAAGAAAACTTCCGAACGGCATATGCATTTGACACACATGAAAAGCAGTTTTTGCAGACACAGAAGCATATTTCAGAAGGACTCAATGTTCTTCGCGAAGTAGATGCACAGCAGAGGCAGGTGGAAGAGTTACTTCAGAAACGGGAGAAGCATCAGAGGGAGACGGATGCGGCGTGTCGGAAGGTGAGTGAGCTGGAAGCCGTGTTTGTGCAGGTGCAGAACGAATGGAAGGAAGCACTTTATAGCTGGAACGGGCGCAATCAGGAGCTTGTTCTGTCCGGCGAGATGCTGAAACAACTGGCGCAGTTCGCAGAGACCTATGATGAGAAGGCTGATTTCAGCAGTGTCCGCCAGATGGTGGCAGATGTAAAGATTGCGAAGAAATCAGAACTGGATGCGATTCTTTGGAAGAACCGGACGAGAGCGAAGGAGCTTCAGGCAGAGTACGAGGAACGAAAAACACAGCTCCATGAGTGGGAAAACCATAAAGAGCCGGAGCCGGAGCGGAGTGAGGCGGTCTTAAAAAACAGAAAACGCCTGCAGGAAATGCAGATCCCATATCAGGAATTTTACAAGGTCATTGAATTCGGAACAGCGCTTGACAAAGCATCCTGTGACCGACTGGAAGAAGCTTTGTACTATATGGGTATTCTGGATGCGCTTGTAATCGAAGAACAGTACAAAGAAAAGGTATTGTCCATGGAACGTGGCTGCTGCGATAAATACTTGTTTGTCCAGAAGCAGCGGGTAGAAAAAAGTATTCTGGATGTGTTGGAACTGAATGATTCGGTAAATGATATCTTCTTTAATCAACGGATTACCAGCATCCTTGGAAATATTGCCTATGACGGGGAGGGAATCACATCTATTTCATCACAGGGAACTTACCAGATCGGTGTTCTGACAGGAACCGTGACTGGAGAATATGAAGCCGGATTTCTCGGAACCAGAGCGAGAGAGCAGAATCGTCAGGCGAAGATCGCAGCATGTATTGCGGCGATGGAACTGTTGGAAAAGGAGCTTGCGGAACTTCAAAAAGAAGCAGAAGAGCTGCAGGAACGCATTGATCTCCTTACTAAAGAATACGAAGCATTTCCGGGGGATGTGGATCTTAAGGAGGCGTACCGGATGATGGCGGATGCCGCAAGGTATGCAGACCGAATGAAGGAAGAAGGACTTCTCATGGAAGAAAAGCTTCGTGAAATGACGGAGATCTTAAGAGAGAAAAAGAAGGAAGCTTTACAGATTGCGGAAAAGCTGTATCTGACCTGCAGCTACGAGGTGTTCCTGAGAGCGGATGAGGCGGCCCGCGGATACGGACAGCATTTCTATCAGTTGAAATCCGGTCATGAACTGTTTGTACAGATGGTGTCTCACTTGCGTGAACTTGGTGAACGTATGGAAGATCTGGATGCAGATATGGATCAGATTCGGTATGATGCCGGAAATACAGAAAAAGCGCTGCATGCAGATCGTGCAGAATATGCTTCTGTGCAGGAGCAGCTGAAGCTGACGGATTATGAAGAGATCAAAGAACGGCTGGATGCCTGTGTGAAATGGCTGAATGAGTATCCGAAGAAACTGCAGGACTGTGTGGAGGAGAAAACCCAGAAAAGTGAACAGGCAAAGAATCTGAAAGAACAGATGGAGGCAGGAGCCGATAATATAAAAGAGAGAAGAAGAAGGGGAGAGTATCTGCGGAAATGTTATGAAGCAGAACTGGCTCTTGCCTATGTGGCGATTCCGGAAGAACTGGCTCAGGAGGTGAGTAAGGTGCGAGGATATCTTGCCACAGACTGCCGTGAACTTCAGAAAGAGAAGATTATTCGGGATCTGAACGAAGTATATTTTGCAAACAAGGGATTCCTGAATGATTACCAGCTCATGCAGACGGAACTGTTCGGTGAACTGGATGAATTTGCCGAGAAGGGAGACCCGGCGGCGAAACGTATGGACATTCTGGCAAGATATCAGGGAGTAAAGATTCCGTTTTCTAAGTTACTTGACCATCTGGAAGAAGAGATTGCAGAGCTTGTGGAACTGATCAAAGACGGAGACAGGGAGCTGTTCGAGGATATTCTGGCAAATACAGTGAGCCGGAAAATCCGTGGAAAAATCAACAGTTCCAATGCGTGGGTCGATAAGATGAACGCACTGATGGGAGCCATGAACACCTCAAGCGGTCTGAAACTGAGCCTGCGCTGGCGAAGCAAAACGGCGGAGACAGAGGATCAGCTCGATACGAAAGAACTGGTGGAACTTCTGAAAAAAGACTATCGTCTGATGCGGGAGGATGAGGCGGCCAAGCTGTCACTCCACTTCCGTTCCAAGGTGGAAGAGGCGAGACGGCACGCAAAGGACAGTGAAGGCATGGTCTCTTTCTATCAGGTGATGAAGGAAACACTGGATTACCGGAAATGGTTCGAATTCCAGCTCTTTTCACAGAAGAGCGGAGAGCGGCAGAAGGAACTGACGAACAGTGTCTTCGGAACCTTCAGCGGAGGTGAGAAAGCAATGTCCATGTATGTACCGCTGTTCTCGGCGGTCGTGGCAAAATACCAGGGAGGACGGTCGGATGCTCCGCGGCTGATTTCTCTGGACGAAGCATTTGCCGGTGTGGACAATAAGAATATTCGGGATATGTTCCGGCTGATGACGGAATTCCAGTTTGATTTTATCATTAATTCACAGGTGCTCTGGGGGGATTGTGATACGCTTGATGCGCTGGCAATTTACCAGCTCCTCAGACCGGAAAATGCAAAATTTGTGACCGTAATGCCTTATCTGTGGAACGGTAAGGCGAAGGAGATGGTGGACGATGAAGAAAAGATGGAACAACGGGCTCTCCAGTTCGCTGACTAGAGAATGTGCAGACTATTTCCGGGAGAGGCCGGTATTTGACCGGCTTCTGCGTGGATTCCGGGAAAAATATATGTCCTATGGATCCTTCTCCGGTACGGTAACTGTGCGTAATTTATCCGAAGAGGACATAGAGGATCTGGAAGGATTTTTTCAGAAAAATTTCCATGGACAAAAAAGTGTGTCTATTTCTGCGGCCAGGTTTGAAAAGGCACTGAAGAACAGCAGATTTGACGGCTGCCAGCCAAAGGAGATTCTGGAACAATATTTTGGGGAAGAAATGGCGGGGAAGAAAGAGCTGCAAAAGGAAGAGGAACAGAAGTGGTTTCTGGAACTGGAGCATGCGAAAAGATCGTGTATCGGAACTTTGGCGCAGCAGTGGGTGGATGAACTGATTCAGAAGAAAAGTGAGACATCACTTTATCTGGCAAAGCGTTACCGAGAATCCGGTAAAAACATAGAAGAAGTAAGGGCACTGCTGCATTTGGGAATCCGGATCCTCAATGCATTTCCCTATCATCAGGAGAGAACGGAATATCTGGCCGTATTTGCCACGATGATGACCGGAAATCCGCATGCATTTGATGACGGCATGAAGGACGGGCTGTTTTTGCGTCTGCTTGCAGAGTGGGATACGGCTCACAGAGGGCTGGACATCGATAAAACAGAACTGTTTCCGGCATTACAAAAGCAGAGAATTTATCTGGCGGTTGGGATACTTAGAGACGATGTCTCTAATTATGTGATGCTATCGGGAGTCCGGGCATGGAACCGGAATGGAGAAGTGCATGCGGGAATGGAAGGATTCCGGAAAGAGGGAGACCCTGTGCAGGTGCCACTTACGGTGCTTGCCGGATGGAATCAGGTTGAATGTCCGGATCGGGAAATCTACATCGTGGAAAATCCGTCCGTATATGCCATGCTCTGCGGAACATGGAGAGGGCGAAAAGCATGTATGTGCATGAACGGGCAGCCCAGACTCAGCGCAGTGATGATGCTGGACCTGCTTGAAAAGGCGGGGATTAAGGTGTACTACGCGGGAGACTTTGATCCGGAAGGATTGCTGATTGCCCAGAAAATCCGACGCTATTATAAGGGAGAGATGGAGTACTGGCATATGTCGGCTAAAGACTATGAGAAAAGCCGATCCAGGGAGAATATTTCCGTAAGAAGGCTGAAGATGCTGGATAGGATTGAAGATACGGAACTCGTGGAACTTGCGGAGGCGATTCGTAAGGAAGGTGTAGCGGGATATCAGGAATCAATTTGGGAAGTGTATCTGGATGGAGTTGATCCTTGTGAAGCTTACAGAAAATGCTTCTGCTCCCGGTACTCGGTTGGAGTAAAATTGTAGCGTTTTTTGAATATTTTGCAAAAGTATTCCACGTTATGAAATCCAGTCTCAGAAGAAATGAGGTGGATTTTCTTTTCGGTTTTTGAAAGTAACTGACTGGCCTGCTTTAAACGATAGTTAATCAGATAGTTTACAGGTGTAATATGTAAATACTTTCGAAACAGATTTAAAGCAGTGCTCTTGCTGACCATCGCTTCTCTTGCTATGTCATCTAATGAGATGTTTTGTGAATAATTCAGGTGGATAAACTGCATCATGAGCTGTAACCGGGCCTGAGAAGAAGAGGAATGATCCTTATGTTCTTCCGGGGAGGGGATGTCTGCATTTTCAAATATTTCCTGCCAGAGATTCTGAAGGAGGGAGACGGTGATGAGTTCTTTGGATGCAGCCGAATCCTGGGCAGAAATAATTTGTTGCATGACGGTTAAAGCCCTGGCCTGCCAGCATACTTCTTTATGAAATATCAGAAATGACAAGGAAGAAGAAATAACGGGCAGAATATATTTCTGATAAATAAAGCTGTCGCATGCGGCAATAAAAGAAGGCATAAATACGAAATTGGGAATGAGAGCTTTTGATGGAGAATAAAGGCGATGGAGTACTTTTGTATTAATGAAGATTCCATCTCCTTCGCTTAATTTAAACTGGTCTTCTCCAATCCAGAAAGTAACAGTCCCGGATTCAATATAAATAAACTCTAATTCTGTATGCCAGTGCCATTCAATACAGTTGAAATCAAAAACTGACAAATCCTCATAATAAAACTGGAAAGGATAGCTGCTGTTGCCGTGCTGAACGGTCTCCATCAGATTTTCATCTGTAAGGATTTTAGTATAATTCGTATTTATATTCATTGTACGCTCCTTTTTTGAAATGCATTTTGCGATATTATACAATAAATATCAGAAATAAATCAATGAAAATCAAATAATTATGTTATATAATTCAATGCGAATACAGCGGAAACAGATCATACCGCGTGAGAATAAAATATATTGCAGAATACAAAAAAAGGAGTGATGATTATGCCTGATTATCGGAAAACAAAAAGAGCCTGTTATATGGGATTTATTACACAGGCAATTGCAGCTAATTTTGCCCCGCTGTTATTTTTAAAATTTCATTATGATTATCAGATTACACTTGGAAAAATTGCATTGATTTCTACCTGCTTTTTCTTTACACAGTTGCTGGTAGACCTGTTTTGCGCAAAGTTTGTGGACAAAATAGGGTATCGAATCTGTATTGTTGCTTCTGAGGTTTGTTCGGCAGCGGGACTCATTGGTCTGGCGTTTTTGCCGGATCTTTTGCCGGAACCGTTTGTCGGAATGATCCTGAGTGTTATTGTGTATGCAGTCGGCAGCGGTTTGATTGAAGTGCTTTGCAGTCCGATTGTGGAGGCATGTCCATTTGACAACAAAGAGGCAACGATGAGCCTGCTTCACTCTTTTTATTGTTGGGGAGCGGTAGGGACAATTGTAATCTCTACACTGTTTTTTGCGGTGTTTGGCATGGACAGATGGAAATGGTTGGCTGTCTTATGGGCACTTGTTCCGGCCATAAATATCTATAATTTTGCTACTTGTCCAATCGAACATCTGGTAGATGACGGGAAAGGAATGGGAATAAAAGAACTGTTTCGAAAACCTCTTTTCTGGATCGCAATATGCTTAATGATATGCTCCGGCGCATCAGAACTGGCAATGGCACAATGGGCATCGGCTTATGCAGAGGCGGCTCTGGGGCTGTCAAAGACAGTTGGAGATCTGGCAGGTCCCTGTATGTTTGCTGTTACAATGGGGATCAGTCGTGTGATCTTTGGAAAATATGGTGACAAAATGGATCTGATGAAATTTATGACAGGATCTGGAATACTATGTGTGATATGTTACCTGCTTGCTTCTGCATCGTCGAATCCGATAGCCGGTTTGATCGGATGTATTATCTGCGGCTTTTCTGTCGGGATCATGTGGCCCGGCACGATCAGTATTTCATCAGAGAGATTTCCGGCAGGCGGAACAGCGATGTTTGCGTTGCTGGCTATGGCAGGGGATCTGGGCGGAAGCATAGGTCCGGGCATTGTCGGACGTGTGACTCAAAGTGCAGGAGACAATATTCGTGTGGGTATGGGAGTCGGACTTTTGTTCCCCATTACCTTATTAATCATGCTTTTTATTCTTGCAAGGCAAAAGAACTAGGAATAAAAGTCTGAATCGAGTCTGTGTTCGAAAAATGTGAGCAGTCAAGATTCTAGAAAGTCATCATATATTGTAAAAAGCAAAATGATAGGATTTCTTGAAATGACGGAACAGAATCTGGAAAATATGTTGAATCTCGCATTGGACGCGACGGAAGAAGAGCGGGAAAAATCTCTGAATCTGGATGTGGGGTATTATCCGATTGAAAAAGAATGGGAGTTGATTGTAAAGTATTCCGGCTCCCTGGATGCGGTACGGGAGTTCGCCGTGCAGGTGACCGAACTGAAAAATGAATATGCGATCGTCGTTGTACGGGAATCAGACATACACAGACTTGCGGATCTGCCGCAGGTGGAGTATATTGAAAAGCCAAAAAGATTATATTTTCAGGTGGAAAACGGAAGACGGGTATCTTGTATCAATTCGGTACAAGATGCCCGCTTTTTTATTCCGGGCAGGCCTGACGGGGCGGAAGGACTCTTCGGAAAAGGAGTGCTGGTTGCGATTCTGGATTCAGGGATTGATTATGCAAACATGGATTTTCGGAATCCGGACGGCACGACGAGGATTGTCAGTATCTGGGATCAGACAACTCCCGGCACGCCACCGGCAGGGTATGCGCTGGGGGCTGAGTATAGCAGACAGCAGATTGATGACGCGCTTCTTAAGAATGATCCGTTGGAAATGCGCAGACTGGTTCCCGTAACGGATACGTCCGGACACGGTACGGCGGTGGCTGGAATTGCGGCGGGAAATGGACTTGGGAGTGGAAATCGGTATCGCGGTGTGGCCAGTGAAAGTGAATTGATAGTTGTGAAGCTTGGAAGACCGAGGGAAGAAGGCTTCCCGAGGACGACAGAATTGATGATGGGGTTGAATTATGTGGTGGAGAAAGCACTTGAAACAGGGAAACCGGTGGCAGTGAATATCAGTATTGGGAATACGTATGGGTCACATGACGGCACCTCTCTTCTGGAGCGTTTTATTGATGATATTTCGAATTTCTGGAAAAGTGTGATCTGTATCGGAATGGGAAATGAGGCTGCAAGCGCCGGGCATATCTCCGGAATATTGCAGGAAGGGGAAGAAAAGCGCATTCAGCTTGCCGTTCAGGAGAATCAGCCTACCCTGAATGTTCAGATCTGGAAGTCTTATGTTGATGAGGTGGAAATATCTCTCAGAACGCAGGCAGGAACAATTGTCGGTCCAATCCGGGAGGTGCTGGGCCCGCAACGTTTTCGTGTTGGTGCGACAGAAATTCTTCTTTATTACGGAGAGCCGAATCCATACAGTACGGCACAGGAAATCTATTTGGATTTTCTTCCTATCGGAACGTATATTACTTCCGGAATATGGGAGATTGTACTTACTCCAGGTAAAATTGTGGAAGGAAATTATGAAATGTGGCTTCCCAGTGAAAATGTGCTGAATAAAGGAACCGGATTTCTGTTTCCACAGGAAAATGTCTCCCTCACGATTCCATCGACTGCAGAACGTGTGATTTCGGTTGGAGCCTATGATGCACGGACACTTACCTATGCAAATTTCTCCGGTCGGGGATATCTGCTCGGCGGAGGAAGAGTGAAACCGGATCTTGTTGCTCCGGGAGTGAATGTCACGACTACCCGCGCCGGAGGAGGAACGGTGACGGCGAGCGGGACATCTTTTGCGACACCTTTTGTGACCGGGGCGGCAGCTCTCCTTATGGAGTGGGGAATTGTATGGGGGAATGATCCGTTTTTGTATGGGGAGAAGGTGAAAGCTTACTTAAGAAGAGGAGCCAGAGCGCTCCCGGGATTTGAAGAATATCCGAATTCACAGGTGGGGTATGGGGCTTTATGCGTGAGCGAAAGCCTGCCTAAGAGATGAAGTAAAAAAGAAACGAAAAATTACAAAATGCTGTTGACGGGACAAAGTTTTAATAAAAAATGAAATGGTACAATAAATTAAAAATATTGAAAAGGATATTGACATGTATTATAATTTTAATACGAAAATCAAAGATGTTAGCAATTAAATAAAAAATGAACAAAAATAAAATTAATAAATAAATTGATAAAATAGAACAAAGGAGACAGAGTGGAATGAGAATATCAACAGCTGAGATTAAAATGTTAATAAAAGAATGTGTTAGGCAGGGTGGAATGTACACTGCACCAGATTTTAAAGAGTATATAGTAGCAAATAGTGGGAAAGATGTTACACGTGGTCAAATATCTGGAGCTGTGTCTCAGTTAGTTGATACGAAAGAGATTGTAAGAGTTGGGCGCGGTTTATATGCAAAGGATATGAAGGTGACCGCAAATAAAAAGAAAAGCAATGATGATGAAGTAAAGGATACATTAAAAATACAAATTTATAATACATTGATTAAAGTGGAGAAAGAGTTGGCAACAACAATTAGCTCAGTTGATATTTGGAAATTAAATGGTGAAAATTTTGAAATTGTGACAAAAATGCGTGAATTGAAAGATTCTATAGAAGAGATAAAAACGCAATGCAAATAAGAAGGGGATATAGAGGTGGTAATGAAGTGAAACATAATATTCTTGATTCAATATTATCAAATACAGTTTTAGGTAAGGAAGAAAAGGAAAAGTCAATTAACGTTGCTCTTTCTGAAATTGCAACAAATATTAAGTAAAGGGAGGTAGGATTTGTGATGCAGGATGGAAAAATAAAGAATTCCAGTGAGTTGGAGTTTGTCGTATTTTGCATTGAAAATGTGGCGGCAAAACTGGGTGTAGATGCAGAGTATGTCTATCAGGCATTTACTGAAAAGAGCGACATTCTGAACGGATATATCGTGCCGGAATATGAAGTGCTGCATACTCAGAGCCGGGAATATATCGTAGACGACCTTCTTGATGTGATGAAAGAAAGGGGTGTGAAAGTATGATTCTCTATCATGGTTCTTTTTTAGAGATTGCAAAGCCGGATTTGGTTCATTCCCGTCCTAATGTTGACTTCGGACGTGGCTTCTATGTCACGCCACTGCATGAGCAGGCTGAAAAGTGGTGCGGAAAGTTCAAACGTCGTGGAAAAGATGGTGTTATTTCTCGATATGAGTATGATGAAAGTCGGAAAGTTGAACTGAAAATATTGAAATTCGATTCGTATTCCGAGGAATGGCTGGATTTTATTCTGAACTGCCGTAGCGGAAAAGATTCGACAAATTATGACCTTGTTGTGGGCGGTGTTGCCAATGATAAGGTATTCAATACGGTGGAACTGTTTTTTGACGGATTGATTGATAAGATGGAAGCCATCAACCGTCTGCGATATGAAAAGCCGAACCTGCAAATTTGTTTTCGCACAGAGAAGGCATTGTCTTTGCTGCATTTTGAAGGGAGTGAAATATTATGACAGCTAATCCGATTTTACTTCAGAAAAAATACAGCCGTGTCATTGAGTGTTTTGCTAAACAGCAGGGACTTTCACTGGATGCGGCATTGGATTTTTTTTACCATTCCGAGGTCTATCAGCTGATTCGTGACGGTGTATCGGATATGCACTGCATGAGCGATGCATATCTGGCAGAGGAACTGGAACAGGAATATGCTGAGAAAAAGCAGTTGGAAAAAGGGGAATTTTGACATACAGTGGTAAATTGATTATTCCGGCCCCTTTGGGTTCTTCCGCAACTGCCCGTTTTCTACTTCCAATGAAATTATTTCTGTGATAAAATATTGATATCAAGTAAAGGCTGAGATCGTAAAAGACGGAATCACAGATGACGCATGGAGTGCATACCTTGATAAAATGGATGCTATGGGACTTTCCGAACTGCTGGAACTGAAGCAGAAAGGTTTCGATATGTTCTATGAACTGACCAATTATTAATTGGGTGTCACGGTACTTGATGAAGTAATGTGCGAGGGCTGCCGTATTGGCGGCCCTTTTGCAAATGAATGATTTAAAAAAAGACGGGAGGAAGAGCAATGGATCTGTTTTACTCACCGGAGTATGCAAAAACAGGAGATGTCATCCCATATTACAATGAAGAAACAAAACGGTTTGAAGGTTATTATTTAAAGAACTGGAATCCGGATGCGCCGAAGGATATGGTCGTGTACGGATGGCATCATATTGTTTCGGAGGACAACCGGAATTTTATAGAAACGCCCACCAACATTCACGGAGGGACAGGTTCCATTCTGAAAGTGAACGGACTGTATCACATGTTTTACTGCACGTTTGATCAGGAACCGCAGGCCCAGTGGGCAAGACATGCGACCAGCACCGATCTGGTACACTGGACAGATATACCGGAAGAGAAATTTACAGCTGACGGAGAAATCTACAGGATGTCGGACTGGAGAGATCCATTTGTATTCTGGAATGAGGAAGAGCAGAAATGGTGGATGCTGCTTGCTGCACGGGAAAATGGTGCAACTGAGAGAAATGGCTGTGTAGCGCTCTGTGTCTCAGATGACCTGGCTCACTGGGAATACAGAAGACCGCTTTACGCACCGCGAACCCATCAGGGAGCTTATGAGTGTCCGGACTTCTTTAAGATGGGAGACTGGTATTATCTGGTTTATTCCAGTTATACGGACGGATTCAGTACCTATTATCGTATGAGCCGGTCTCCAAAAGGACCATGGCTCAAACCCAGAGTGGATACCTTTGACGGAAGAGCTTTTTATGCGGCTAAGACAGGGACGGATGGAAAGGATCGTTTTATTTATGGATGGAATCCGACCCGGGGAGAAAACGGATGGGGCTTTGATCCGGGGAACGATTTTGGAAAGGACTATCAGACCTGGAACTGGGGCGGTTCCATTGTAGTACACAAGATCCTGCAGCATGAGGACGGGACGCTGGGGGTATGCCCGGTGGACAGTGTAGCCAATGCGTTTGTCAGGTCGGAAGGAATACATGCAGAAGGGCTGACCGGAACATGGACGAAAGATCATAACAGCCTCAGCTGCTGCTCGGAATACGGTTATTCGGCTGCGCTTGCGCAGAAAATCCCGGAACAGTGCTGTATCCGTGCAACTTTGAAATATACAGGAGAACCGTCCCGGTTTGGCCTTGCTTTGCAGGTGGACGAAAAATTTGACTTCGGATATTATCTGATGTTTGAGCCGGAGTTCAACAGAATTCAGTTCCGTTCCGGACTTAGAATGTATGAACAGGGAGGACAGATGTTCCCGTATGCGGTAGAGATGGAGCGTCCGCTTACTCTGGAGACGGACAAAGAATACGAACTTGCACTCTATATACAGGATACGATCGCTGTACTCTATGTAAACAACGATGTGGCTTTTGGTTTCAGAATGTATAATTATCAGGGACGCAGTCTCGGGTTCTTTGTCTCTGAGGGAAATCTGGAAGTAAAAGATGCAGTGATTATGACGGAAAGGAGAGAAGCATTTATCTAGGGAGATAATTGACATAATAAATTTTCAGGAATATAATAGCAGGCTAACGATAATGAAAAATATGAATTTGAGGAGTTTTGAAAATGGATCAAAAAGAAAGAATGCTTGCAGAACTTCCCTACATTGCATCTGATGAAGTATTGAGCAGGGAACGCCTGGAATGTAAAAGAAGGATTTATGAACTGAATCAAGTCCATCCGGATCAGTATAATAGGATTCCGGGGCTGCTAAAGGAATTGTTTGGAAAAAGCGGCGAAGCTGTTTTTGTAGAGCCTCCATTTCATTGCGATTATGGTTATAACATAGAGGTCGGAGATGATTTCTTTGCAAACTATAACTGTACAGTTTTGGATGTTGCAAAGGTGACAATAGGGAAAAATGTCATGCTGGGACCAAATGTGTCTTTTTATACTGCCGGACATCCGTTACATCAAGAATCCAGAAACTCCGGCTATGAATACGGTATTTCAATTACTGTCGGAGATAATGTGTGGATAGGCGGGAGCGTCGTGATTATCGCGGGAGTGTCGATTGGGAATAATGTTGTGATTGGCGGCGGTAGTGTTGTGACCAGAGACATTCCGGACGGGGTGGTTGCTGCGGGTAATCCCTGCAGGGTGATCCGCGAGATCACGGAAGAAGACCGGAAATACTATTTTAAGAAGAGAGTTTTTGATGTGGAAATCTAACAGGTATTTGGGAAGCGGTTGTAAAAATAGAACCGGCTTGTCATATTATCGGGCTGGAAATGGGTGGAAATGCAGTCATCCTTACCATCGGTGTGGCAGTTGTGCTGACTGCGGCGGGGGAACTTGTGGCGTCGCCGATGCTGGCGCTTTTGAAAACACCGGAAAATATTGTTGTAGGTTCTCTGACATATCTGCGGGTTATGATAGGCGGGCTTACGGTCATCATGTTTTATAATCTTGAAGCCTCTCTTTTAAGGACATTAGGGGATGGACGGTCTCCTTTGACAGCCATGGTGATTGCTTCCTGCACGAATATAGGTTTGGATCTGCTGTTTGTGATGGGATTCCGTTTGGGTATTGCCGGTGCTGCTGTGGCAACGCTGATGGCACAGGGGATTTCATGTATCTATTGTTTTGTTGTCCTGCGCAGAGTTCCTTTTTTGAAGTTGAAGCGTCAGGATTTTGCGATAGATATCAGTCTGGCAAAAAGGCTATTAAGGCTGGGGATGCCTGTCATGTTCCAGGATGCAATCATCAGCATTGGAGGGATGGTGCTTCAGTCAGTCATCAATGGGTTTGGCGTATTGTTTGTAGCGGGTTTTACGGCAACAAATAAATTGTATGGTATTTTAGAGACGGCGGCTATTTCATACGGATATGCAATTTCTACTTTTGTTGCTCAGAATAAAGGGGCGGGAAAAGATAAGCGTATTAAAGCAGGCATGAGGAAAGGGATTGCTATGGCGTTTGCCACCTCAGTGATGATCTCTCTCATTATGTTCTTATGGGGAAAAGATATTCTTTCTTTGTTCATTTCATCAGAAGAAGTACAGGCGCAACAGGTATTGCAGATTGCCCATCATTACTTGATGATTATGAGCACTTTCCTGATTATATTATATGCTCTGCATACTTATCGCAGCGCCCTGCAGGGGATGGGAGATACTGTCATACCCATGGTATCCGGAATGGTGGAGTTTGGCATGAGGGTATCTGCTGCCATATTTCTGCCGCGGTTTATAGGGCGGGAAGGAATTTTTTATGCAGAGATTCTGGCATGGTCGGGGGCCTGTGTGCTGCTGGTAACTGTGTATTACAAAAGGATTGCATTTTTCAAAACATAAAATGTGGTAACAGTTCAGCTATGCACAGATATTTAAAAGCAGAATGCGCAAGTTTACTTGCAGCAGACTGCTTTTAAATATCTGTATATGGCGCTCTGCCATGAGCGAGAGCCTTAGCTGCATATGCAGCGGGAAAGACTGCGAAGCAGTCAGCTCGAGCTTTATGGCTGAACTGTTACAAAATGTGCATAAAATCAAACGCATGCTATTGATATAGGGATAGTAGTGTGCTATATTTATCGGCAGAAAGGGGGCATAGATATGGCAGACCATGTGTCCTGCGGGATACTGATGAAGCAGATTGGCGACGAGATGCAGAAAAGGGCAGACAATAAGATGCGTTCATGGGATATGACAATGGCACAGGCAGGAGCCCTGCTGGCACTGAACGATGCCCCGGAAAAACAGCTTTCCATGAAGCAGTTGGAGAAGGTTCTATGTATTGCGCAGTCCACGACTGCCGGTATCATTTCCCGGCTGGAGCAGAAAGGGTTGGTGGAAGGATATGCTGATACAGTGGATAAACGGATTAAGCTGGTGCGCATCACGCAGGCGGGAATAGACAGGGTTCTGGAAACGAAGCGGGACATGATCCACTCGGAAGAGATGCTTCTATCGGGGCTGACCGAGACAGAGCGTGATATCCTTTATTCACTCCTTAAGAAAATTAAGTATAGTTTAAAATAAGTGCTCACAAAAAGTGAGTATTTATTTTGGGTAATTCAATAGCTAGAGATTGAAAGCATACGATTGTTTAAGAAAGGTGGTTTCAATGGAAAAGAAAAAGGAAAACAAAAATCTGGAAGTGTTCAGCAATGCGCCTGTTCCTCAGGCAGTGCTAAAAAATGTGTTGCCTGCAATGGCTGCGATGATTATGGTGCTAATCTATAATCTGGCGGATACCTTCTTTATCGGTCAGACCCATGACGATATTCTGATTGCCGCCGTGTCTCTGGCTATGCCGGTATTCCTCCTCTTTACGGCGGTAGGAACGATTTTCGGTGTGGGTGGTGTCTCGGTGATTTCCCGGGCTTTGGGAGAGGGGCGGGCAAGGCCATGCAGCATCAGGTTATCGAACGGATCGACAAGGGAGAAACATATGAATCAGAGAGAAAGAAGAGACAATAAACTGCCTTATAGCTAAAAAATTAATACTGGCTAAACTCTTTAAGGTGTGGTATAATACTTCCGTTAATGGGGGAATATTTCCATCTGTTAAAATATTCCTTATAAAATATCATATCTGAGAATAAATGAACAAGTGAGGTGAGAATATGGACGGTAGTAGTGCACGAAGTAGGGACAGGGCAGTCATAACCTGTCAGAATTGTTGCGGTTTTATGCCGTCTGTATTCTGACCTGGTTTTTGAATCTATAAGGCGAAGAGGGAGACCACTTTGCCGTTTCTTTATGAGCATATGAATTTTGCTCCGTTTCAGAGAATGGCTGCCGTTGTCCGTTTCAAAGAACACACTACATCAATGTAAGGCGGGTGTAGAAAAAGTGTTTTGCAGGTGACAATGGTATTTTTTTGCCCATTTATCCTGAAGCGTTTTTCTATGTCCATCTTTACCATGCATGCCTGAATGGCTTGAATTTTATCTTGAAAGAAGATAAGACTCTCACTTTTATAGGTGCGAGTTGCGACAAGTTAGTCTTGGTGGAGATCCAATCTCATTCCAAGATAAAGCCACCGGCGGATAACAGAGGTGTACTTGATTTTGATGCGTAAAGGAGGAACAGACAATGAGTGCAAAGAAGAATTTCCCAAATGAAAATGCGGCTGTTGTACAGCACCCGGACTACAGCAATGAAATAGCGGCAATTGCACGCAGCAATCTGACACCAAGGCTGATGCGGGAGAAGATTGGAGATTATCATGAGAATGATATTGCCGATGCGCTGGAGCTTCTTAAAAAGGATGAGCGTATGCGGCTTTACAGTATACTCGATACGGATATGCTTTCTGATATTCTGGAGTATTCGGACAGGAGAGACGAGTGGCTGAGTGAGCTCGGAATCCGGAAAAGGGTTGAGGTGCTGAACCGGTTCGAAGTGACGACCGCCGTGGAGTATCTCCGCCAGCTCGATAAGAAGCAAAGAAGTGTATTGATCGATCTGATGGAAGACGGTGCGAAAAAGGAGATTGCGTTTTCCAGTGCTTTCGATGAGGATGAAATCGGAAGTAAGATGACGACGAATTATATTGCAATCGGTGCGGGACTGAATGTGCGTCAGGCGATGAAGGAATTGGTGGATCAGGCGGCGGATAATGACAATATTTCCACGATTTATGTGCTGGATGAAGACAAGGTGCTGGTCGGGGCAATCGATCTGAAGGACCTGATCGTTGCCAGAGAGAATACGGAATTGGATAGTATTATCATGACATCCTATCCGTACGTGTATGCGGAAGAGCAGATTGAAGACTGCATTGAGCGCCTTCAGGATTATTCCGAAGATTCGATTCCCGTTCTGGATGAAAATAATAAGCTCAAAGGCATATTGACAGCGCAGGATGTAGGTCAGATGATCCATGATGTATTGGGAGATGACTATGCAAAGCTGGCAGGTCTTTCTGCGGAAGAGGATCTGGAAGAGCCGCTTCGCAAAAGTATCGGGAAACGGCTTCCATGGCTGTTGGTACTTCTGGGACTAGGACTGGTCGTTTCCTCTGTGGTGGGAATTTTTGAAAAAGTAGTCGCACATCTGGCGCTGATCGTATGTTTCCAGTCTCTCGTACTCGATATGGCGGGAAATGTAGGTACACAGTCACTTGCTGTTACCATTCGTGTTCTGATGGACGAGCAGGTCAGCAAAAAACAGAAATTATACCTGATTTCCAAGGAGGCGAGAGTCGGGCTGTGCAACGGTTTGATTCTTGGAGTATTGTCTTTTCTGTTTATCGGACTATACCTGTATCTTCTGAAAGGGCAGGTGCTGATTATGGCTTTTTCGATTTCGGCTTGTACCGGAATCGCGCTTCTGGTCGCAATGCTTCTTTCCAGTATTGTAGGTACTACCGTGCCAATGCTGTTCAAACAGTTAGGTGTGGACCCGGCGGTCGCTTCCGGGCCGCTGATTACTACGATCAACGACCTGGTTGCTGTAGTTACTTACTATGGACTGGCCTGGGTGTTGATCATCAATGTGCTGCAAATGTAGACCCAGGCGAGTAATGTCGAATAAAAGAAAGTATTTTGGTAAGAGGAATAACCGTCCCACTGACGGTTATTTTTCTGTTTAAAGGTATTTTCAATTATTTGAGAATGAAGTATAATGAATTATATGTACGAGTAATCGGGAAGATGCAGATACAAAAGAAAGAGCTGCATGGAGGGAGAGCAGAAAAATGATCGATGTTGGGGTAGTTTATGGTAGATTTCAGATTCTACATCTGAAACATCTGGAATATATATTGGCGGCTAAAATGCGATGCAGAAAGCTTTATGTGGGAATATCGTTTCCTGACGAGTCTTATATTCAGGAAGACTCTGAGATGGATGAAGAAAGAAAGAAGTCGTCCAACCCTTTGACATATTTTGAAAGATTTGAAATGATACGGGATTGCCTTATCGATTTCAAAGTGCCGAGAGAAGCATTTGACATAATTCCTTTTCCAATCGAACGTCCGGAGTATCTTAGGCAGTATTTACCGAAAGATGCGGTGTGTTTTCTGAGTATCTGTGATGAAAAGACGAAGAGGGAGGAAGAAGTATTAAGAAGTATGGGATATGCGGCAGAAGTGCTTTGGCGCAGGAATGAGAGTGAGAAAGGAATAACCGGTACCCAGGTGAGACAGAGAATTCTGGCGGATGAGAAATGGAACGATCTGGTGCCGAAAAGTGTATATGAATACATCATTTCAAATGGAATTGACAACCGTATAAAATATACGAAATAGAATGGCAGGAGAAGAAGATGAACAATCAGGAGTGGGAACGCTTTGGCGAGGATATCCGCAGAATGGTGCAGGACGCAGTGGATTCCAGAGATTATCGCAGACTGAATCAGACGATCACGAATACGATTAATCAGGCGCTGAATGAGGCAGCACGGAGTATGCGGAATATGGGAAATGCACGAAACAGGGGAGTTTTCGGGCATGGATGGCAGAATCCGGATGGAATGAACGGGGATTTTGGACCAAACTGGCAGGGAAGCGGCTCTTATGGCAATGACTGGCAGAATCATGATCAGGGAGCCGATTATCGCTATGAGACCGGAAATGCCGGGACAGATTATCAATATGGGGCCGGAAATGCGGGAACTGAATATAATTATGGCCGTCAGAGCCAGCCATTTGAGACTCAGAACAGCAATGCAATGAAATATGAAAGTCGTTCCAAAAACCAGCCGGCTCTTTATGCATCGATGACCGGCACACAGGCAGGCGGAATTCTTCTATGTGCATTTGGATATCCGGTTGCGGTTATTTCCGGGATTTTACTCCTTCTGGGAATTGCCGGACTGTTTCTGATCAAACCGGGTGAGGCGCTTGCGGTGCTTATCGTTTCACTTGTCTTTACAGGGGTATTTGGCGGGATGGCAGGTGCCGGAACCTCGATTTTGAAACGAATTGGAAGGTTTAAGAAATATATGAGTTTCCTTCAGGACAGAGAATACTGTGATATTAAAGAACTTGCGGAAAAGACGGGGAAAACGGCAAAGTATGTGGCAAAGGATCTCCGGAAGATGATCGAAAGCGGATGGTTCCGTCAGGGACATCTGGATGGTCAGAAGACTTGCCTGATGGTGACTGATCAGGCATATGACCAGTATTTGCAGTTGGAAGAACAGATGCGGGAGAAGGAGCGGGATGAGATTTATCGCGAACAGCAGAAAGAGAAAGAAGCCCGGATGCAAAAGGAAAAGCAGGATCAGGTAAAGCGTGAAACGGAAAAGGCCAGAGAAGGTCTGACTCCGGAGGTACGTGAGATCATTGAGCAGGGTGATGCATATATCCGGAAGATTCATGCGTGCAATGACGCGATTCCGGGTGAGGAGATATCAGCTAAAATCTCCAGAATGGAGATGGTCGTGGATCGGATTTTCGATCGTGTAGAACAAAATCCTGAGACGGTAGGAGATATCCGGAAGCTGATGGAATATTATCTTCCAACGACTGTTAAGCTGCTGGAGGCATATGAAGAGATGGACCGTCAGCCGGTAGGAGGAGAGAACATACAGACAGCAAAAGCGGAGATCGAAGCGACCCTTGATACGTTGAATCTTGCATTTGAGAAGCTGTTGGACAGCCTGTTTCAGGATACGGCATGGGATGTGTCTTCGGACATTTCTGTTTTGCATACCATGCTTGCGCAGGAAGGGCTGACAGAAGAAGAATGGAAACGGAAATCCGGGAAATAGCAAATAGACAAGGCAGAATGCAGAGGAAAATGGAGGTTTAGGAACATGAATGATGAATTCAAAACATTTGCACCGGCACCGGAATTAACGCTGGAGCCGTTTAAAGAAGAAATGCAGACACCGGTACCGGCACCTGAAAAACAAGAAATTATGGATGAATCAATTTTAACGGACGACGAGAGACGTACAGTCGATCAATTCGCAAGCCAGATTGATCTGACGAATTCTACGATGATTCTTCAGTATGGCGCCGGAACCCAGAAAAAGATGGCGGATTTTTCTGAGACTGCAATGGAGAATGTGAAGACGAAAGATCTGGGAGAGGTGGGGGACCTTCTTTCCGGTGTAGTAAAGGAACTTCGAAACTTTGACGAGGAGGAAGAAAAGGGATTTCTCGGAATTTTTAAGAAAACGTCCAATAAGATACAGTCCATGAAAGCGAAATACGCGAAAGCAGAGACGAAT
The DNA here is from genome assembly GCF_052065755.1 of Bariatricus sp. HCP28S3_D3. Taxonomy (NCBI): domain Bacteria; kingdom Bacillati; phylum Bacillota; class Clostridia; order Lachnospirales; family Lachnospiraceae; genus Bariatricus; species Bariatricus sp. HCP28S3_D3. The sequence continues at coordinate 81,503 of NZ_JBQHTK010000001.1, read as the reverse complement.
ATCAATGAGATCTGTAAAGTTTTGGAGAATCATCAGGTCTTACTTCTAAAGGACATTGCGATTCTGGATAAAATGTATGAACTGAATCTTACGTATTTTAAAGAGCTTACCATGTACATCCTTGCGGGAAAGAAAAAGCTGCAGGAGGTTCGCACGACGAAACTGCAGGAGCTTGTTCAGAAAGCACAGATGTCAGGACTTGCGGAAGATGCGCAGGAGGCAAGAGATCTTGAGGCTATGTGCGGACGGTTTGAGAAGAAGATCCATGATCTGGAACTCACACGGACGATTTCCCTTCAGACTGCTCCGCAGATCCGCCTTGTGCAGGGCAATGACACGTTAATGGTAGAGAAGATTCAGTCAACGATCGTGAATACGATTCCGCTTTGGAAGAGTCAGATGGTGCTTGCGCTTGGTGTAGAACATTCCGCCCAGGCGGCAGCGGCGCAGCGGGAAGTGACGGATATGACAAATGAGCTTCTCAGAAAGAACGCTGAGAAATTGAAGATGGCGACGATTGATACGGCAAAAGAATCCGAACGTGGAATTGTTGATATGGAAACCCTGAAAGCGACAAATGAATCTCTGATTTCAACGCTGGATGAAGTGATGAAGATTCAGCAGGAGGGACGCCAGAAACGTCATGAAGCGGAGCAGGAGATGCAGAGGCTTGAAAATGAGCTGAAAGGGAAGCTGCTTCAGCTGCAGGGATAGGTTGAAAAGATAACGATGAAAAGAGCAGGAGCGCGAAAACGGAAATGAATAATCCGTTTTCGCGCTCCTGTTATAATGTCATGCATACGTGAGTGTTTTATTTGATCACAGTACCGGTACGTTCTTTTAATGCGTCGTTTAATGCTTCCATAGAAGTGATGATCGCACGTCGTCCCTCTCTTTTTTCGATGAAAGAAACAGAGGCCTGGAATTTCGGAAGCATATTGTAGACACCGAAATGTCCCTCGTCCATGTATTTCTTTGCGTCATCCAGAGAAATCACGCCAAGTTCCGTTTCCTTATCGGTACCACGATTGATGCATACTTTCTCTACGCTTGTCAGAATGATCAGCTCATCTGCGTCGATCTGTTCTGCAAGAAGTCCGGCAGTCAGGTCTTTTTCAATGACAGCACTGGCACCTTTTAAATGGTGTCCCTGTTTCAGTACCGGAATGCCACCGCCGCCGCCGGCAACTACGATCTGGCCTGCATCCAGGAGCGCATTTACGGCATCTGCTTCAACTACTTCTACCGGATTTGGAGAAGCAACGACACGCCGAAAGCCTTGTCCCGGAACCTCAACAACATAATTTCCTTTCTTTCGCTCGATTGCAGCATCTTCTGCATCCATGATACGTCCGAGTACCTTGGTTGGAGTGTAGAAAGCTTCATCATAAGGATCAACAATGACCTGAGTCAGAACTGTACTGACGGTGCGGTAAATGCCCCGGTTCATCAGTTCTTCGCGGATGCCGTTCTGCAGGTCATATCCGATATATCCCTGAGACATAGCGGAGCAGACTGACATCGGAGAAGGGGTAAAATCTTCGTGGGATTTGCCGAATTCATTCATGGCGGTATGAATCATACCTACCTGTGGTGCATTGCTGTGTGTGATTGCAACATCGTATCCTGTTTCAACAAGAGCAGCAATCGATGCGGCAGCTTTTTTTACTGCAGCCTTCTGTTCCGGAAGTGTATTTCCGAGAGCACGATGACCCAGTGCAACGACAACTTTTTTCTTCATATAATATACCTCGTTTTTCTGAATTAGAGTATGTGAAAATTATAGTATCTTTTTTATTAAATTGCAATCCTTATAATGCGACTATATGATAAGAATGTCCCGTAGCTTTCACGAATTTCTGAAGAATATCGGAGGTTCGGAGCTTCAGACTGGAAGTGTTGATGCAGGGATGGCATCCGAGATATTCTTCTTTCAGTAAATCTTCATCAATCAGAAGATCGACCTGCTCTTCGACATCGTTCATCAGTCCGAGAACGCTGACGCTGCCCGGAGTAATGTCCAGAAATTCTTCCATGTATCGTGATTCCGCGAAGGAAAGGCGGGATACACCGAGCTGATGTGAGAGTACTTTTGTCTCAAAATGCTTGTCACCCGGCATCATCAAAAGAAAGAAAGTTGTTTTCTGGCGGTTGCATAGAAATAAATTCTTGCATACCCCGATCTGCAGTTCCTTCTCGATTTCCCGGCAGTCTTCAATGGTGTTGGCAATATCATGATCGACACCTTCATAGGGAATCTGCAGTTTGTCAAGAAAATCATAGACCCTTTCTTCTTTCGCCAGGCGTTTGGAACAATCCGGTTTGGAGGTGAAATGTATCTTACTGACATGAATGGTTTCCATAGTAAAGTCCTCCTGATGTAAAAATGATGAAATAATTGTATATGTGTAGTAAAATACTAGTGTACTGATAATTAATACTTATATCATAGCATGAAATCTGCAGTTTTCAAGAAAAAGCATGGAAGAATCAGGTCCGGAAGCCGGGAAACATCATATACTGGCAATAAGAAGAGTTCGGAGTGTGTGCCGTGAAAGAAAAATGTGACAAAGAAAACCGGATCCGTTTTTGCGAACTGAGAGAGAAGGAAGTAATCAACACCTGTAATGGGAGACGGCTGGGGTGTGTGACGGATATTATACTGGATAAGTGCTCCGGGACAGTGGAGGCTATCATAGTGCCGGGACCGGGGAAGGTGTGCGGGCTGTTTGGATATGATGCGGAATATATTATTCCGTTTGAATGTATCTGCAGAATCGGGCCCGATATCATTCTGGTAGAAATCTGCGAAGAGAAATTTTTAAAAACGTGTAAATAAGAAATAAAAAAAGAAGGAGAGGAATTGAAAATGGCAGCATTTTTGGAGAACATTGCCCCATTCACGGGAAACGGAAAGAAGAATGATAAGGGGCAGGATCTGGAAGAATTTCTGGAAGAATATGATCCATATAAATATAAGAACCCCTGTGTGACAACGGATGCGGTTGTATTTTCCTGGTCGGATAAGGGAGTGGAATCGAAAGGGCCGAACCTGGATTCTGTATGGAAGGTTCTGATGATCAGGAGAGGGAATCATCCGTGCATCGGATGGTGGGCTCTCCCGGGAGGGTTTATTAATCTGAGGGAGAATCTGAGAGATACGGCGAAGCGGGAATTGATGGAAGAGACCGGTGTGGACGACCTGCCCATGGAACAGATCGCGGTGTATGGAAATGCGAACCGGGATCCGCGAGCGCGTGTGATCACCTCTGCATATATGTCTGTTGTGGAGGAAACCAAAGTGACGGTGCATGCAGGAGATGATGCGGATGCGGCTCTGTGGTGCGAGATTTACTGTGAAAGCGGCGCCTGGGAAAATGTAGAAGACGGAGGCAGGAAAAGAAGCCATTTCCTCAGATTGGAGAATAAGGCATATGAACTGGAACTTACGGCTGTGGTAGAAGAGGATTTAAAAGGGGACATTGTGCAGGAAAGAGACTTCCAAGTCATGGATACAAATCAGATAGCCTGCGACCATGCGGCAATCATTGTACAGGCATGGCAGATTCTGAAAAGCAGACTGTAAGTATTTCGGGGAATTTTGTTTGACAAGAAAATAGTCTACATTTATACTATTAATATTGAGGAAAAGGTCGCCACACGGGACCATAGCGTTTTCCGGGGTGTGTGGGGAGAGAAAGAGACAGGAGGATAGAAGATGAAGTGTCCATATTGTGGTAACATTGATACCAGAGTTATTGATTCAAGACCGGCTGATGACGGGACATCGATCAGGAGAAGACGTTCCTGCGATGCCTGCAGCAAGAGGTTTACAACGTATGAGAAAGTGGAGACGATTCCGCTGATCATCATTAAGAAAGACAATACCAGGGAACAGTATGACCGTGCGAAGATTGAAGGCGGTGTTTTAAGGGCATGCTATAAGAGACCGGTGCCGACTTCTGAGATCCAGAAGACGATCGACACGATCGAGACCGATATTTTCAGCCGGGAAGAGAAGGAAATTCCGAGCAGTGTGATCGGCGAGATCGTGATGGGACATCTGAAAGAACTGGATGCGGTTGCTTACGTCAGATTTGCATCTGTTTACAGAGAGTTTAAAGATGTAAATACATTTATGGCGGAACTGAAGAAAATTCTGGAATAATGTGTTCTGGAAGCGGACAAGTAAACAGACGAAGGAGTGTACACTTTGATGGAGCAAAAGAAGACAGTTGTACTTGGAGTGACGGGCGGAATCGCCGCGTATAAGACAGCGTCGCTGGCAAGTATGCTGGTTAAGAACGGGTATGATGTGCAGGTACTCATGACGAGGAATGCAACGAATTTCATCAATCCGATTGTATTTGAGACTTTGACGAAGCATAAGTGTCTGATCGATACATTTGACCGGAACTTCGAGTACAGCGTGGAGCATGTCGCACTCGCCAGTGTGGCAGATTTGGTAATGATTGCCCCGGCGACTGCGAATGTGATCGGGAAACTGGCTCACGGAATTGCAGATGATATGTTGACCACGACTGTGATGGCTTGCCGACGATGCCCGAAATTCATTGCGCCTGCGATGAATTCGGAGATGTATCTGAATCCGGTAGTGCAGGATAATCTCGCGATCCTGAAAAAATACGGATATGAAGTGATCGAGCCTGCCGAGGGGCATCTTGCATGCGGAACGAGCGGAATCGGAAAAATGCCGGAACCGGAAGAGCTTTATGAATATATTTATCATGAGCTGGCATGGGAAAAGGATATGATCGGGAAGAGGGTTCTGGTCACTGCAGGGCCGACGCAAGAGGCCATTGACCCGGTGCGGTATATCACCAATCATTCTTCCGGAAAAATGGGATATGCGATGGCGAAAGTCTGTGCCGCAAGGGGAGCCGATGTCACGCTGGTGAGCGGACCGACTTCCATTCCAAAGCCGATGTTTGTGAATGTGGTTCTGGTCACGACGGCAAAAGAGATGTTTGAGGCGGTCCGCAGAGAGGCTGAAAATGCGGATATTGTCTGCAAAGCGGCCGCGGTTGCGGATTATCGCCCGAAGTATGTGAATGATCAAAAAATGAAGAAATCCGGTGAGCAGATGGTTCTGGAACTGGAGAAAACGGATGATATTCTGAAATACCTTGGAGAACATAAAAAACCGGGACAGTTTCTGTGTGGATTTTCTATGGAAACAGAGAACATGGTTGAGAATTCCAGAGCAAAACTGGAAAAGAAAAATCTGGATATGATAGCGGCAAACAATCTCAGGGATGCCGGAGCCGGTTTTCAAGGTGACACGAACAGGATGACTCTGATTACCAGAGAAAACGAGACTGCACTGCCTCTTCTGAGTAAGGAAGAGACGGCGGCGCGGATTCTGGATATGATTCTGGATCAGATGAATTCATAAATAAAAATCATGGTAACTGTTCAGAGCCAACCTCGAAAACACTTCGTGTTTCCTCAGTGTGGCGTATCCGCCAAATAGATTTGTACAAAAAAGTGCTCACGAATGCAAGCATTCATAGCCCTTTTTTGACAAATCTGCTTGGCTCTGAACAGTTACAAATCATGTATTGTATCTCAAAATGAGAATAATAACAGGAGGAAAACAATGAAAAACAACAAAGAAAAAAAGGGTACTCGTTGGATGGTAAGTGTTGCACTGATGGCTGCAATCATTATTGTGTTGGCAAATACGCCGCTTGGTATGATTCAGCTTCCGATTATAAAGGCAACAACCGTACATATACCGGTGATCATCGGTGCAGTTCTTTTCGGACCGCTTGCAGGAGCGATTCTGGGAGGTGTTTTCGGAATCTGTTCGCTCGTCAGCAACACAATGGCACCTACATTGCTGTCGTTCGCATTTTCGCCGTTTCTTGCCTCAAATTTGACAGGGGCGCTCAAGGCAATCTGGATTTCTGTCGGATGCCGTATTCTGATCGGTGTTGTGGCAGGATGGCTTTGGATCTTGTTCCGAAAGATAAAACTGAACACCTATGTGGCACTTGCGGTTACAGGATTTGCAGGATCCATGGTGAATACGGTCATGGTAATGGGGAGTATCTATTTTCTGCTGGCGCAGCAGTATGCCGAGGCAAAAGAAGTAGCGGTGACTGCGGTATTCGGTCTGATCATGGGAACGGTGACTGCATCGGGAATTCCGGAGGCACTTGCTGCTGCTGTCCTTGTCGCTGTCATCGGAAAGGTATTGATGCGCTTGACGGCATCTTCTCAGACACAGAGTGGAAGATAGTAAAGGGGATACACAAAAATGATTCTTGCAATAGATATTGGAAATACAAATATTGTTCTGGGATGTATTGACAACAATAAGACATATTTTATTGAGAGACTTTCTACAATCAAGACGAAGATGGAGCTGGAATATGCGATTGATATCAAGATGGTTCTGGATCTTCATGGAATTGATGCAGGGAAGCTGGAAGGCGCTATTGTCAGTTCCGTTGTGCCCCAGATAACAAATGTAATTAAAGAAGCAACAGAAAAGATTCTCAAGAAAAAAACATTGGTCGTTGGTCCTGGAGTAAAAACAGGACTCAATATTATGATGGACAATCCGGCTCAGCTTGGAAGTGACCTCGTCGCGGATGCCGTTGCCGGAATAGACGGGTATGAGCCGCCGCTGATTATTTTCGATCTTGGAACGGCGAACACGGTCTGTGTTGTGGATTCGAATAAGAATTATATCGGGGGTATGATCTACCCCGGAATTTATACATCATTAAATGCGTTGACTGCAAATGCGTCACAGCTCAGTGGAATCAGTCTGGAAGCTCCGAAACGGATCATTGGAAAAAATACAGTGGAGTGTATGAAAAGTGGTGTGATCTATTCCAATGCCGCATGTATGGACGGTATCATTGAACGACTGGAAGAGGAACTCGGGCAGCCTGCAACGGTCATTGCAACGGGAGGACTTGCAAAGAAGATCGTTCCGCATTGCAGAAAAAAGATTATACTGGATGATGAGCTCCTTCTGAAAGGATTACTCGTTATTTATAATAAAAATTCTCAGGGAGAATTTGCGTGGAAAACTGAGGAAAAAGGGAAGAGGAGACAGTAATGAAATTTATCTCTTGGAATGTGAATGGAATCCGTGCATGCGTACAGAAGGGGTTCATGGATTTTTTTAAGGAGGCAGATGCGGATATCTTCTGCCTTCAGGAAACGAAGATGCAGGAAGGACAGCTGGAGTTGGAACTGCCGGGATATCATCAGTATTGGAATTATGCTATGCGCAAAGGGTATTCGGGGACAGCTGTTTTTACGAAAAAAGAGCCGATCAGCGTCTCTTACGGAATCGGAATTGAGAAACACGATCAGGAAGGACGTGTCATTACACTGGAATTTGAGGATTTTTATTTTATAACTGTGTACACGCCGAATTCTCAGAATGAGCTGGCGAGACTCCCCTATCGAATGGAGTGGGAGGACGCTTTTCTAACATATCTGAAGAAACTGGAAGAGAAGAAGCCGGTTGTGTTTTGCGGAGACTTGAACGTGGCGCATCAGGAGATTGATTTGAAAAATCCGAAGACAAACCGGAAAAATGCCGGCTTTACGGATGAGGAAAGAGCAAAATTTTCAGCACTTCTTGAGAATGGTTTTGTAGATACATTCCGTTATTTTTATCCGGAGGTGGAGGGAATTTATTCCTGGTGGTCCTACCGGTTTAAAGCAAGAGAGAAGAATGCAGGATGGCGTATTGATTATTTCTGTGTATCGGATTGCCTGAAAGAGCGGCTTAGGGATGCAAAGATATTGACTGATGTTTTTGGATCAGATCATTGTCCGATTGAACTGGATATGGAATAAATGATGATAAGATAAAACGGGTTGTGAACACGATTGGTGTTTCAACCCGTTTTACATATGCAGATCTTTTAGATATATCCGCCGTCCAGACCGATGATCTGGCCGGTCATGTATTCCGGTGCGTGGGCAATATCCCATGCGAGCTGAGCCACTTCTTCCGGAGAGCCAAAACGTCCGGCGGGAATTTCCTCAGCAAATGCAAGCTTTTCTTCTTCGCTTAAAAGATCATTCATGGAAGTGTCAATTGCACCGCAGGCAATGGCATTGACCTGAATGTTGCTCGGTGCGAGTTCCTTTGCAAGTGCTCGGGTCAGACCGTTTACACCTGATTTCGCGGCAGAATAGGCGGCTTCGCATGATGCACCAACGGTTCCCCACATGGAGGAAATATTGATGATACGTCCACGCTTCACTGAGATCATATGCGGAAGTGCGCCACGGCAGCAATAGAATACAGAAGAAAGGTCTGTCTGAATCATGTGATTCCATTCTTTGTTTGTCATATCAGAAAGCAATCCCATGTAAGCAATTCCGGCATTGTTGATCAGAACATCAAGACCGTCGCAGGACAGGGAGACGGCATCGAAGATTCCTTTGACATCGTCGGGATTTCCGACATCTCCGGTTACAATTTCACAGGAACCATAAGGCATCTCTTCGATTTGGGCACGTACCTGATGAAGAGCTTTCCATGATTTTCGGCAATTTAAGAAAACATGATATCCACCGGCGGCAAATCGGAGTGCACATGCTCTGCCGATTCCACGTGAAGCACCGGTTACAAGAACAGTTTTTTTGGTCATAAATTAGCGCTCCTTTGTAACATTTATAAAAAAGGTTATTATAATTATACACGTTATTTCTTGTTATTTAAAGTGCAAGATGATATGATAAAGAAAAGATCGTAATATTGTGATATGCGAGGAGGAGAATATGGTAGACAGAGCCATTGAATTCGCAACGAAAGTACATGACGGGCAGTTTCGAAAGGGGACGAAACGCCCGTATATCGTGCATCCGATCGAAGTGGGGGATATCGTTTCGTCTATGACGCACGATGAAGAGGTTATCAGTGCAGCAATTTTGCATGATACGGTTGAAGACTGCAAGGATGTAACGGTGGAGAAGATTGCGGAGATGTTTTCGGCCCGAGTTGCATTTTTTGTAGCACAGGAGAGTGAGGACAAATCCCGTTCCTGGGAAGAAAGAAAGGGAGCAACGATTGAGCGTATCCGAACAGCTCCGAGAGAAGTTCAGATGATCGGACTTGCGGACAAGCTCTCCAATATGCGTGATATTGACAGGGATTATCCGCTCTGTGGTGAGGAACTATGGAACAGGTTTCGTATGAAAGACAAGCAGATGATCGGATGGTATTATAAGGGGATTCGAGATGCGCTGAAAGAACAGTTTGAGGGGGAACCGGTTTATATGGAGTATTGTAGGTTGATCGATAAGAATTTTGGATCATAATAGTAATCTGAGAAAAAGGCATTCCGTAGAGGAGTGCCTTTTTCCATGGAAAATGTGTGCTTAAATGTCTTTGACATCGCCAATTAAATCCTTGATCTCTTCCATATGCCGGTCTGTCAGATTGACAGTCTCTGCACATCTGCGCAGTTCGTCCTCAATGGAGGCGATATCTACCAAAGAACTGATATCCTTTTTGTAGTGAAGCTGGTGATCGAGACTTGCCCAGAAATCCATTCCAATGGTACGGATCTGAATCTCAGCACGCATTGCAGCCTTTCCTTCTGAGAAGAACACCGGGATCTCCACGATCATGTGGTAGCTTCGGTAACCGTTATCCTTTGGCTTTTGTATGTAGTCCTTGATCTTAAGAACTGTGATATCATCCTGTGATGAAATCAGATTGGCCATCGTATAAATATCGCCGATGAATGGACAAATCACTCGAATACCGGCAACATCGTCCAGATTTTTCACGATGCTTTCTTCCGTAAACGGAAGGTTTTTCCGACGCAGCTTTTCATAGATACTTGCCGGAGTTTTGATGCGGGATTTAATAGAAGAAATCGGATTTCTCTGATTTGCAACGGAAAATTCATCATTCAGGACTTCAAGTTTTGTCTGAATTTCCCGGATCGCACAACGATATTTCATCATCAAAGAATTGAAATTCTTATTGTTGCGGATAAAATCTTCCGGACTTACTGCATTCAGCCATTGCTTCTCCAGTGTTGTCGGATGGGAAGACACTGGAATTGTTTCTGTCGCTTTTTCCATAAAACAACCCTCTTTATAAATTTCTAGTGGGAACCCCCGTCAGGTCTTTTGACCTTTCCCATCTATATTCTAACATATTTTTAAATGGCATGAAAGCCTTTTCCTATGATTTCACTGGTATTGGAAATCAGGATAAATGCAGATGGATCTTCCTTCTTGATAAAATTCCTCAGTTTAATTGCCTGCTGGCGATTCAGTGCAGTAAGAATAATGTATTTTTCTGAACCAGAAAATGCACCCCGCGCATCACAGATCGTTGCGCCGCGGTGAAGTTGATTGACAATAAAATCGCAGATCGGATCCGGCTTAGCGCAGACAACGTTAAAATATTTTGAAAGATTCAGACTTTCGATAAAGTTGTCCACCAGGAATGACCGGATCGAAAGACCGAAAAGGGAGTAAAGTCCGGTTTTCATACCAAAGACAAAGAAACCGAGTACTGTTATGGCAATATCGGAAACGATCAGAGCTTTGCCGATATTGATGCTGGAATACTTCTTAACGATCATTGCAATGATATCTGTGCCTCCGCTTGAAGCACCGATATTAAAGAGAATAGCTGAGCCGAATGCCGGCAGTGCGATCGCGAACATAACTTCGAGCATCGGTTCATCCGTAAAGGGGTGTGACATAGGATAGACCCTTTCTAACAGTGACAACGTAACAGAAAGAAGAATACTGCAATAGGCAGTTTTCGCAACAAATTGTTTTCCGAGGATTACTGCACCCAGAACCAGAAGCAGCATATTAGTTATAAAAGAAAAATCGGCAGCTGAAATTAGTCCGGTTTTCGCGACCAGTACAGCGAGACCGGTGATTCCGCCAAAAGTGAAATTGTTGGTAAATTTAAAGAAATAGGTCCCCACTGCCATGATTAGTGTAGCGCCTGTCATCATGGCAAAATTTTTAAAACTCTTATCCATTTGCTCATTCCCCAAGATTATAATATTTGAAAGACCGCGTAAAATCAGCATTACGGCTCGTTCCAAACGAATTGTAACGCGGCAAATTTTGAAAGTCAACTGTTTTGAATCAAGTTTATGAAGTATACAATTATACATAAAACCAAAGAAAAATCAGGTATTTTCTGGGAATAAAATGCGGGCATGAGATGAATCCACAGCGGATATACTATCTTTCAAAAGGAGGAAAAAAATCATGGATCAGTATTTACCTATTACGGATGTATATGCCAGAGAAATTCTGGATTCGCGTGGGAATCCGACTGTTGAGGTGGAAGTACTTGCAGGGGAACAGTTTCACGGCAGGGCATCGGTACCTTCCGGTGCATCAACGGGAAAATATGAGGCAATCGAGCTGCGGGACGGACAGAGAAGATATCAGGGACTTGGAGTTAAGAAAGCTGTGGAGCATGTCAATGACAGAATCGCCCGTGAAGTAGAAGGAATGAATGTGTTTGAACAGGCGAGAATCGATCAGGTCCTTTTGAAACTGGATGGGACAGATAACAAGATTAATCTGGGCGCAAATGCAATGCTGGGGGTATCACTTGCGGTGGCAAGGGCTGCTTCAAAGGCCTTAAGGATTCCGCTGTTTCGTTATCTTGGAGGAGTGGGTGCTAAACAGATGCCGGTGCCTATGATGAATATTCTGAACGGGGGACGCCACGCAGATAATACGATCGACATCCAGGAATTTATGATCATGCCGGTGGGAGCATATAGTTTTGAACAAGGACTTCAGATGTGTTCGGAAATATATCAGGCGCTTAGATCCTTGCTAAATAAGCAGGGATATCAGACAACGGTCGGGGATGAAGGTGGATTTGCGCCCAATCTTCCGGATGCCGGTGATGCACTGCAATTTATTATAGAGGCGATTGACAAAGCCGGATATAAACCAAAAGAAGAGATTGTGATTGCTTTGGACGCAGCGGCCAGTGAGTTATATGACAAAAAGAGAAAACGTTATGTTTTTGAAGGAGAAGGAAAAATGCACGGACATCGTGTGGAACGTTCTTCTGAGGAAATGATTGAGTATTTTGAAGAACTGGCTGATCGGTTCCCGATCCTTTCAATCGAAGATGCACTGGACGAGGAAGATTGGGAAGGCTGGGAACTTTTGACTACAAGGCTGGGGCTGGAGATGCAGCTTGTAGGAGATGATCTTTTTGTTACAAACGTAAAAAGACTGAATGCGGGAATCCTCAAAGAGATTGCCAATGCGATTCTTATTAAAGTGAATCAGATTGGTACTTTGACAGAGGCAGTTGATGCGATTGAGATGGCAAAAAGGTCGGGATATCAGGCAATTATTTCACACAGATCCGGGGAAACTGAAGATCCCTTCATTGCGGATCTTGCTGTTGCCTTTAACACAGGGCAGATTAAGACTGGCGCACCGTGCCGATCTGAGCGTGTGGCAAAATATAATCAGCTTCTCAGAATCGAAGAAAGGCTGGGAGAAATCGCAAAATATGAAAATCCCTTTGTGAGATTCTCGTAGAAGGAATATTGTGAATAAAAAAGTTTCGGAAGAATGTATATAACAACATGTCATCCGAAACTTTTATACGTTAGACAGGTGAATCCAAGGTTAGGGTATGCCTTTTTTACACGATATCCGGGAATGGCTCGAGGCTCCTGTCCAGGATTCCATTCATATAGGCGATGGCGATGCCGTAGTTTGTCATTGGAATTTGCTGATCCTCTGCACATTTCAGACGATACTTCATTTCCCTCTCGCTGAGTGTACAGCCACCGCAATGGACGATCAAAGCATAAGGGGACAGATCGGCCGGAAATTCGGTTCCGCTTGTGAAAACGAATTCCAGTTCCTTGCCGGTATAATTCCGGATCCAGCGCGGTAGTTTCACCGTACCGATATCTTCGCACTGCCGATGGTGCGTACAGCCCTCAGAAACCAGTATTTTATCACCATCTTTCAGACGCTCCAGCATGCGGGCACCTTGGACATTGGATTCCAGATTGCCCTTGTATCTTGCAAACAGGATGGAAAATGAAGTAAGATGTATATTTTCCGGGGTGTCCGCCGATACCTGTTTAAATGCCTGACTGTCCGTAATGACCATGCGAGGTTTCTTCCCTAGAGAAGCAAGTGTTTCTTTCAACTCCGTTTCCCTGGTGACAACGGAGACGGCACCGGCTTCCAGAATGTCACGGATTGTCTGCTGCTGAGGAAGAATCAACCTTCCTTTGGGGGCTGCAGAATCAATCGGAACCACCAGAACAACAACATCATTTGGTTTTAACAGATCGCCGACAATTTTCAATGTCATATTCTCGGCAGGCACCTGTTTTGCAATCATTTCCTTCAGCTCATAAATGTTCTTGCCGGTAGCTGCACTGACAGAGATACAGTTCTGTTCGGTCAGCCACCCGTCAGGAATCGGAGTGTCAGCAATCGCTTTGATGAATTCTGATGAACTTAAAGTTTCTATCGTGTCTATTTTGTTTCTTGCAACCACGTATGGAATTCCTTTTTCCCGTATCCGCCCCAGAATTGCAATATCTTCGGCAGTCATTGGAGAGGACGCATCTGTAACCAGAACAGCAATATCTGTTTTGTTCAGAATCTGATAAGATTTCTGAATACGAAGCTGGCCCAGTTCACCTTCGTCATCAAGACCGGGAGTATCGATCATAACAACCGGGCCCAAAGGCAGTAGTTCCATGGCTTTCAGAACCGGATCAGTGGTAGTCCCGGCGATATCAGAGACAATCGCCAGACTCTGACCGGTTATTGCGTTGATCAGGCTGGATTTCCCTGCATTTCGTTTTCCGAAGATCCCGATATGGATCCGCTCAGCTGAAGGAGTTGTATTTAATCCCATAATAGCCTCCTTATTTTCGATTTCAATTAGAATCTAAAGTCATTTCCTGTTCCGTTTTCAATTGCTTCCAGATGTTCGATCACTTTGGCGCGAACTTTGTCGTTTGGAATATTTGCCAGCTCTTTTTGAAGGATTGCATCACCGACTGCTTTGGTTTCAGGTGAAGCGTAGTCTACCAGATATTCTTTTAAGGTCATCAGAGCATTCGGATGGCAGCAGTTCTGAATCTGCTGGCTTTTGCAGAGTGACATGAAGCGGTCGCCGGTACGGCCTTCTCGATAGCAGGCGGTGCAGAAGCTCGGAATATAATCCATGTCCATCAGCCACTTCACGACCTGGTCGAGTGTACGTGTATCGCTGACATCAAACTGCGCGGAAGACTCTTCGTCCGGCTCCGGTTCGGCATAGCCGCCGACGCTGGTCTTGGAACCGCCGCTGATCTGGGAAATGCCAAGATGCAGTACGCGCTCACGACATTTCTGGCTCTCGCGGGTGGATACGATCATGCCGGTGTATGGAACTGCGATGCGGATGCAGGCTACGATCTTGGCGAAGGTATCATCATCGATTCCGTTAGTGAATGCAGAAGCATCAATGTCATCTGCGTTTCTCAGACGAGGAACACTGATGGTATGCGGGCCGACTCCGAAGACCGCTTCCAGATGTTCTGCATGCATCAGAAGACCCGCAAATTCGTAACGATATTTATCGAGACCGAACAGCACGCCGAGCCCTACATCATCAATGCCTCCTTCCATGGCGCGATCCATAGCTTCTGTGTGATAATCGTAATCATGTTTCGGCCCTGTCGGATGAAGCTCCAGATAGCTTTCTTTATGATAGGTTTCCTGGAACAGGATGTAGGTTCCGATTCCTGCTTCCTTAAGTTTGCGGTAGTTTTCAACTGTCGTGGCGGCAATATTTACATTGACGCGGCGGATCGCTCCGTTTTTGTGCTTAATACTGTAAATCGTCTTGATACTTTCCAGAATATATTCGATTGGATTGTTCTTCGGATCTTCACCGGCCTCCAGCGCCAGCCGTTTGTGTCCCATATCCTGAAGCGCGATAACTTCCTTACGGATTTCGTCCTGTGTCAGTTTTTTACGTGGAATATGTTTGTTTTTCATGTGATAAGGGCAATAGGTACATCCGTTAATACAGTAGTTGGAAAGATAGAGCGGAGCAAACATAACAATTCGATTGCCATAAAAATCTTTCTTTATTTGCTCGGCGAGATGGTAGATTTCCTGGTTCTTCTCATCATTCTCGCAGGCGAGAAGAACGGATGCTTCCCGGTGGGAAAGCCCCTTGCGAAGCTTCGCCTTCTCTATGATCCGGTCGATTAATTCAAGATTGTTTTTATTTTCATCAGCGTACTGGAGTGTCTCCATAATTTCCTCATGGCTGATAAATTCATCTGCTTTTTTTGATGCTGGATTATACATTTTCGTTTCCTCCTGTGAAATCTTTTAAATTTAATTCCTGATTATGATCCTGGATCGTGACCAGGGAATCGCCTCTTGTGGTCACGATATGATAGCTGATTTCTTCCATTTCCTGTGTCAAAATGGCAAGGCCTTCTGCTGCTTCATCCCCCATGCAGCGCTTGTTATCATATAGACTGTAATTCTTTCGGTTCTCCTGCGGTGACAGATTCGGCATCACAACATTGGCACCCGCGAGAATCCCCATTTTTCTGCCCTCCGGATGGATGGTTGCGAGTGCTGTTGTAGACGGCAGAAGTGTCTTTGGCAGCATCAGCCGGAGCAGTCCGAGCATAAATAAAGTGAGCTCAAGAGTGCCGGCTTTCTCCATGGCGAATGGTGTGGCATGATGGGGAATAAACGGTCCGATCCCAACCATATGAGGATTCAGTTGCTTTAGAAACAACATATCCTCGGCCAGGTATTCGGCAGTCTGCCCCGGTGAGCCGACCATGAAACCACTCCCTACCTGATAACCTGTTTCCTGTAGTGCGAAAAGACAGTTTTGTCTGCGAATGGCGGACAATGAGGCGGGATGGAGCATCCGGTAATGATTGGCATTGTAGGTTTCATGACGGAGCAGATAGCGGTCTGCACCCATGTCATGGAACAGCTTGTAGCTCTCTCGGGATTTTTCACCAATGGAGAGTGTGAGCGCACAGTCCGGAAAACGAGTTTTGATTGCCCGGATGAGTACGGCCATCCGCTTGTCCGTGAACCATGCATCTTCGCCTCCCTGCAGGACAAAGGTACGAAAACCAAGACGGTAACCGGTCTGACAGCAATCCAGTATTTCGTCTTTGGTAAGACGATACCGGGCAACAGAAGCATTGCTGCAGCGAATTCCGCAGTAATAACAGTCATTTCTGCAGTAATTGGTAAATTCAATCAGTCCCCGGATATATACATCATGACCATAATACTGATGGCGTACAGCCCGTGCCCGCTCAAATAGAAACTCTGCAAGCTTTGGGGTACGGCCATTGATCAAAGCGATCCATTCGGTTTGGCTCAGATTCCCGGTTTCTTCTAATTTTGTAATGAGTTCTCTCATGAATGGTTCTCCGGTTATTTTGTTTTTGCATAAATTGTCTTTGTACTGATGCCGGGCAGCATTCCGATCTTTCCGGAAAGTGCGCTGATGATATCATTCGGTGCATCCATGGCGATGCTGATAATGGAAATATTTTTTTCCCGATAGGGAATGCCCATTCTTCCGACAATGTAGGAACCGTATTCACTTAAAAGTGCGTTCAGTTGTTCTACGGATTCGTGGCTGGAAACAATAATTCCGATCAGAGCGATTCGTGAGTCTGCTTCAGACATATGAGTAAAACCTCCTTTCTCGAGACAAATGTGTGACGATGCTATAAATTGTACACGTTTGGCGATAAAGACAGAAAGAATTTCCTCAAAAATGTTGTCAGAATAAAGAAATGAAAATGTATGAAATAATTCGGATAAATGCGCCTTTTTGCTCAGGTTCAACCCTTTGCAATCAGAACGTGTAACTGGGTATAGTATATCATGTTTCCTGCATAAAATCAAAGGAAACAGAGAGCATTCAGGAAAAAGAGTATGGAAATTTATGTAGTAAAGCCACAGGATACGATTTACAGAATCGCACAAAGATATGGGGTGTCTCCGGCGAGACTTGCGTATGATAACCAGACAGCCGGTCAGGAATATCTGGTGCCGGGGCAGGCACTTCTGATTCTTTATCCGGAGATCATACATACCGTAAGGGCGGGAGAGACGACCGGAACGATTGCCTCCATGTATCAGATCAGTGAAAAGCAGCTGTATAGAAATAATCCGTACCTGTTGGATCGAACCTATCTGATCACAGGTCAGCAGTTGATTATCTCATATGAGGACCAGAACAGTCCGGAAAAAAAGGTCAGCGGATATGTGTACCCGTATGTGGCAGGATATATCCTGAGAGAAACATTATTATATATAGATGAAATTATGATATTTTCATATGGATTTACAGAAGATGGAGAGCTGGTGCCGCCGCAAGTGAAAGAAGACTGGATCCTAAGAGAGACAAAAAAATTCGGGGTTCAGCCGTTTCTGGTGCTGACTCCCTTTTCGGAAGCGGGAGTTTTCAACAATCAGCTGATCAAGATTGTGACTGAAAATGCAGAAATGCAGAACACATTGATTGCAAACATTCTGGTTGTCGTGCAGGAAAAAGGATATGCAGGAGTGGATGTTGACTTTGAATATATTCTGCCGGAAGATAAAGAAGGATATGTTAAGTTCGTGGAACATCTGCAAAATGTAATGGCGGAAAACGGATATTCCGTTTCTGTTGCGCTTGCCCCTAAAACATCTGCTGACCAGAAAGGACTGCTCTATGAAGGTATGGATTACAGACGTCTTGGGGCGGCAGCGGATACGGTTTTTCTCATGACGTATGAATGGGGATACATGTATGGTCCGCCAATGGCGGTTGCACCTTTAAACAAAGTGTGGGAAGTTGTGGAGTATGCAGTCACAGAGATTCCGCGTGAGAAGATCATGATGGGGATTCCGAACTATGGGTACGACTGGGAACTCCCTTATAAGCGTGGTGAAACACGGGCGGAACTGATTGGAAATGTGGAAGCGGTACGTATTGCTTCGGAAAATGGGGCTGAGATTCAATATGACGAAAAGGTCCAAAGTCCGTATTTCACATACTGGTCCGGAGGAAAACAGCATGAGGTATGGTTCGAAGATGTGCGCAGTATTCGTGCTAAAATGGAGCTTGTCAGAGAAAAGGGGATAAGAGGGTTCGGATACTGGAATCTGATGCGAAGCTTCAGGGCCAATTGGCTGCTGGTGAATCAGGGGGAGAAAGAATAGAAAAGGGTAAAACAGGATAAAACAGGTTTGCAGTAGCCCAATAAAAAGAGTATACTTAATAATTATAGTGAATGGACTGTTACAAAGGAAGAGGGAGAGATAAACATGGGAGAAAAAATGAATGAAATGCTGGAAATCTGGAAAAACCAGCTGACAGTTCTTGTAAAATGGATACTGATGTCGCTCGTGACCGGAGGGGTGGTGGGAACGATCGCCAGTATCTTTTCCTACGCGGTTTCATGGGCGACCGCATTTCGGATGGCGCATTTCTGGGTGATCTTCGGCCTGCCACTTGGAGGACTTTTGATCGTGTGGCTGTATAAAAAGGCCGGAGAAGAGAAAAACACCGGAACAAATCTGGTACTTTCCGTTATCCGTTCGCAGGATGAAGATGTACCGATCCGCGTTGCGCCGTTGATTTTGATTTCAACGGTAATCACACATTTTTTCGGAGGGTCTTCCGGACGAGAAGGAGCGGCTCTTCAGTTCGGCGCCAGTGTGGGCGGCTGGATCGGAAGGCGTCTTCACTTGAATGAAAGTGATGAAAAGATCATCATCCTTTCGGGCATGAGTGCGGCTTTTGCGGCATTATTCGGTACGCCGATGGCAGCCGCAATCTTCCCGATGGAAGTTGTGAGTGTGGGGATTATGTATTACTCAGCACTGGTTCCCTGTATGTTTGCATCATTTACGGCTCAGTATGTTGCACTCCTCTTCAAAGTAAGGACGCTGGCACATCCATATCCCGTCGAAGATGTACCTGATTTTTATAGTTTTCAGACCCTCAAATTTCTCATTCTTGCGATTGCGTTTGCCTTGGCCGGAGTTCTGTTTTGTGTCATGCTCCATACCTGCGAACACAAATTTAAAGAATGGTTTGCGAATCCTTATCTGAGAATCGTGGCAGGTGCGGCAGCGGTCATTGTACTTCGGTTCCTTTTGGGAACAGAGGACTATCTTGGACTTGGTGGAGGCGTGATCCAGGCAAGCTTTAAGGGGGCCGTATCACCGGAGAAATTCCTTCTGAAAATGGTCTTTACCTGTCTGACTCTATGTGTGGGATTTAAGGGCGGTGAGATCGTTCCGTCGTTATTCATCGGTGCGACTCTGGGATCGGCCATGTCGGCATTTCTTGCACTTCCTCCGGATATCTGTGCGGCGTGTGGAATGGTCGGCGTATTCTGCGCTGTTACAAATAGCCCGATCAGTTCTATGCTGATTGCTTTTGAAATGTTTGGATTTACTGGAATGCCATTTTACTGCAGCGTAGTGGCTGTGAGCTATCTGGTGTCAGGATATTATAGTCTGTACAAGGAACAGCGGATTGTGTATTCCAAGACAGAAAATAAATATGTGGACAGACATACAAAATAAGAGTGGAAAATAGAGAAAACTCGGTTTTTTTGAAAAATACCCTTGAAAAATGGAAATGATTGTGATATTATTTGAAAAAATTTATTTTGCAATGCGATGAAAGAGACTCTTGCTTCTGGAACTTGACAGGAATACGGCGTCACCGACTGAGAGCGCTGTTTGAGGAATGAGGCGAAGGGAACACTCCGGAGCAGACTGGCTGAATGCGGAATGATCAGTGAATGGAGAAAAGGCTTCATATAAAAAGAATTTCAGTAAGTCAGTACGTAAGTGCACGTTACGCACATGAAGTTGGGCTTCCAAGGAGGGAAGTTAATGCGGGTGGTACCGCGGATATGGATATCCGTCCCGGAATACATTGTATTCCGGGACTTTTTATATGCAAAATCAGGAAAAAGGATCCGGAATATCGCCAGGACGGCAAGAAAAGTGATTGAGGAGGATTTAAACCATGGAATTTATGACAGGTGTAAAAGAAAAAGAAACACTGGAGTTCGGACAGCTTCTGGAAGAAGATATGCTGGGGAAAAAGGTTCGTGTAAATGGCGCAGTTCATACGGTACGTGATATGGGAACCGTTGCATTCGTTGTATTGAGAAAAAGAGACGGGCTTCTTCAATGTGTCTATGAGGAGGGAAGTTCTGATTTTGATTTAAAAGAAATCCGTGAAGCAGCTACAGTGGAAGTGACCGGAACGCTTCAGGCATCCGAGAAGGCACCGAATGGTGTAGAACTTAAGATGGAAGAGATTCGTATTCTGAGTACACCCAAAGAGCCGTTACCACTTCAGGTTTCCAAATGGAAACTGAATACATCTCTGGAGGCAAAGCTGAATTATCGTTCTATTTCACTGAGAAATGTAAGAGAGCGGGCAAAATTTAAAATACAGGAAGGAATCGTAAGAGGTTTCCGCGAATTTTTGTATAAACAAGGGTTTACCGAAATTCATACTCCGAAGATCGGAGCAAAAGGAGCAGAGGGAGGTTCGAACTTGTTCCGGTTGGATTATTTCCACAGACCGGCAGTTCTGGAGCAGAGCCCACAGCTCTATAAACAGATGATGGTCGGTGTATTTGACCGGGTATTTGAAACCGGACCGGTATTCCGAGCGGAGAAGCACAATACGAAGCGGCATTTGAATGAATACACCAGTTTGGACTTTGAGATGGGGTATATTGACAGCTTTGAGGATATCATGGCAATGGAAACAGGTTTCCTTCAGTATACGATGAAGCTTCTGGAAAAAGAATATGCAAAGGAACTGAAGATTCTGGGAGTGGAACTTCCGAATGTAGATCAGATTCCGGCTGTACGTTTCGATGAGGTCAAGCAGCTTGTCTCTGAAAAATATAACCGCCGTATCCGCAATCCGTTCGATCTGGAGCCGGAGGAAGAGCATTTGATCGGACAGTATGCAAAAGAAGAATGGGGAAGTGATTTTGTTTTTGTTACCTATTATCCGTCCAAGAAGCGCCCGTTTTATGCGATGGACGATCCGGAAGATGAGAGATTTACGCTCAGCTTCGATCTCCTGTTCCGTGGTCTTGAGATTACGACAGGAGGACAGAGAATCCATGATTATGATATGCTTCTTGCAAAACTGGAAAAACGTGGAATGACCGAGGAGGGGCTGGAGACATATCTGGATACTTTTAAACACGGCATGCCACCGCATGGAGGACTTGGTATTGGAATGGAACGTTTGACTATGCAGCTTCTGGGAGAGGATAATGTCAGGGAAACCACACTCTTCCCGAGAGATTTGAGCAGACTTACGCCTTAACGGAAGAACGTGTGGCTACAAGATACGCTTCTAAAATGATATAAAATCAGAATTTAATAAGTGAAGGAGAATCAGAAAATGGCAAACAAAATTTCCGACGAGACAATCGAATATGTTGGAATTCTGGCGAAGCTGGAGCTTTCCGAAGAAGAAAAAGAGCAGGCTAAATCCGACATGGAAACAATGCTGGATTATATAGATACTTTAAATGAACTGGATACCGAGGGGATCGAGCCGATGTCCCATGTATTCCCGATCCATAATGTGTTCCGTGAAGATACGGTGGAAAACGGAGACGACCATGAGGCCATGCTGTCAAATGCACCGCAGCAGAAAGAGCAGAGCTACAAAGTACCGAAAACATTTGCATAGGAGGAGAACGTAAATGGATATCTTGAGTATGACAGCACTTGAGCTTGGAAGAAAAATAAAAGCGAAAGAGATCACTGTGAAAGAAGCGGTAGAAGCGTGTCTGAAACAGATTGATAAAGTTGAAGATAAAGTAAATAGTTTTGTGACAATAGATAGAGAAAAAGCATTTAATCGAGCGGAAGAGGTTCAGAGAGGAATCGAGGACGGGACTTACACCGGACCGCTTGCAGGAGTCCCGGTGGCAATCAAGGACAATATGTGTACGAAAGGAATGCTTACCACATGCAGTTCCAGAATCCTGGAGAATTTCAATCCTACCTATACGGCAGAGGCGGTTCTGAATCTGGAGAAGGCGGGGGCAGTCATCATCGGAAAGACCAACATGGATGAATTTGCCATGGGAAGTACAACGGAAACTTCCTATTATGGTGAGACGAAGAATCCATGGAATCTGGAACATGTCCCGGGAGGATCTTCCGGTGGTTCCTGTGCGGCAGTAGCGGCGATGGAGGTTCCCTATGCACTGGGATCTGATACCGGCGGCTCGATCCGTCAGCCAAGTTCTTATTGCGGAGTTGTGGGAATTAAGCCGACATACGGAACGGTTTCTCGTTATGGACTCATTGCTTACGGTTCCTCTCTGGATCAGATCGGACCGATCGCAAGAGACGTAAGTGACTGTGCAGCCATTCTGGAGACGATCGCATCGCATGATGTGAAAGACAGTACTTCTATGGAAAGAACAGATACGGATTTCACCAGTGCACTGGTAAATGATGTAAAAGGGATGAGAATCGGTATCCCACAGGATTATTTCGGTGAAGGACTGGATCCGGAAGTGGCAGAACCGATTCTGGAAGCTGCGAAAGTGCTGGAGGAAGCCGGTGCCAGTGTGGAACGATTTGATCTGGGGCTTGTAAAATATGCAATTCCGGCTTATTATGTCATCGCTTCTGCGGAAGCAAGCTCCAATCTTGCGCGATTTGACGGTGTAAAATACGGATACAGAACGGCAGACTATGAGGAGCTTCATGGAATGTATAAAAAAACCCGGTCTGAAGGGTTTGGACCGGAGGTAAAGCGCCGTATCATGCTGGGGTCTTTCGTATTAAGCTCCGGATATTATGACGCCTACTATTTGAAAGCACTAAAAACAAAAGCACTGATTAAAAAGGCCTTTGATCAGGCATTTACCAAATATGATATGATCCTTGCACCGGCAGCTCCGACTACGGCTCCGAAACTGGGATCGTCTCTTAGCGATCCACTTAAGATGTATCTGGGAGATATTTACACAATTTCGGTCAACCTTGCAGGACTTCCGGGGATCAGTATTCCGGTGGGACGTGATTCCAAAGGACTTCCGGTAGGGATGCAGCTGATCGGGGACTGTTTCCAGGAGAAAAAACTATTCCGTGCGGCGTATACGTATGAATGTCTGACTCAAAAGAAATGGATTTCTGATTATGATAAAACACAGACCGCAGGAAAGGAGGAAGCGTAAATGTCAAAACAATATGAGACAGTGATCGGACTTGAGGTCCATGTAGAATTAGCGACAAAAACAAAAATCTTCTGTTCCTGCAGTACGGAGTTCGGAGGAGCGCCGAATACCCATACATGTCCGGTCTGCACCGGTATGCCGGGGGCACTTCCGGTACTGAACAGACAGGTCGTTGAATATGCGATGGCGGTCGGCCTTGCGGCAAACTGTAAGATCACGCAGGTCTGCAAATTTGACCGGAAGAATTATTTCTATCCGGATAATCCGCAGAATTATCAGATTTCGCAGCTCTATCTCCCGATCGCAAGAGATGGATATGTAGAAATTGAAGTGGGCGATACGAAGAAAAAAGTCCGCATTCATGAAATGCATATGGAAGAAGATGCCGGAAAACTGATCCATGATGAATGGGAGGATTGTTCTCTTGTGGATTATAATCGAAGCGGTGTGCCGCTGATCGAAATCGTATCAGAGCCGGATATGCGTTCAGCAGAAGAAGTCATTGCCTATCTGGAGAAGCTGAGAATGATCTGCCAGTATCTGGGGGCATCGGACTGCAAGCTTCAGGAAGGTTCCATGAGAGCTGATGTAAACTTATCGGTTCGTGAAGTCGGATCAAAAGAATTCGGAACCCGAACCGAGATGAAGAACCTGAATTCCTTCAAAGCAATCAGTCGTGCGATTGAAGGCGAGCGTGCAAGACAGATCGAACTTCTGGAAGAAGGCAAGAAAGTGATTCAGGAAACCAGAAGATGGGATGACAATAAAGAATATTCTTATGCAATGCGATCCAAAGAAGATGCGCAGGATTACCGCTATTTCCCGGAACCGGATCTGGTGCCGATCGTGATCAGTGATGAGTGGATCGAAAATGTGAAAGCTCGTCAGCCGGAACTGCGTACAGAAAAACTGGAGCGTTATAAGAGAGAATATGATATTCCGCAGTATGATGCCGAGATCATTACCGGAAGTAAAAAAATGGCGGATATCTTCGAGGCAACAACCGCGATCTGCGGAAAACCGAAGAAAGTATCCAACTGGCTTATGGTTGAGACCATGCGTCTTCTGAATGAAAACGGACAGGAACCGGCAGATATCCGTTTTTCACCGGAGAATCTGGCGAAACTCATCAACCTTGCAGATGCCGGAACGATTAATAGTTCTGTGGCAAAAGAAGTATTTGAAAAAGTATTTGCCGAAGATGTCGATCCGGAAAAATATGTAGAAGAGAACGGATTAAAAACGGTGAACGATGAAGGTGCACTTCGGGAAATTGCAGCGCAGGTAATTGCAGCGAACCCAAAAGCAGTAGAGGATTACAAGGGTGGAAAAGAAAAGGCACTGGGGGCACTTGTCGGTCAGATCATGAAAGCCATGAAGGGAAAAGCGAATCCGGGAATGGTGAATCAGATGCTTCGGGATATGCTGAAATAAGGGACATAAATTCATATTTTAGAACAAGAAAGAGCAGGAAAGTTACTTTTTGGAGTTACTTTCCTGTTTTTTATTTCTTTTCGTATGCCGATAAATAAAAATTTGTTGTCATATTTTTTGTATTGAAAGAATATATTTCAGATATGGATAATCACTGCAGGAAAATCTTCTGCGGTGGAGAAACAAAAGGTTTCAATGTAAGTGGCAAAAGGAGGATCAGAAAATGGGTAATGGAAGAACCCGTACACATTCCGTACTGGCGAGAGCAGCAGCCGTGCTGTTGGCGTTTCTTATGGGAAGTGGGATCCCGTCGGCATCGGTACATGCTGACGGACAGGAAGCTGCGAAAGAAAAAGAGGTGACATCAGGACAACAATTATCTGGAGAAACGCAGGATTCATCCCCGGAACATCATAAGTTTATCCGATATAACGGTGATGACAGCTACACTCTGACACTTAATGTAAAGGGAATGTATGATTCTGAGAAAGTGACACCGAAACTGGATGTACTTCTGATTGTGGATCGATCCGGAAGTATGGATGAAAAATACGGAAGTGGAAACAGCGCACCTACAAGGATGGAAAAATTGCAGGAGGTTGTGACAGGTACGAAGGGTCTGTCTCAGGCAATTCTTGGGAATGATGAGATCGATGCACGGATGGCGGTTGTTGCCTATAGTGGAAAGAAGGGCAGCAAATATGAAAAAGATGCTGCATATAATGATGCAGTATCCATTATACCGAATGATTGGACAACGGATCAAAATGTGGTAAATGTAAATGTCAACGCGATCGAAGCAGATGGAGGAACGAACTGTCAGGCAGGACTTCTCACCGGAGAGGAAGTATTGGAATATGCAAGAGAGGATGCGCAGAAAATCGTGATTTTCCTATCCGATGGCCTGCCCACATTCCGTTACAATGAAAGCGGCTTAACGGTAGGAGAAGGGAATGCTGACTCAAATGGGGAGAATGCGGAAGCGGCTTATCA
This sequence comes from Bariatricus sp. HCP28S3_D3, assembly GCF_052065755.1. Classification (NCBI taxonomy): domain Bacteria; kingdom Bacillati; phylum Bacillota; class Clostridia; order Lachnospirales; family Lachnospiraceae; genus Bariatricus; species Bariatricus sp. HCP28S3_D3. The sequence continues at coordinate 55,794 of NZ_JBQHTK010000001.1, read as the reverse complement.
ACAGGCAGCCCAATTGTCCGGACTGTCCGGATTTTACTCGATCGGTATCTCAACAGACAGTTCGTCCAGTTTCCTGAATACACTGAAAGATAAACCGGGAGCAGAAAAGAAAGCGTATTATTCTGCGGCAAATGCCGATGGCCTGGTGAGCGCGTTTCAATCAATCATTTCAGATATTACGGAATATACCTGCCGTAATGTTACGATTGAAGATACGCTGAGTGTGTATGTAGAAGCGGAGGATCCATTTCAGCCGGTAATCAAAGTGACAGATAAAAATGGCAGTGAAGTAACGGAAGTGGAGTTCGGAGGAGAATATATTTCTGTGAGTGATCTGATCCATGTTTCTTACCAGTCGGAAACGAAAAAAGTAACAGCCGTTTTCCGGGAAGGATATGTACTCGACCAGGATTATACCTATTCGGTCAGTTTCGATGTGAAGCCGACACAGCTTGCATATGATACCTATGCAGACATGGGATATAATGCGGTCGGAAGCGCGAGAAGTGACGCACCGGGAAATGATACAAGCTCCGGAAAAGATGGATTCTATTCGAATGCGGAAGGAGAAAACGGGCCGACTCTGATTTATACATTTGGAAAGAGTGATGATGCAGCTGTTTCCTGTGCCTCGTATGTGGAAAAGCCGGTCATTCAGGTAAGTGCGCTTACCATTCCGGTTGAAAAGAAATGGGAAAATGTTTCCGAAGAAGATGTACTGCCTCAGGAAGTGACCGTGAATCTCTATCAGGATGACGGAACAGATGCGTATCGGACGGTAACATTAACCGGGCAGGAAGAATGGAAAGGATCCTTCTGTAATGTGGCAAAGGGCCATACATACACGGTCAAAGAAACCGATGTGACCGGATTTGAGAGCAGGGTCGAAGGAGATGAAAAGAATGGGTTCATTGTCACAAATACCAGACTTCCGGATCTTGTTATAAATAAAGAAGTAACCGGGAAAATGGGAGATAAGACGAAAGCGTTTACCATGGTCATACAGATCAAAGATAAAAACGGAAAAGAGGTAAATGGAACGTTCTCTTATATCGGAGGACAGAAAACGGATGTCAAGGATGCCAATACGGCAGTACAGGATGGCTTGCTCACTTTTACAAACGGAACAGCGGCAATCGAATTAAAACACGGTCAGCAGATCACCTTGAAGCAGCTTCCTCTGGGAGGAACATTTACGGTAGAAGAATCAGATGAGGGAGCAGCAGGATATAGTGTTTCTTATAATGGCGACTGGACAGAAGAGGCATCGGGCACTCTGGATAAAGACGCACTTGTAGAAGTGGTCAATCAAAAAGATGCGGTCCCGGTGACCGGTATCGTGGAAACTCAGGGTGGTTCGATTTTGGTCTCCGGAATAGCAGGACTTGCGTTTGTTGAAGGAATCTGTGCGTTGACCCTTCGCAGAAGGAGAAGAAGCTGATGGAGTCGGAGAGCAGGAAACCTTCGCTTTGGGAGGATGTACGGTATCTGTTTGTGAAAATAGGGCTGTTGGCCCTGGTAGTGGTGGTGATGGTTACCTGCTTTTTCGGAATCTTTCGTTCGGGTGATAACTCCATGAAGCCGGCAGTTAAGGACGGAGACCTTGTCATAACATGGCGGATTCAGAAAGACTATCAGGCGGGAGATGTCATTGTTCTGGAGAACGATGATAAAAAAGAAATACGCCGAGTAATCGCAGTTGAAGGAGATACAGTGGATTTTACGGAAGATGGAATGGCAATCAACGGATATCTGCAGGTGGAAAGTGACATTTACACAGAGACCCTTCCATATGCAGAAGGGTTCGCATTCCCGTTAACAGTGCAGGAAGGTGAGGTGTTTGTACTTGCCGATCACCGGGAAAATGCGACGGACAGCCGAATCTATGGACCGGTATCCATTGAGCGGACCTATGGAAAAGTCATGACGGTCATTCGGCAGAGAGGGATATAAACGCAGCCCCTTCATGGCTGTGGTTATATAAAAATTAAAGTAACTGTTCAGAGCCAACCTCGAAAACACTTCGTGTTTCCTCAGTGTGGTGTATCCGCCAAATAGATTTGTGCAAAAAAGTGTACACGAATGCAAGCATTCAACGCCCTTTTTTGACAAATCTGCTTGCCTCTGAACAGTTACAAATAAAAAAGAGGAGGAAAAAGACATGATCAAAATGAAACGATTAAGAGCATTGCTTCTTACAGGTGTGATGACAGTAACGATGGCCTGCGGAGGAACCGTAATGGCTGATGAAGGAAAATCACAGGATACGGTGCCGGAAGTGGAGGCAGAAATCACAAAAGTGTTGGAATTTGCAGAAGGTGTCAGTGTGCCGAATGCAAGATTTCAATTTGAAATTACAAAAGTGACCGAAGATGCACCGGATGCAACAATAGAGGATATTACATATTCATCAGATGATGAGACGGGTGATGTGGCAGGCGGAAAATACAGTATCGCAAAGGATAGTAATATTGTATTTGGAACATTTCCGCATGCAGGAGAGTATGTGTATACTGTGACAGAAAAAGCAGATACTTATAAAGAAGCAGAAAATGAAGATATGATCTACTCAGATGCTTCCTATGAATTACATGTATACGTAATCAATGATGATGACGGACTTACTGTTGACAAAATCACTGCAGAAAAGAACGGTAAGAAAATAGATTGTATTGAGTTCATCAATACATTTATCAAAAATAATCAGAAGCTTACGATCAGCAAGGAAACGGTCGGCGCATATGCGGATAAGACAAAAGACTTTACATTTAAAATAAAATTCATTAAATCTGCCACAGCTGGAGAAGAGACTTCGTACACCGGAAAAATCGGTAATGAAGAAGTGGTTTGTGTTGTTGATGAGGAAAAAGAGTTTGAGCTTCATGACGGTGAGAGCCTGGTGTTTGAAAATCTGCCGGCCGGAACCAGATATGTGGTAACAGAGGTTGGAGCGGAAGACGGCTATACACCGAGTGTGACCGTAGTAGAAAACGGAGTAAAAACGGTTGATGGCAAAACGGCCAAGGAAACGGATTCCCTGACATCCGTTGCTGGTAATCAGACATCCAATCTGGTAGGTGAGAATACCAATACTGCATCATTTACCAACACATATAAAGATGTTGCAATTACAGGAATTGTGGTAAATTCACTTCCGTTTGCAGTTATGATCGCAGCATTTGCAGCTGTGTTGGGAGTGCTGGCAGTTATGAAGAGTCGCAGGAGCTGCCGTTAAACAGGAGTGATCGTTTCAGAACATGGGGAAGTGTAACAGAAGTGGGACGAACGCGGTGAAAGAAAAAAGTCTTCTATATGATATCGGGAAACGAATTGTCCGGTGGATGGACGGCATGGTGAATCTGACCGTGTTCGTCCTCTTCCTCATGCTGGCAGCATATGGATGTTATGCTATCTGGGATTCGAATCAGATTTATTCAGAGGCCGATAAGAAACAATATGAAACATACAAACCGGAAGGGGACAATTCAGAGTCTTTTGCAGAACTGCAGAAACTGAACCCGGAGGTCATTGCGTGGCTCACGATTTATGGAACAAACATTGACTATCCGGTGGCGCAGACAGATGACAACCAGAAATATGTCAATGTGAATGCCAAAGGAGAATTCTCACTTGCCGGCAGCTTGTTTCTGGATTATCGAAACACATCGGATTTTTCGGATTTCTGCAATATCATTTACGGACATCATATGGAAAAAAAGGCGATGTTCGGAGAACTGGAGAATTTTACGGAGGAAACTTTTTTTAAAGAGCATCGATATGGAAGTCTGTACGTAAACGGAAGGGAGAAAGAGCTTGAATTTGCTGCAATCTTAAAGGACGATGCATATAATAATGTGATATACAATCCTACGATTGGACAAGAAGAAAAAAAGCAGGAATTTCTTACATATATTAAGTTGCATGCTATGCATTCAAACGATATGGAGCTTTCGGAAAATGATCAGATCCTTTTACTTTCGACATGCACGCCGGAAGGGACAAACGGAAGATTCATCCTGGTGGCAAAGATTGACAACGAAATGAATGCTGGCAAAGGAGAGAAAGAAGATGGAAAAAAGAAATAGAAAGCGGAGAATAAAATTTTGGGTGACATTGTGCTGTGTTCTGGTATTTCAGAACATAACAGTAAGGGCTGCCGAGCAGTCCGCTGAGGTGACGGTTCCGGTGGAACAGGTATTTACGACGGAACAGATAGTTCCCGCAGATTTGAATCGCAGCTTTTCTTATCAAATGCAAGCAGTGGAGCCGTTAGACCCAATGCCGGAAGGAAGTGAAAACGGAAGGCTGGAGTTCAGGCTGAAAGACAATCAGCAGGTTCAGCTCGGACCGATCCGATATCAGCATGGCGGAGTATATGAATATGAAATCCGTCAGATTATTGCAACGAAAGAACAGAACTATTCATATGATGAACAGATCTATCATGTCAGTGTGTATGTGAAGAACACCACTGACGAGAAGATGGTCTGTCAGATCATTGTCGAGAATGAGAAAGGAGAAAAAACAGACGGGGTTATTTTCAGAAACAGTTATCAGGGAAAAACACCCGGAAAACCTTCAAATGTAAAAACGGGAGATGAAAAACAGCGGTTTTGGTGGATGCTTATTGCAGGAATGTCATGGATAAGCGCGTTCGCTGCTGTGGGCTTTGCCAGAAAGAGAAGAGTGAATGTACCGGCAGGAATTCGGAGGGAAAAAAGTGAATTATAAATTGTTAAGGAACTTCCGGAAACGGAACGGATTTACACAACTTGTGGGACGGAAGTAGAGAAAAGGTGTAAAGCTTTTGATTATTCAATAAAGGCTTTACACCTTAGATGTTGTCCGTCATTCATAAATGGTTAAGAAAGTCAAAAATTAGTTGTAATAACGAAAAAACAGCCTGCAGTACATAATCGGGGGAAATACTGCAAACTGTTTTTTCTTAATAATTTCATTAAAGGAGAAATGAAAATAAAAAGTATCAAAATACTGAAAACGTCATATTAAATTATCTGCGTCCCTTTTATGGGTGGGGCAATTGTGACTGACTTAGGATGCCGCCCCGCTCAAGGAACTTTCTAAACTAGTAAGTTATCTTCAAGTTGCTATTATAATACCATGAGGTATTAGAGAAGTAAATTCGCAAAAAAGACAAATGCACTAAAAAAGAGAGAATAAAATTGTGCAAAATCACGCCAAAAAGGCAAAATCCACAAAAGAAAAAGAAGGCGAGAAAAAAATGAAGGAAAAAATGCTGAAGAAGGTATTGGTGAACAATTCTATCTTTATAAAACGTCTCTTTGATTTTTGATATACATGTGGTATCATTAAAGATATTTAAAGCTACATTATAAGCGGATGAAGCAAGAGGAGATTTTTATGAGTGCATTTGTTGAACTGAAGGAAGTGCGGAAGATTTATAAGATGGGGGAAATTGAAATTGCTGCTGCGGACGGGATTGATTTTACGATCAATAAAGGAGAATTTGCAGTTGTTGTAGGACCAAGCGGGGCCGGTAAGACGACGGTTCTTAATATCCTTGGCGGAATGGATACGGCGACAAGCGGTGAAGTGTGGATTGACGGCGCGGATGTGGCATCTTATAATGCGCGTCAGCTCACAGCGTACCGACGGGCTGATATCGGTTTTGTTTTTCAGTTTTATAATCTGATTCCAAACCTGACTGCACTTGAGAATGTAGAGCTGGCTTTACAGATCTGTAAGAATCCTCTTGATGCGGCAACGGTGCTTCAGGATGTGGGATTGGGAGACCGCTTAAACAATTTCCCGGCTCAGTTATCCGGAGGAGAACAACAGAGAGTTTCGATCGCGAGAGCACTTGCGAAGAATCCGAAACTTCTGCTTTGTGATGAGCCGACAGGGGCTTTGGATTATAATACAGGAAAAGCAATTCTGAAGCTTCTGCAGGACACCTGCCGCGAACGGGGAATGACGGTGATCCTGATCACGCACAATTCGGCGATCACACCGATGGCAGATCGGGTTATTAAAATGAAAAACGGAAAGGTAGATTCGATGACCGAGAATCCAAACCCGGTATCGGTAGAAACGATAGAATGGTAGAGTAGAATGAAAAAGAATATATTACGCAAAGATTTTTTCATGGAAATCAGGAAATCGAGGGGGCGTTTTATTTCAATATTTTTCATTGTTGCACTTGGAGTTGCATTTTATTCCGGTATACGTTCATCGCAGCCCAGTATGCTGATTTCCGGAGATGCCTATTTTGATAGAGAAGAACTGATGGACATCAAGGTTATAGGTACGATGGGATTGACGGACGAGGATATTCAGGCGATTTCAGAAGTAAAAGGAATTGCGGAGGCGGAAGGAAGCTACAGTAAGGATGTCCTGTGCCCGACAGGAGAGAATGAGAAGGTCGTACATGTTATGGCGGCACAGGAGAATTTCAACACTGTTCAGGTTGTGGAAGGAAGAATGCCTGAAAAGGAAGGGGAATGTCTTCTGGATGAGGATTTTGTCGCGTATGGAGATTATCAGGTAGGCGATCGAATTACATTTCGCTCCGGAGATGATTCGGAACTTTCGGAATCCCTGACGTGTGATACATTTACGATTGTAGGGATTGGGAACAGTCCGCTTTACATATCATTCGGCAGGGGAAACAGTCTAATCGGAAACGGTGAGGTCAGCGGGTTTGTAGTAGTTGACAAGTCGTCGTTCAATCTGGATGTATATACAGAAGCTTATGTGCGGGTGAGCGATGCGGAGGATGCAGTGGCGTTTACGAAGGAATATGAAGATCTCACGGATGCCGCAAAAGCTGCAATCGAAGAAATTGAAGAAGAGCGCTGTAAGGCACGGCGTGAGGAAGTCCTGGAAGAAGCAAATTCAGAGATTGCAGATGCCGAGAAAGAGTTGGATGACAAATCGGAAGAACTGGATGCGGCAAAGCAGGAACTGGAGGATGCTCGCAGTACAGCCGCGAAGAAGCTGGCTGATGCAAAAAAGGAGCTGGAGGACGGCGAGGCGCTTCTTACGCAGTCACGAAAGCAGATCGAAGACGGTAAGAAACAAATCGAAGATGCGAAATCCGAACTGAATCGTCAGCAGAGTACCTTAGATGAGGCAAAGAAGGAATATGAGAGCGGATATGCAGAATTTTCCGAAAAGGAGAAGGAATTAGACGAAGCGGAAGCGGAGTATCAGAAAAACTATGATCAGTATATGCCGCTGATCACTTCCGGGAAGGAAGAGATCGCCAATGGAAAAGAGCAGATTGAAGCCGGACGTGAGCAGATCGAAGAAGGAATCCTGCAGATTGATACCGGTATCGAACAGCTTCAGCAGGCAGCAGATGGTCTGGAGCAGATCGACTCGGCACTTGAAACATTGGATAAGCTGGTACAGATTGGGCAAAGCCTTTATGAAAAGATTTCTGCGGTTCCTGAGGAGGAACGTTCAGAACTGCAGAACAAACTCGTAGAGATTTACGAGGGAATGCTGGAGAAGAAAGAGGCACTGGAAGAACAGAAGAATGAAATTCTTGTTCAGCTGCAGGTGGCCGGAGTAGAAAATGAGGAGCAGATTCCTGCAAAAATAGAGGAGCTGCAGCAGCAGAGAGAGGAACTGATCCAGAAACGAAGTGAGCTGGATGCGACCGAGAAGGAACTCCTGGAAAAAGAAGAAGAACTTCTGAAGCAGGAGCAGCAGCTTATTGAAGCTGGGCAGGCTCTGGAATCGGGGAAAAAGCAGCTCGAGGATGGAAGAAAAGAACTGTTAGATGCAAAGCAGCAGATCGAAGACGGGCAGAGACAGCTGGATGCCGCATGGACACTGATCCGTGAAAAAGAGGAAAGCCTTAATCAGGGAAAAAAAGAAATTGTTTCGGCTGAGAAAGAACTGTCCGAAGGAAAATCCGAGTACGCCAAAGCGGCAGCGGATGCCGTGCAGCAGATTGAAGACGGTGAAAAGCAGATCCGTGAAGGCGAAGAAAAAATGATTGAGGCGAAGCAGCAGATTGCGGATGCAAAAGCTGAGATTGCGAAGGTGGAAGAGCCGAAATGGTACATTCAGAACCGGAGTGAAGCAATGGCTGAATATGACGGCTATGGAGAAAATGCGGATCGTATGCGCTCGATCGGAGAGGTTTTCCCATTCTTGTTCTTCCTGGTCGCTGCGTTGATTAGCTTGACAACGATGACCAGGATGGTGGAGGAACAGCGTATCCAGATCGGCACGATGAAAGCACTCGGATACGGGAAATTGGCCATAGCTAAAAAGTATATTTTCTATGCACTTTCCGCGACACTTGGCGGAAGTATCGTGGGCGTCCTGATCGGTGAGAAGGTGTTCCCACTGGTTATCATTTATGCATATAAGATCCTGTATAAACATTTGCCGGATATTCTGCTCCCGTATCATTTGATCTACGCGGTTCAGGCGACAGGAATTGCTGTGATCTGTACGCTTGCGGCGACGATCGGTTCCTGCTATAAGGAACTCGCATCTCATCCGGCTGCGCTCATGAGACCGCCGGCACCGAAACAGGGCAAACGGATCCTTCTGGAAAGAATCGGATGGTTCTGGAGAAAACTTAGTTTTACATGGAAATCATCGATCAGAAATCTGATCCGCTATAAGAAACGGTTCTTTATGACCATTTTCGGTATCGGAGGATGTATGGCACTTCTTCTGGTCGGCTTTGGCCTTAAGGATTGCATTTACGAGATCGTAGACCTTCAATATGAAAAGATACAGTTTTATGATGCGACTGCATATATGAATGATACGATCGATAAAGAAGAAAAGAATCAGATCCTTGACGAATTGGAAGCAGATTCGGCGCTGGATGATTTTACACAGGTGAGGATGCAGAAACTGAAAGTGAAATCGGAAAGCGATGAATCAAGCGTGTATCTTGTGGTACCGGAAAGTGAAGAAGAACTGAAAAGCTTTCTCAGCTTCCACAGCAGAACCAGTGATGAAACATATACACTTGCCGAAGATAAAGTGATTCTTACCGAAAAGATGTCTCAGATCCTTGCGGTGAATGTGGGAGATACCATCACGATCAAAGATGACGACAAAGGAGAACGTGAAGTTGTGATCGGCGCTATATGTGAGAACTATATGGGACATTATCTCTATTTGAGCAATGATACCTATGAAGAGCTTTATGGGGCACCGCCGAAATATAATAGCATCCTTCTTCGTATGAAGGACGGACAGGAAGACTCGATCGAGGAAACGGGCAGGACGCTGCTTGAATTTGATGATGTGTTAAATGTGAGTTACAGCAAGAGCATCGAAAGCAGGCTGGATGATATGCTTCGAAGTCTGAATCTGGTCATCATCGTGTTGATCGTTTCTGCGGGAATGCTTGCGTTTGTGGTGCTGTATAATCTGAATAATATCAATATCACAGAGCGAAGGCGTGAACTGGCTACACTGAAAGTTTTGGGATTTTATGATATCGAAGTCGCATCTTATGTATACAGAGAGAATGTGATGTTGACCTTCTTGGGAGCATTGGTGGGAATGGGACTTGGAAATCTCATGCACAGATTTGTGATCGTAACCGTTGAAGTCAATGAAGCGATGTTCGGAAGAGAAATTCACCCAATCAGCTATCTGTACAGCTTCCTGTTTACCGTGGCATTCTCTATGTTCGTGAACTGGATCATGTTCTACAAACTGAAAAAGATTGATATGGTGGAATCTTTGAAGAGCGTAGAATAGAAAGTTTAGAAAAAGTTTATATTTTTCACAAAATTATTAGCACTCATTCAAAACGAGTGCTAATTTTCTATTGACATTTGGATTTTAGGGTATTAAGATATCTGATAGATGTGAAAAAGAAAAAAATATTTAACATAAGGAGTGGTACAAATGGCAGCAAAAAAAGGCAGTCTTTCAATTAGCAGCGAAAATATTTTCCCGATCATTAAGAAATGGGTGTATTCCGATCATGATATTTTCGCACGTGAACTTGTTTCCAACGGATGTGATGCGATTACTAAACTGAAAAAACTGGATATGATGGGCGAATATGAAATGCCGGAAGATTATAAAGCAAAGATCCAGGTTATCGTAAATCCGGAAGAGAAAACATTGAAATTCATCGATAACGGACTTGGTATGACCGCGGATGAGGTGGAAGAGTATATCACACAGATCGCTTTCTCCGGCGCAACGCAGTTCCTTGAAAAGTATAAGGACAAGACGACAGAGGATGACATGATCGGTCACTTTGGCCTTGGATTCTATTCCGCATTCATGGTTGCGGACGAAGTACAAATCGATACACTTTCTTATAAAGAAGGCGCAGTACCGGTACACTGGGTAAGTGATGGCGGAACAGAGTATGAGATGGAAGACGGCAATAAAGAGGGAGTTGGAACGGAGATTACCTTATTGCTTAATGAAGACAGCCTTCAGTTTGCCAATGAATACCGTATGCGTGAAGTGCTGGAGAAATATTGCTCCTTCATGCCGGTAGAGATCTATCTTTCAAAAGAAAATGCAGAGACAGAATATGAGACGATTCCGGAAGAAGAACTTCTGGATACTGATGAGGTCGTTGAACATATCCATGAAGATGCAAAGATGGAAGAAAAAGAAAATGAGAACGGCGAAAAAGAAATGGTAGAAGTTTCACCGGCAAAGGATAAAGTTAAGATTGTGAAGCGTCCGGTTCCGATAAATGATACACAGCCGCTCTGGACCAAACATCCGAATGAATGCACGAAAGATGATTATATCGAATTCTACCGCAAAGTATTTATGGATTACAAGGAGCCTCTGTTCTGGATCCATCTGAACATGGACTATCCGTTTAATCTGAAAGGTATTCTGTACTTCCCGAAGATCAATACAGAATATGATTCCATCGAAGGAACCATCAAACTGTATAACAACCAGGTATTTATCGCAGACAATATCAAGGAAGTGATTCCGGAATTCCTGATGGTATTAAAGGGCGTGATCGATTGCCCGGATCTTCCGCTGAACGTATCAAGAAGTGCACTGCAGAATGATGGATTTGTACAGAAGATCGCAGAATACATTTCCAAGAAAGTGGCAGACAAATTGTCCGGAATGTGCAAGACTGATAAGGAAACTTATGAAAAATACTGGGATGATATCAGTCCGTTCATCAAATTCGGCTGCCTGAAGGATGAGAAATTCTGTGATAAGATGAAAGATTACATCCTCTTCAAGAATCTGGATCACAACTATCTGACACTCAAAGAATGTATTGAGAAGAACGGCGGCACGATTGTAGAGCCGAATGAGAATAAAGAAGATGAGAACGAGGATGCAAACACCGTTACAGAGGATATGAAGACAACCATCTACTATGTAACGGATGAACAGCAGCAGAGCCAGTATATCAACATGTTCAAGAAAGAAGGACTGGATGCAGTGATTCTGTCCCACAACATTGATTCTCCGTTCATCACACAGCTGGAGCAGAGAAATGAGCATGTGCGGTTCCAGAGAATCGATGCAGAACTGACCGATCATTTCAAAGAAGAAGTGGCAGAAGACGAAAAGGATGCATTTAAGGAAAAAACGGACAGCCTGATGGAAATCTTCCGGAAAGCGCTTGGAAAAGATAAACTGAATGTGAAAGTGGAAAAGATGAAAGATGAAAATGTCGCTTCCATGATCACCCTTTCTGAGCAGTCACGCCGTATGCAGGAAATGATGAAGATGTATGGCATGGCAGGAATGGATCCGTCCATGTTCGGAGATGATTCTACATTGATCCTGAATGCAAATCATCCGCTGGTTCAGTATGTGGTGGATCATAAAGACGGTGAAAATACAGAACTGTTCTGCAAACAGCTTTACGATCTGGCGATGATTGCGCATAAACCACTGAATCCGGAGGAAATGACGGAATTTGTAAAACGAAGCAATGAGATAATGTTAATGCTTACAAAATAGAATACTGCAGATCATAAAAACGGGGGTCTCCTGATGTGCGATGTCATTTAGGGACCCCTTTCTTATGTGTTAAGACAAGATTTCAAAGGGGATATCCTGTTTTGTAAAGATACGCTGGACCATTTTGTCCCAGGCCTGCTCCAGCGATTTGTCCATCGTGAACAGCTTCATAGAGGTGCCTGTCGTACAGGTAAGGGATGTGCCGTTGAATTTGAAATTGAGATACAGTCCCTGTACATCAGCCGGGGAAAAAGGAAGCTCTTCCCGCTCAAGAAGATGGGCGATATTCGGTGAAGAAAGCGATAATACAAGCTTGAAGCCAAGCGGAGTTCGCTTCCCTTTGATCAAGGAAAAACAAAATTCCCTTACTTCTTTCCAGAGCGCAAAATTCCGTTCGATCTGAACAGGTTCGTCGGTTATGTCCTGATGGAAAAAATCTTTTTTCAGATGTCCGTCAAACTGAAATGTACAGAATGTGACGATCTCACCCTCAATGAAGAGAAACGAATCGAAACCGGAATGCAGAAGCAGTCCATTCATGCATTTTTTAGTGTCAAGTGAAAAGATCAGCATGAAATACCTCCTGAAATGTGTAATGATATCATTATGTATAGCTAAGTATAGCATACCGGAATGGGAAATGCATCAATTGACTTTTCTTAATAAAGACAGTACAATGAGAATGCTAAGGTTTCGGGAGCACGAAAGGTACACCGATCCGTAAGTATTTGTATGACCTCCTGGGTCAGAAAATGGGGTTAAAAGTGACAAATAAGATTGAACAGCAATTTAAGAACAGGGAAAATGCAGGTGCTGTGCGCCTGAATAAATACTTGAGTGAATCCGGCGTATGTTCCAGAAGAGAAGCGGACAAGCTGATAGAACAGGGGCGTGTGACCGTAGACGGGAAAAGAGCGGTTCCGGGTACGAAGGTGATGAAGGGACAGGAAGTGAGAATCGGGAAGAAGGTCATCTCCCGTCAGGAAGAAATGGTCGTTCTGGCCGTCAATAAGCCGCGAGGTATCGTATGCACGGAGGAGCGAAGAGAGAGAGACAGTATCGTCCGTTTTTTGAACTATCCCATCCGAATCACCTACGTCGGAAGATTGGATAAGGATTCGGAGGGTCTGCTCCTGATGACCAATAACGGCGATATCATCAATAAGATGATGCGTGCGGGAAATCATCATGAAAAGGAATATAAGGTTACGGTGAATAAGCCGGTGACGGAGGAGTTTTTGAGAAAGATGGCCTCTGGAGTCCCGATCCTGGATACGGTGACAAGACCTTGCGTGGTGGACAAGATTGGAAAGTATAAATTCCGGATTATCCTGACCCAGGGCCTGAACCGGCAGATCCGGAGGATGTGCGAAGCGCTGGGATACGAAGTGAAAGAACTGATCCGAACCCGTGTCATGAATATTGAGCTGGGAGACTTAAAACCCGGTCAGTATCGTAAGGTGACGGATCAGGAGCTGAATGAACTCTATGAACAGATCAGAAACTCATCCAATGTGACGGTGCACCAGGAGGATAGAATAGATGGATAAAAAGAAAAGAATGCAGGAATTGGTAGAACTGCTGAATCGGGCAGGGAAAGCGTATTATCAGGAATCCCGCGAAATCATGAGCAATTTTGAATATGATGCACTGTATGATGAGCTGAAAGGCCTGGAAGAAGAACTGGGCATCGTGCTTGCTTCCAGTCCGACGATCCATGTGGGATATGAGGTGCTCAGTGAGCTCCCGAAAGAACGCCACGAGTCACCGATGCTTTCACTGGACAAGACAAAAGAGGTCTCCAGACTGAAGGAATTTGTGGGAAACCAGAAAGCGGTGATCTCCTGGAAGATGGACGGGTTGACGATTGTTCTGACCTATCGCGGCGGAACACTTTATAAAGCAGTTACCCGGGGAAATGGAGAGATCGGAGAGGTTATTACCAACAATGCCCGTGTCTTTAAAAATATCCCGCTTCATATTTCCTATAAGGGGGAATTGATCCTGAGAGGGGAGGCTGTAATCGGCTACCGGGATTTTGAAAGGATCAATGAGACAATTGAAGATGTGGATGCGAAATATAAGAATCCGAGGAATCTCTGCAGTGGTTCAGTGAGACAGCTTAATAATGAGATTACAGCTAAGAGAAATGTGAAGTTTTACGCATTTACGCTGGTGAAAGCCGAGGGAGTGGATTTCCATAATTCCAGAGCATACCAGCTTGACTGGCTGGCGGATCAGGGATTTGAAGTGGTAGAACACTATCCGGTGACTGCGGACGAACTGGAAGAAAGAGTGGCTTATTTTGCAGAGAAAATCAAAGAAAATGATTTTCCATCGGATGGTCTGGTTCTGGTATATGATGACATTGCATATGGACAGTCTCTGGGAAGAACAGCGAAGTTCCCGAGGGATTCCTTTGCATTCAAATGGGCGGATGAGATCAAAGAGACCCATCTGCTTGAAATCGAGTGGAGCCCGTCGAGAACAGGGCTGATCAACCCGGTTGCGATCTTTGAACCGGTGGAACTGGAAGGAACCACGGTAAGCCGGGCCAGTGTCCATAATTTGAGCATTATGGAGGAACTGGAGCTGGGAATCGGAGATACGATCGAAGTGTACAAGGCCAATATGATCATTCCGCAGATTGCACGGAACCTGACGAGGAGCGGCAGGATCGAAATCCCACGGACTTGTCCGGTCTGTGGAGGAGAGACGAGGGTACGGCAGATGAATGATGCCAAGTCACTTTATTGCACGAATCCGGAATGTCAGGCAAAACGGATCAAAGCGTTTGCACTTCTTACAAGCAGGGACGCACTGAATGTAGAAGGACTTTCCGAGGCGACACTGGAGAAATTCATCGCCAGAGGGTTCATTCATAAATATACGGATATTTTCCATCTGGACCGGTATCAGGAAGAGATTCAGTCGATGGAGGGATTGGGAGAAAAATCCTACGCGAATCTGATACAGAGTATCGAAAAAGCAAGGGAAACAACGCTTCCTAAGGTGATCTACTCATTGGGGATCGCGGGAGTAGGACTTGCGAATGCGAAACTGATCTGCCGGGAATCGGACTACGATGTCACAAAACTGATGAATGCGACAGAAGAGGAACTTTCTGAGATTGCGGGTGTGGGGCCTGTGATCGCGAAGGCGTTTACGGAGTATTTTTCATCGGAAGAGAAGAAACAGGCGTTTCTGGAACTTATGCAGGAGTTGAAGATCCAGGAAGAACCAAGAAATGAAGAACAGCAGTTTGCCGGAATGAATTTTGTAATCACCGGAAGTGTGAATCACTTTGCAAATAGAAATGAAGTGAAGGAACTGATTGAACAGAGGGGCGGGAAGGTTACCGGTTCGGTAACAGGAAAGACAAATTATCTGATCAACAATGATGTGAATTCGACATCTTCCAAGAATAAAAAAGCGAGGGAGCTGAAAGTTCCGATCATTTCGGAAGAAGAATTCATGAAGCTTGCAGGACTGTAAGACGACGTCAGAAGCAAAGGAGGACAAGAAAATGTCAGAACATGATGATTTGAATAAGAACAACCTGGAACAGGCTTCTGGTTCGAATGATAATAAAAAGAAGAACGACGGATACGAAAGGTATTGTTTTATCTGCCGCCGTCCTGAGAGTGTTGCCGGGAAAATGATCGATCTGCCGACGAATATCTGTGTCTGTGCAGACTGTATGCAGAAGAGCTTTGATGCGATGAACAACAGTGGCTTCGATTATACGCAGTTTATGAATATGCCGGGAGGACCGATGATGGGATTCGGCGATTTGGAAAATCAGATGCCGAAGCAGCAGAAAGTGAAAAAGAAAAAGCCGGAGGAGAAGCGGGAACCGATCCTGAACATCCGGGATATTCCGGCTCCCCATAAGATCAAAGCAAAACTGGATGAATATGTGGTCGGACAAGAGCATGCAAAGAAAGCAATCTCGGTTGCAGTTTACAATCACTACAAACGGGTTGCGACGGATACCATGGACGAGATTGAGATTGAAAAATCCAACATGCTGATGATCGGACCGACCGGTTCCGGGAAAACCTATCTGGTCAAAACACTGGCAAAGCTGCTGGATGTGCCGCTTGCGATCACCGATGCGACTTCGCTGACTGAAGCGGGATATATCGGAGATGATATTGAGAGCGTGGTATCCAAGCTTCTCGCGGCAGCGGACAATGATGTGGATAAGGCGGAACAGGGAATTATTTTCATTGATGAGATTGATAAAATCGCGAAAAAGAAGAATACCAGCCAGAGGGATGTCAGCGGAGAATCTGTACAGCAGGGAATGCTGAAACTCCTGGAAGGCAGTGAGGTCGAAGTCCCGGTCGGGGCAAACAGTAAAAATGCCATGGTACCGCTGACTACGGTGAATACAAAGAATATTTTATTCATCTGCGGAGGGGCATTCCCGGATCTTGAGAAGATTATTAAAGAACGCTTGACGAAGAATTCTTCAATCGGATTCGGGGCGGACTTGAAAGACAAATATGACCAGGATAAGACTATTCTGGAAAAGGTGACGACGGATGATCTGCGGAATTTCGGCATGATCCCGGAATTTCTGGGACGTCTTCCGATTGTGTTCACGCTTCAGGGACTTAATGAAGAAATGCTGGTGAAAATTCTGAAAGAACCGAAAAATGCCATTCTGAAACAATATCAGAAGCTGCTCGCGCTGGATGAGGTGAAGCTGGATTTTGATGAAGATTCGCTTCATGCTATTGCAAGAAAGGCAATGAAGAAGGATACAGGAGCCAGGGCGCTGAGGGCGATCATTGAAGAATTTATGCTGGACATCATGTATGAGATTCCGAAGGATGACAGCATCGGCCAGGTGACGATCACACAGGCATACATAGAAGGAACGGGCGGGCCGATCATCCGGCTGCGTGGTCAGGAGGTGCCTCTTCTGGAGTCACAGGCGTAGAGTAACGCAATAATCGGCAGAATATTCTGCGGCATATCTGAGAATCATACCTCATATATTTTGAAAAAAGTATATGAGGTATTGTTATATGCCGGATCGGGAAATCTGCAGAAGGCGGGTGCTGTCGGAGGATTACAGAGATTTCATTCTCAGCGGGAGTAAGGGATTCCGGGAAGAATTCTCTGAGGAGGACCTCTGCCGGATTCCGCTTGAATATACGTTCCAGATTGCATTTCTGGAAAATGAAGGAGAAAACGGAAGATCCCTTTACCGTTTCCCTTATTATTCTATCCCCAAGTGCTATACGCTTCTGGATATGGAAGTGCTGGAACAGGTGGGCGTGTCACGGGTGCAGAGCCTTCCGGGGCTGGAACTGTATGGTGAAGGGGTTCTGATCGGATTTATTGATACCGGAATCCGCTATGAGGATATGGTGTTCCGTAATCTGGACGGTTCGACGAGAATCATTGCAATCTGGGATCAGACGATACAAAGCGGAAAATTGCCGGAATATCTCCCATACGGCAGTGAATATACGAGGGATATGATCGATGAAGCACTTCGGTCAGAACATCCGCTGGAAATCGTTCCGACAATGGATACAAATGGACACGGCACCTTTGTGGCCAGTGTGGCGTGCGGCAGTGCCGATGCAGAAAATGTATTTATGGGGATGGCTCCGGAAGCGGATATTGCAGTGGTGAAATTAAAAGAGGCCAAGCAGTATTTGCGGGAATTTTATTTTATTCATTCCGATGCGCCGTGCTATCAGGAGAACGATATTATGGCGGCGGTCTATTATCTCAGAATGCTTGCCGCAGGCAGGCGGCAGCCACTGATCCTTTGCATTCCGCTCGGAACCAATCTGGGAGGACACAGTGGTGCCACACCACTTGCATCTTATCTGGAAGTGCTTTCAAGCGCTTCTTTGACGGCTATCGTGACGGGAGGTGGAAATGAGGCGGATAAACGGCATCATTTTCTGGGGACTCTGAGCGATGAACGGGCAGAAGATGTAGAAGTCAGTGTGGGAGAGGGAGTACGCGGATTCGTCATGGAGATATGGACGGAGATTCCCAATATTCTGGCGGTCACGATTCTTTCTCCAACCGGGGATCAGAGTGGGCGGATACCGGTCAGAAGCGGGATTGGAAGTTACAATTTTGTGTTTGAGAAGACGAGACTGAATGTAAGCTACCGTATTTTGGCAGAAAATACGAATTCTGAATTGATTTTCCTGCAATTTGAACAGCCTCTGACCGGAATTTGGAGGATTCGAATCGAGGCAGTTCAGGCAGGTGACGGACGTTTTCACATCTGGCTTCCGGTGGAGGAATTTCTGGAAGGCGAAGTGTTCTTTCTTCGCTCCAATCCGGATTATACGATCACATCACCGGGAGATGCGGTTTCTGTGGCGACTGTGGCATACTATAATGGAAATGAGAATGGTGTTGCGGTCAGTTCGGGAAGAGGATATACTAGACTTGAACGGGTAAAACCTGATTTTGCGGCACCGGGAATCCGTGTGCCGGGAGTGAATCTGAGAGGACAGATCTCACTGCGGTCCGGTTCCAGCGTGGCGGTCGGCATCACCGCCGGTGTGGAGGCACTTCTGATGGAATGGCTTGTGAGAATCGGAGAAATACCGGATTCCATGCAGATCAGGAACCTTTTGATCCTTGGAGCAGACCGCGAGGAAGGAAGAACGTATCCGAACAGAGAATGGGGATACGGAACATTGAATCTGTATCATACCTTTGAACAGATACGGAGATTTTAGATGAATTGAAAATCGGGAAAGGAGAACAAAAGATGGATGATTTTTTTAGTACTTTAGGAAAGCGTATTTCCGACACGGTTGATGAATTTGGAAAGAAAGCGGAGGATACTCTGGAGATCCAGAAGCTGAAAGGAGATATCTATTCGCTGAAACGTGAGAACAGCCGGGATTTTGCGGATATCGGGAAAAAGGTGTATGAGCATTTTAAAAATGCAGAAGAAGTTGGAGAAGAATATCTTTCTTTTTGTGAAGAAATCGAAAAACGGGAAGAAAAGATTCAGGAATTGAATCGAACTATTTCACGTATCAAAGGAGAGTAGAGCATGGCAGTCTTGTGTTTTCTTATTATCGTGACTGTTGCAGGGGTGGACCTGGGGGTGAAACAGTATATAGAAAAACATGTAAAGTCAAATGAAGAACGGAATATTCTGCAGAAAAGAGGGATACTCCGGAAGGTTCATAACAAAGGAATGATCATGAATCGTCTGGAGCGTTATCCGCTGTTCGTTCAGCTCGCATCTGTTTTTGCTCTGGGAATCATGATGCTCTGGCAGGCATTTCTGCTCAAGAAACCGGGATGCCGGATGGAAAAAGCGGGTGTTGCGCTGATGCTCGGAGGGGCAGTAAGCAACACATACGACCGCGTGAAAAGACGGTATGTGGTCGATTATCTGGCAATCAGGACACCACATAAAAAACTGACGGATATCACGTTCAATCTTGCAGATCTCGCAATTGTCGGCGGCGCGCTCGTAATGCTTATAGGATTTTTGACCTCTGAAAAGCAATCATCATTCTGAAAAAATTCATTTTTGAACATATTTCAGAATAATTTCATAATATATTTGATTGACGCGAGAAATATTTATTGCTACAATGATTTGTATAATAGTATACAATCAGGAGGTATGAAAGAATGCTGAAAGGATTTAAGAATGCCGCAGAATTAGATTTCTCACTTGAAGAAAATAAAAAGAAAATGGAAGAGGCATTTCAGCAGATTGATGCTGAAAAGGGCAGTGTATATCCGCTGATCATCGGTGGAGAAAGAATTGAGACAGAGAAGAAGATTACTTCTTTATCTCCTGCAACGAAAGAAGTGCTTGGATACGCATGTTCCTGCAGCCAGGAGCTTGCAGAAAAAGCGATTCTTGCAGCGAACGAAGCGTTTAAGACATGGAGTGTGACTCCGGTAGAAGAGAGAATCCGCTGCCTGAGAAGACTTGCTGTATTATTGGATGAGAACCGTTTCATCATTGACGCATGGAATGTGGAAGAAAGTGGAAAGAACTGGGGCGAAGCTGACGGAGAGCTCTGTGAACAGCTTGATTTCATTAATTCTTATGTAATGCATATGGCAGAACTGGATAAAGGTCTGGAACTTGTACCGACCGATGAATATACAAAATGTATCTACATCCCGATCGGTGTCGGTGTGGCTGTTCCGCCGTGGAACTTCCCGTTATCACTTCTCGGGGGTATGGTTGCGGCGGCAGTTGTGACAGGTAATACGATCGTATGTAAGCCGTCTTCCGACACACCGATCGTTGCTTACAAGTTTATCGAGCTTTGCGAAAAAGCAGGAATTCCGGCAGGCGTTGTGAACTATATCCCCGGATCAGGATCTGAGATCGGAGATTACATTGTAGAACATCCGCTGACCAGATTTATCAATTTCACCGGATCTAAAGCAGTAGGATGCCGTATCAACGAACATGCGGCAAAGATTTCCGAAGGACAGAAATGGATCAAACGTGTCGTTGCCGAGATGGGCGGAAAGAACGCAATCATCGTTGATTCAACAGCAAATATCAAGAAAGCCGCAAAGGGAATCGCAAACGCAGCATTCTCTTTCCAGGGACAGAAATGTTCTGCATGCTCAAGAGCAATCGTCATGAGCGATGTATACGATGAACTCGTTGATGCAGTAGTAGAAGAAGCAAAAGCACTCAAAGAAGCTCAGGCTTCCGGAAGAAGCAATGCTCCGATGGGACCGGTTATCAACCAGGCTTCCTTCGACAGAATCAAAGGCTACATTGAAGTGGCACGCGGAGAAGGAAACATCGTATTCGGTGGTACATACAGTGACGCAGAAGGATACTACATCGATCCGACTGTTGTACGTGACATTAAGAGAGATGCAAGGATTGCAAACGAAGAAATCTTCGGACCTGTACTTGCAGTGATCAAAGTGGATTCTTTCGACGAAGCACTCGACATCGCAAACCAGACTGAATATGGTCTGACAGGTTCCGTATACAGCGAAACCCGCGAAAATATCATGAAAGCAAAAGTACAGTTCCAGGTAGGAAACCTGTACTTCAACAGAAAATCTACGGCAGCAGTCGTACTTCAGCATCCATTCGGAGGATTTAACATGTCCGGAACCGATGCTAAGACAGGAACAAGCGATTATTTGACAAACTTCCTGAATCTGAAGTCTATTACAGAGGATTTAATGTCGTAGGGGAGTGAGCGCCGTCGAAACGAAGTGGGAAAGTCCGCACCGTCGAAATGAGGTTCGGGGGGGATGCTCCGAGGCTTCGGGGCCTTCGACTTCATGCACAAAAATCTAAGAGTCTGAGACAGTCGACCAATGGGTCTCCTGCCTCAGACTCTATTTTTTTGGCATGAATTCTGACGGACCCCTCCGCTTAACCTCCGCATCCCACCCCCGAACCTCGTTTCGACGGCGCTCACTCAAGACGGAAGTAGGTTGAGCGTTTGTACGTTACTCCCTCATAACGCTACTCTTATCTTAGGTGGGGGGAGGGTTCAAGATTATTTTTCGGTGTACTAGGTTGAATGATTCATTCAGACTATAGGAACTCATTCCCGTCCAGAACATGCGCTAAGCGCCCTTGCGGCGCGCAGCCGCATAAAATTGCGAATGTGTGGAACGTTTGAGGGAGCGGCAAAGAGAGGGGGCAATCGCGGAGGTTAAGTGGAAGCGACCGGAGAATACATGAGCCAAGATGTTAGAAAAACCGGCAGGAGGGGCGTCCCCCGACTGCCGGTTTTCCTTACAGATTGGCACATGGAGTCGCAGGCGCCGGAACGTCGCAGCGATTGCCCCCTCTCTTTGCCGCGGACCCCAGATCTTCCACCCCATTCCAATTTTACCTACTCTTCCTTAAATCCTTCCCCCACCACTTCATTTGATTCCATGATCACCAGAAATGCCTTTTTATCAATTTCTTTTACGAGCTTACGAATCCCGTACATTTGTTTATTATTGCATGCGCACATGACCACATCTTTTTGATGTTTGGAATAGCTTCCGATTCCCTTGAGGATCGTGGAGCCGCGGCCAAGGATTTCATCGATTTTCGCGCACACTTCCGGGCCGTGTTCGGTTACGATCAGAGTAACTTTTCCACGGTCGATACCATACATGGTCTTATCTACAACGATAGACATCAGGTAACTCACGATTACACCGTAGATCAGGCTGTCCATGTCTCTGGATACGAGAACGGTTCCCAGAAGTACGATGAATGCGTCCATGGCGAATGTAATGTTGCCGATCGTCAGGTGAGGATTCAGTACCCGGATGGACATCGTAATGAAGTCAGAGCCACCGGTGGAAGAGTCCCGCATGTAGATCATGGCGTAGCCCAGTCCGGAAAGGACACCACAGCAGATGGCTGCCAGAAGCCGGTCACCGGTGTAGATCGGAAACAGGGGCGCAATAGCATCGATAATAAATGAAGTAATAAAAATAGTACGAACCGAACGAAGGAAAAAACTTCGTCCCAGGATACGGAAGGTAAATAAGGCAACAGGGATGTTGAGCAGCAAAGCAGTTGTACCGATCGGCCAGCCGAAAAGATGATAGAAGATCAGTGCGATCCCGTTGAAACCTACCATGGGAAATTTGGCGGCAGCGGCGAAATTATAAACCCCGATTGCGATCAAAATACCTCCGACGATATCCACCAGAATATCAATGGCGAGATTCATGTTTTTCTTTTTATTCATGACAATTCCTCCTATGCAAACACCTGGAATGAAGGGAATATTCCGAGGTATATTTAGATTATAACCAAAAAAAACATCTGCAAATTATATCATGACCCCAGAGGGAAAATATAATCCGCAAATGCTCTTATTGACTCAATTATACAATCAAAAATGTGAAAATGTCAACACTTCCGACAGGAAAATGTGTTACTATAATAAGTATAGTAACAGGATAAAGAAAGATTGCAGGAGGAAACTTGAATATGAAAATCGTATTTCTGGACGTAAAAACAATAGGAGATGACATTGATTTATCCAGTTATGATGCATTGGGTGAAGTTGTAAAATATGGTTTTACTAAATCGGAAGAGGTGCCTGACCGGGTTCGGGATGCGGATGTGATCATTCTGAACAAAGTGCAGATCAATGAGCAGACCATCGGTGAAGCTGAGAAATTGAAACTGGTCTGCGTGACAGCGACAGGAACCAATAATCTGGATAAGGAGTACCTGGAAAAGCGAGGAATAGCCTGGAGAAATGTGGCCGGATATTCTACGGAGACGGTGGCGCAGCATACATTTGCGATGCTTCTTTATCTGCTGGAAAAGATGCGGTATTACGACGATTACGTGAAGGAAGAACGCTATGTGAATGACACGATCTTTACACATTTTGCGGAGCATTTCCATGAGATTTCGGGAAAGACGTGGGGAATCATCGGTCTGGGAAATATCGGAAGAAGAGTGGCCGGGATCGCGGAGGCCTTCGGGGCGAGGGTTATCTATTGTTCACCTTCCGGTGCCGCTCCTCAGGAAGGCTATCATCAGGTTGATTTTGAAACGCTTCTTGGGGAATCGGATATTGTTTCAGTACATGCGCCTTTAAATGAATATACGGAGGGGCTTATGGATGCAGAGGCATTCCGGAAGATGAAAAAGAGCAGCATTTTTCTGAATCTGGGGCGTGGGCCGATCGTGAGGGAACAGGATTTGTGCGATGCTCTGGAAAATGAGGAGATTGCTGCGGCAGGACTGGATGTGCTCTGCAAAGAACCGATGAGTGAAAATAATCCGCTTCTCAAGATCAAGGACAGCCGGAAGCTTCTGATCACGCCGCATGTGGCATGGGCCAGTGTGGAAGCGCGGACGAAACTGATGAATATTATTCTCGGACAGATCAGGGAATGGCAGAACGAAATGGAAATACGTTAAGGAATATATATTAAGAAAAACGCGCCGATGATGGCGCGTTTTCGCTGTTCCTATTTTGCATAAATCTTAACAAGTTCTAATACAATGTCGGTCGCTTGATCCATACCTTCTACGGTAATGTGCTCATATGGTCCGTGATATGCATGACCGCCGGTTCCAAGGTTCGGGCACGGCAGGCCTTTGAAGCTGAGCTGGCAGCCGTCTGTGCCGCCCCGGATCGGGAGAATCTGCGGGGCAACATTCGCATTTACACATGCTTGTTTTGCATTTTCAATTAAGTGCATGCAGCCTGCAATGATTTCGGACATATTTTTATACTGTTCGGTAATGGTCAGTTTGACGGTTCCCTCGCCCCATTTGGCGTTCAGATCCTTCTCGATCAGACGAAGGGTATTTTTGCGCATCTCAAAGTAGTCCTTATCGTGATCGCGAATAATGTAATGAAGTTCTGCGCTCGTAACATCACCGGACATGTTTGTAAGATGGAAGAAGCCCTCGTAATCTTCTGTTCCGCGCGGGGTTTCGCATCCTGGAAGCATCTGGTTGATCTCCATGGCAACAAGGCATGCATTGATCATGGTGTCCTTGCTGGATCCGGGATGGACGCCAAAACCGGTGATTTCAAAATCGGCTTTGCATGCATTGAAATTTTCATATTGAATCTCGCCTTCGGAATCTCCGTCCAGTGTGTAGGCAAAATCGGCTCCGAATTTTTCTACATCAAAATGTGCAGTTCCGGCACCGACTTCCTCATCGGGGGTAAATGCGATACAGATGGTTCCGTGAGGAATATTTTCTTTGATCAGGCGCTCAGCCATGGTCATAATCTCTGCAATGCCCGCTTTGTCATCCGCGCCAAGTACGGTTGTGCCGTCTGTTGTGATCAGGGTGCGACCTTTCAGCGAAGGTAAATGAGGAAAATCTTTAACAGACAGCGTACGTCCGCTGGTCCCGAGCGCCAGATCACCTCCGTAATAGTTTTCATGTACAATCGGTTTGATATCGTGATCACAGTAATCGGAAACAGTATCCATATGTGCAATAAAGCCGATCTTAGGTTTGCTCTCCAGACCCGGTGTCGCGGGAATCGTGCCGTAAACATAGCAGTATTCAGTTACGTGGGCATCCGCAATGCCGATTGCAAGCATTTCATCTTTCAACAGATCTGCCAGCTCAAACTGACATTTGCTGGAAGGAGAAGTTGTGCTGTTTTCATCACTGGGTGTGCGGATCGCAGCGTAGGTTAAAAATCTTTCATAAGCTCTCATAGTATTTCGTCCCTTCTGTTTTACTGGTTCTTGAATTTTATTATACGATTAATAAAAAGGCTAGTCAAGGCTGTTGCTGTGGATGAAAATACAGATTGTCTTAATGCAATATAGAATGATTACCAACATAAAATTAACGCATTCCGAAGAATCTTTTCACAATCTTAACACATGGCAGTGTATCATGTATGTAACCTGTTATTCGGGAAATACTGGTTATAAGTGAGTGAAGTTGGGGCGGTGAGAGTATGTTTCCGGTAATTGCTGTTGCTGTGGTTCTTCTGCTGGCAGGATTTCTTTTCTTTTTTGGAATGCGTCTGATGAAAAAGCTGGATTCATTTCTTGATACGCTGAAAGAGAAAGAGAATACGCAAGGGGAAGAAATACAATGAAGTTTTTTTATAAAAAGTTGACGCAGACACAGATGATTGTGTTTGGATATATGTTGATTATTCTGGCTGGGAGCATTTTGTTGATGCTCCCGGTTTCTTCGCGGGATGCAGTATGGACATCATTTGCGGACTCACTGTTTACATCGACCTCTGCTGCATGTGTGACAGGGCTTGTGGTGGTTGATACCTGGCAGCACTGGTCGCTTTTCGGACAAGTGATCATCCTTATCCTGATCCAGATTGGTGGTATGGGATTTATGACATTGGGTGTTTATATGGCGATTCTGCTCCGGAGAAAGATCGGGTTGAGAACAAGGGGAATCTTGCAGGAAAGTATCAACAGCCTGCAGATTGGAGGAATCGTTAAGCTTGCCAAGAAAATAATCAAAGGAACTGCATTTTTTGAAATAGCCGGAGCACTCATCCTTATGATTCGTTTTGTGCCGGAATTTGGGGTCTGGCGTGGAATCTGGTATGGAATCTTTCATTCGGTTTCGGCGTTTTGTAATGCCGGATTTGATCTGATGGGGTGCACGGGAGCATATAATTCTCTGACCAGATACTCAGGCGACTGGCTTGTCAACCTAACGGTTATGACACTGATCGTAGTCGGAGGAATCGGATTCTTTGTATGGGATGATTTGTCAGTCCATAAGTTTGAGTGGAAACGATTTCGTTTACATACAAAAATTGTAATTTCTACAACAGTCGCTTTGATTTTGACAGGCGCAGTATTGTTTTTCATAATGGAGCGTCATAATGTATTGAGCGGGATTCCCTTGGGAGAACAGATCTGGTGTTCTTTTTTTAATTCGATCACAGCGCGTACTGCCGGATTTAATACAACAGATACGGGGGCGTTGACCGAAGGAAGCAGGTTTGTGACGATGGTGCTGATGTTTATCGGAGGAAGTCCGGGATCCACAGCAGGCGGAATCAAGACATCGACCCTTGTGGTACTGTTGGTGTTTGTTCGGGCAAATCTCCGTCAGGAATCAGGATGTAATGTTTTTAACAGACGATTGGATGATGGGGCGATCCGCAAAGCCAGTGTCGTTCTTTGTACTAATTTGTTTCTTTCAATCATAGCAGTGACGTATATTATGGCGAGACAGCCGGTATTTGCTTTTTCAGAGGCACTGTTTGAAGTGCTTTCGGCAATTGGAACCGTAGGAATGTCGACCGGTATTACCAGAGGGGTGTGCCAGAGTTCCAGACTGGTACTTATTTTTCTGATGTTCTGCGGAAGAATCGGCAGTCTGACATTTGCACTGTCACTGAGAGGACATAAACATGATGCACCGGTGAAACTTCCGGTGGAACAGATTACGATTGGATAATGGGGAAAAGGAGAAGGGAATATGAAATCGGTTTTGATTATCGGATTGGGAAGATTTGGCCATCATCTGTGTGCGGATATGGTAAAACTTGGTAATGAAGTAATGATTATTGATCGGGATGAGGCAAAGACAGAGGATCTTCTTTCCATAGCGACATCGGTAAAAGTGGGAGATTGTACAAATGAAGAGGTTTTAAGAAGTCTGGGAGTCGGGAATTTTGATATTTGCTTTGTATGTATCGGTTCTAATTTTCAGAGTAGTCTGGAGATTACCAGCCTGGTGAAAGAGCTGGGGGCGAAACATGTGGTCAGTAAAGCAAACCGGGATATTCATGCTAAATTCCTGCTACGAAACGGAGCGGACGAGGTGTTTTATCCGGACCGCGATATTGCAGAACGTCTGGCAGTAAAATACAGTGCAAATCATGTGTTTGATTATTTTGAACTCAGTAAGGATTATTCAATATTTGAGATTCAGCCTAAAAAAGAGTGGATCGGACATACCATAGGTGAAGCGAATATTCGGGCTAAATATCATGTTAATATTTTCGGTATTCGTGCGGGAAGTGAACTGGTTGTATTGCCGAGAACAGATTACATTATGAAAGCAGATGACCATTTAATGGTGGTCGGACTTACAAAAGATATTGACAGGTTACTTGCCAGTATGGGAAAATAGTAAGCATGAATAGAAAAAAAGAAGTAATAAAGTATGCAGGGCGATCTATCGGAATCCTGCTGCTTGCTACAGGATTTTCTATCGTGCTTGCAGAAGCGGGAATCGGAAAAGAAAATGTACTCATGATCTACATTGTGGGTGTGCTTCTGGTCACAGTCTGTACGACCGGGTATTTTTATGGTGCACTGGCTGCAGTTCTTAGTGTATTGATGTTCAATTATTTCTTTACGATTCCTGTACATACATTTGCGATTATGAATCAGAATGATGTTGTGTTGATGGTCTTCTTTCTGGTGGCGGCATTTATATCATCGACTCTAACGGTGCGCTTCAGAAAACAGATGAAGATCACAGAAGACACAAAAGCGCAGATGGAGCGAGAACGGCTGAAGAGCAGTATGCTTCGAAGTATTTCACACGATTTCAGAACACCACTTACCGGCATTCTGGGGGATGCCGGACTTTTGGTTGAGGCGGAAGAAATGGATGCCGGTATGAGAAAGGAACTGGCGGGAGAGATACAGGAGCAGGCAGTCTGGCTTATGAAGACGATGGAGAATATCCTGAGTATGACTAAGATTGAGAGCGGTCAGTCCTTTATCACAAAACAGCCGGAAGTAGTGGATGACATCATTTATGAGGCGGCAACGCATGTCATCGGCCTGCGTGATAAGAGGCAGTTTGAAGTAAAACTGCCAGATGAACTGGTCGTGGCCTCTATGGATGGAAGGATGATGGTACAGGTGATCATTAATCTTCTTGACAACGCCATGAAGCATACAGTTGAGGGAGACCGGATTTGGATCACGGTTTCCTATGAAAAAGAAAAAATGTTTTTTGCTGTCGAGGATGAAGGAGAGGGAATTTCGGAAGAAATACTACCAAATATTTTCGACGAATTTATTACACAGGGAGCAGGCAGAGAAGATGGTAAACGCGGCATCGGTCTCGGGCTTGCTATTTGTCGTGCTGTTATTGAAGCACACGGAGGGGAAATTTACGCAGAAAACCGAAAGGAAGGCGGAGCACGTTTTGTGTTCTGGCTGAATGCAGAGCAGGTGAATACGGATGGAAGATAAACGACATATTTTACTCGTTGAGGATGATAAATACATCATTAATTTTATTTCAATGAGTCTAAAGAAAGAAAATTATGGCTTTTATATCGCCAAGACGGTTGAGGAGGCAATCAGTCTTTTTTATGCAAATCGTCCGGATATGGTTATTCTTGATCTGGGACTTCCGGATGGAGACGGCATGGATGTACTGAAAGCAGTCCGGGAGATCTCACAGATTCCAATTATTGTGGTCAGTGCCCGTCAGGAAGAACAGCAGAAGATTGAGGCACTGGATATGGGGGCAGATGATTATGTGACAAAGCCATTTTATATGGGAGAGCTGATGGCGAGAATTCGGGTTGGCCTTCGAAAAAGTTCTGTTCAGCAGCAGGAAGAAACTGATCCTGTTTTTGTATGTGATTACCTGACGGTGGATAGGGAAAAGCATCTGGTCATGATTGACGGTGATGAAGTGCATTTGACGCCATTGGAATATAAGATCCTGAATCTTCTGATCGAAAACCGGGGAAAGGTTCTGACACACCGGTATATTCTGAGTGAGATATGGGGAAGCAGTCAAGGAGTTGAGTCAGGAAATCTCAGGGTGTTTATGGCGGCTCTGAGAAGAAAGATTGAGAAAGAGCCGACAAATCCGCAGTTTATTCTGACAGAAGTCGGAGTTGGATATCGGTTTAAGGGATAGCGTGTATCGAAAAAACTCTTTTTTTGTAGTATAGTATCGAAATATGTCAAAATGCTCCAATACGGAGCATTTTGTGCTATAGTTGTAATATAAAAAGATGCATCACGAATTCCAATCAAAGGAGATAAATCTTATTCAATTCTGATAGACGTTTCTAATAAATAATCTAAAATGAAAGTGAAATCTCCGGTAAAGAGATGGCACTTTCTGTCTTTTGCATCAGCGGATCATGTAAGCAAGAGCAGCTAAAATGATAAGGACAACGACAAAAACAGTGGCATACAACCACTCGTTGCTGAGAAAATGTTTTCCGGCAGAGCTGTTTTTCGATGTCTGATCTGGATCGGAAGTCTTGCTGTCTGATTTCATGTAATCCTGAACCGTTTTCGAAAATGGGAGGGTTCTTGTTTTATTTACTTCCAGGTAATCGATACTCTCTTCATCATCCAGTTCGGATAACTTTGATAGTACATCTTTATAGGCATCATTTCCAAGGTCCGAAGGTAGATCAGGAAAATCACCGTCACAGGTTACTTCAAAATCGTTGTCAAATATTTCTGCATTATCATTCTGGATCTTTTTGGTTTCTTCATTCATATTAACACCTCCTCCAGTGTTTTTATTCTAATATGTTTCTGGAAAAGACACAAGAGATATTAAAAAAATTCACAGAAAGTTCGTGGGTGAAAACAAGATAATATGCCGGAAAAATCCGTTGCGATTGCAGAAAGACAATGATTCTAGCTGCGTTTTCTGATAAAAAATTAAAATTATGCATAAAAATAGCATGGAAATTGCAAAAAGTGATTGTATTCTTATGAAGTTTCGTGTAGAATAATAAGAAATTTTGTTTAAACAGGAGGTACGTATATGGCAGAGAATGAAATGATGGATATGGAAGAACCAAGTATACTGAAAAAAGATATGGAAGTCCTTACAGAAGAATTGATGAAGATGCATCATATCGACCCGAACCTGTATATAGAATATGATGTAAAAAGAGGATTGCGTGACTCTGCCGGTAAGGGTGTACTGACAGGGTTGACCGAAGTGTCTGATGTAAGCGGCTTTAATCTGATAAACGGAAGGAGAATTCCGGCGGAAGGGACGCTTTATTATCAAGGGATCAATGTTAATGATCTTGTGAAGGGGCTGGAAGGAAGACGGTTTGGATTTGAAGAAACGATTTATCTGCTTTTGTTTGGTAAGCTTCCTACTAAAGAAGAACTGGATATGTTTCTAAAAGTAATGTTCGAACTTGAAAATCTAAGCGGTAGATTTGTTCGCGATGTAGTCATGAAGGCATCCAATGCGAATATTATGAACTCTATGCAA
The DNA here is from genome assembly GCF_052065755.1 of Bariatricus sp. HCP28S3_D3. NCBI lineage: Bacteria > Bacillati > Bacillota > Clostridia > Lachnospirales > Lachnospiraceae > Bariatricus > Bariatricus sp. HCP28S3_D3. The sequence continues at coordinate 25,175 of NZ_JBQHTK010000001.1, read as the reverse complement.
AGATGCATTTTGACGCTTTATACCTATGATTCAGATCCGGAAAATATTTCACCGGATAATGTGCTGCGTCAGTCGTTGAGTTTGATTGCAAAACTTCCACTGATTGCGGTATATTCGTATCACGCTTATCGTCATTTCAGGAAGGATGATTCACTTTTTATTAAAAATCCGAGGAAAGGACTGTCACTTGCAGAAAATATGCTTCTGATGCTCAGACCGGATGGTGACTATACAGAGCTCGAGGCAAAAGTCCTGGATATTGCGCTGATTCTGCATGCAGAGCATGGTGGTGGTAATAACTCAACATTTACGACGCACGTTGTTTCTTCGTCAGGAACCGATACATATTCCTCTGTGGCAGCGTCCATTGGATCTTTGAAAGGGCCGCGTCACGGTGGCGCGAATCTGAAAGTGCAGAAGATGTTTGAAGATATCAAGGCCAATGTGAAGGACTGGAAGAACGAAGAGGAAGTATCTGATTATCTTCAGAAAATTCTGAACAAACAGGCCTTTGACCGTACAGGCCTGATTTATGGTATGGGACATGCAGTGTATACGCTGTCTGATCCAAGAGAAGTGATTTTGAAGAAATTTGCGAAGGAACTGGCAGAAGAAAAGGGACGTACAGAAGAGTTCGAACTTTATGAAATGGTAGAACGGCTTGCAGGAAAGCTGATTATGGAACATCGCAAACTGTTCAAGAATGTATGTGCAAATGTGGATTTCTACAGTGGGTTTGTATATTCTATGCTTGGTATACCGGAAGAGCTTTTTACGCCGATTTTCGCGATTGCGCGTATGCCTGGATGGAGTGCGCATCGTCTGGAAGAGCTGATCAATGCCAATAAGATCATTCGTCCTGCCTATAAATATGTGGGGCATCATGAAGATTTTGTGGCGATGGAAGATCGGGGTTAGAATGATTTATAGATTTATCATATAGGAAATATTAAAAAAGGGATGTGGCTTTAAGCTACATCCCTTTTTCAAGAATTTCTTCAATTTTATCCTGCATTTCTTTGACAGAATGGCGTCTGGAACTGGCACATTCCTGCGCCTGTCTGCCGCAGATCAGACATTTGCGATAGATGGGTCTGGAGAGCTTTTCGCCGGTGATGTCAATTACATCGATGTCAAAAAGGCGGCCGAAGCAATCCGTTTCTTCAATCTGTGTAGTAAGTGTCTTGATGGAGCTGGCAGGAAATTTGACTGCGGCGATCCATTCATCTCCGGTGACTTCGTGAATCGGAATGGCTTCTAAAACCGGAATTTTCTGTAAAGTAAGCTGCTCTTCAAGAATTTTTAATCCATGTTCAAAAGCAGAACGTATCTGTGGAGTTGTTTTGTTGGGACCGGGAATATTCATACAAAAAGAAATAACAGGGCAATGATATCTGGCAATCAGTTCCTGCTGAAGAAGTGCCCGGTGTTCACGGCAGGCAAGCATTTCAGGTAAAGTTACTTCGTATCCTTGCATGGTTTTATCCTACCTTCCTTTCTTTTAATAGTGGATGAACATCGTTTTCCGAGGCGGCTTTTTCGACAAGATACTGATGACCGGATGTAAAAGGATTGGCGTTCATAACCAGTGCCGCAACGCGAGTTCCATCTTTTTTCTCAGAAGAAAGTTTCTGAAGATAGCGGGAGAATCCGGTTTTGCGGTTTTCCATGAAAACGATCTGTTCATCAATGCGCGCAATCTCATAAAAACCAAGATCGCCGAAAAATTAGGCAGAGCTGCATTTGGTATAGAGAAACAGATGTGTATTTGCACGTTCAAACTGTACTTCCATGAGGTGGGACACAATCTGGTTCATGAGACCTTCTCCCTGATGGACACTGCTCACTGCCATGCAGCGCAGGGTATTGCCGAATCAGCTTCCGGTTGCAATGACATTTAGGTATTCATCAAACATGGCGCAGGTGTAGTCCAGATGGGCGTCGCGCCGTATGCCCTCTGCAGTGAGAAGCTGATCGATCTGCCGGTTGACCCGGATATCATCTTTCGGTATCGTTGCAATATAATAATCAGACATGGTTTTCTCCTTCAATTTTTGAATATACCGATATGGAATGACGGGATTTGCGAAGAAAATCAGGTATGCAATTGACCTGAGAGGAAAATGAATTTATACTGAAAGCAGAAAAGCAAAAGGTCTGTGTAAGAACGAATGAAAGCGTCAGTATGTGAGGTGAATGAATATGAATTATGAAGGTCAGATATGCCGTGCTCCTATGGAGAGAGCGTCATTTATGCTTCCGGTTATGGTAGGGTGTTCTTATAACCGGTGCAAGTTCTGCAATTTATTCCGGCATCTGAAGTACAGGGAACTGCCGATGGAGCAGATTGAGGAAGAACTTAAAAGAGTCGCTGAACTGGGTGGAAATCCGAAAAAGATTTTTCTGGGAGACGGAAATGCGTTCGGATTGAAAACGGAACATTTGATGGAGATTCTGGACAAGATCCACGTATATTTCCCAGAATGTTATTGCATTAATATGGATGCAACCGTCACCAGCATCCTGAGAAAATCGGAAGAAGAACTGGAACTGTTATATAAGAACGGGGTACGTCATCTTTATCTGGGAATTGAAAGCGGCCTGGATGATGTTCTGAAGTTTATGGAGAAGGATCATGATCAGGAACAGGCGATAGCTGCGATCGAAAGAATCCAGAAGGCTGGGATGCTGTTTGATGCGCATATCATGACGGGAGTTGCCGGTAAGGGAAGAGGAACGGAAAATGCAGAAGCACTTGCGGACTTCCTGAACCGCACGCATCCAAGACATGTGGTGAATTTTTCGATGTTTCTTCATAAGGAAGTGCCGTTGTACCGACATATTGAAGACGGCACGTTCGTGCCTGCCGATGAGGTGGAAAACCTGCGTGAAGAACGCTGCCTGCTGGAACATCTGAAAGGGAACGAGATCCTGTACGACGGATTTCACGATTTTATTGAAGTCAGAGTAAAAGGAACACTTCCGAAAGACAAAGAGAGAATGCTGGCAAAACTGGATCAGGTGATTGCGGAATATGAGCATCGGGAGCCGGTTTATGCGTATTTAAGAGGTGAGTGTCCGGATCTGGAAAAATGTGAGAATCACAGATCCCTTTGGGAAATGGAAGATGCGAAGAGGATGACGGTTTAAATAAATCGATCGAAAAACAAATATCTCGGCATGGGTTATTCCATGCTGAGATATTCTCCAAATGTATTTTGTGCCAGAGACAGTAATTCGTCTTTTGTCAGAATGATACCCCAGGCATTGCGAAGTCCGTGTTTTGCGGCCTGTTCTTCTGTATAATGGTCCAGAAGATAGGTGCTTTCTACGACACTGGACCCGGTCCATCCGGGATAAATAAAATGTGTCACTAACGGAATTGCCTTGATACTGTCCTCGCGGATATAGGTGCCGGATTCGTCCTGTACGATGGTAAGATTGGCCATGCCGCCAAGCATTTGGGCAACACCGTCCTGGGCAGAGGTATAATTGCCCAGAGAATAATAGCAAAGCGCGCGGTTCCCGTTATCGGCGGTGACCCATTCTACAGGTTGAATGACGTGAGGATGTGTTCCGATGATCAGGTCGGCACCGGCTTCAGCCATCTGACTCGCAAAGGTAATCTCCTGAGCAGTTGCTTCCATTGTGTATTCGATGCCCCAGTGCGGAAATACGATGGTAAAATCAGCCATCGATTCTGCGCGGCGGATATCGTCAAGAACCTGTGGATGAATCGTGTTAAAATCGATGTAACGCGAATTGGCATCATAATTACATAGCATATTCAGATGGCCTTCAGCCTTTGTGCTGAAGGTTTCTGCGTTGTGGCTGTATGTATAATTCAGCAGTGCAAATTTAATTCCGTTTATCTCGAGCACCGGAATCTGGGACTGTTCTTCCCGGGTTTCATAAATGCCCAGGACCGTCATGGCGGGATGGCTGGTCTTCCAGAATGAAACACAGTTCAGTAATCCGTCCAGACCCATGTCAAAGCCGTGGTTGGAAGCATGCAGGACAACATTGAATCCGACTTCCTCCAGAGTGTCGCCAATCGCCTCGGGAGAGTTGAAGACCGGGTAATCCCGGAGCCCTTTTTCATCACCACCGAAGATGGTTTCCTGATTGATGACTTTCAGGTCACATGTCTCCAGATAGGGTGCGAGGTTACTGTAGAGAAGCGTATAGTCATGACTGCCGTCAGACTGCAGGCCGGACTGCCAAACTGCAGTATGGATCAGATTATCGCCGACTGCCATCAAAGATACTTCTTTCGTGGAAAGGGCAGCTTCTGTGACTGCATCCGAAGTGTCTGCAGCCTGAATCGCTGTTTCGGAATCTTTTGCCGAGGCAGAAACCGGTGGTGTTTCCTTCGTCTGTCTAGTTTCAGATATCCAGCTTTTGACAGCAAAACCATCCAGAATCAGCAGTAAAAGAAGTATCAGTAAAAGAATATAAATAATTTTATTTCGTTTTTTCGATTTACGTTTTCGTGCTCCCCTTGCCATATCGTATTCCCCCTCATCGATGATATTCGACAAAATGTGACTATATTTTCAGTATAGAATACCAGGGAATATTTCGCAAGCAAAAGCATATTATAGTTTCCGCTCCGTATATTTGAACGTCAGGTAGAAGAGAATTCCTTTGGCGATGGATGAAATCGTCAGGGCCCACCAGATTCCGGATAATCCCATTCCGATACTGGTAAGGAACATGGCGAGGGGAATTCGGGCTCCGGTAAGGGTGATGCTGATTACACTGCAAAGTGTTGTTTTCCCGAGACCGGAGAGTGCACCGACCGTCATGAGTTCTACACACATAAAGATTTCACTGAAACCAAGAATGACCAGATATTCGGCGGAAATCTGGATGGCTTCTGCTTCATGGAAGAACAGGCGGGAGATCGGAGTCGGAAGGAAAATAAATGCAGCACTGATCAGTGCGCCCCATATTACCAGAATACGCAGGGAAATAGAATAGCCTTTGCGGATTCGGTCTGATTTTTTTGCACCATAATTCTGCCCCACAAATGCATTTAATGCTGCCCCGAAACCATCTGCGGTATTCCAGGAGAGAGATTCGATCTGCCCTCCAACACGCTGTGTCGCGACTGCGGCGGCTCCAAATCCGGAGATCATGCGGGTCAGTACCATGGAGATCATACAGTACAGACTGCTCTGAAGTGCCGTCGGGATCCCGATTCTGCAGATGGAACGATAGTATTTGCGTGGACTGAGGGAGAATAGCTTTACATGCTTTAAAATATTTTTTCCGCTTTTCGGAAGAAAAATATGGATCATCATCACCGACATAACAAGGAATTGTGCTGTTACGGTCGCGATGGCGGCACCCATGGCCTCCAACCGTGGGAAGGGACCGATACCTAAGATCAGCAGCGGATCCAGGATCATATTGCCGACCAGCCCGATCAGATTGGCAAGGAAGGGAGTCCGGGAATCTCCCTGGGCCGTAAAGAGTCCGGTCAGTGTAAGACTCAGAAAAGAAAACAGAATGAGCCCACAGGTTACTTTCATGTAGATTACGGCGGCAGAATAAGATTCTGCGTCGGACAGATTGAAAAATGAAAGCAACGGTTTCATGAAGATCAGGCAAAAGGCAGAATAAATGAAAGAGAACACGATCGTAAGCTGGAGTGCACAGGAGGCATAGTGAGTTGCCTCTTCCGTATCATTTCTGCCGCAGCATTGCGCCACATTAACCTGTCCACCCATTCTGGCAAGTGCAACAACCCCCTGAGACAGCCAGACAAACATGCTGCCGACCCCGATTCCAGCCACAGCTTTGGATCCGAGCATACCGATCCAGGCCATATCGGTGATGCTGTAGGCAGTTCCGAGAAAGGAAGAAGCCATAATTGGCAGAGCCAGTTCGGACAGTGTTTTAAAAATAGGACCGCAAGTCAGGTCCAGCGTTTTTGTTTTACTCATAATCATCATACCCCAAACATGAAATTAATGCCGTAAAGCATACTTTCTTATTCTAACATGGATGGCAGAAAAAAGAAAGAAAACTGTATGGTTTGTATATATTTTACAAATCGAGTCTTGGATTTTTGGGATAGATTATGCGTTTAACCTCTTCCGAAAATCCAAGGCTTTTATTATACTTTATCATATGAAAACGAAAAAGGGTTTTGAGGAGAGAACCGGATGGAATGAGAGGTAAGAGTGATGGAACAAGGGAGAGTGCGGATCGCAGACATAGCAGAGGAACTGGGGGTCAGTACGACGACGGTATCCAATGTGATTCACGGGAAGACCAAAAAAATCTCGGATGAGACGGTGAAACGGGTGCAGGCACTGCTGGAAGAGAAAAAATACATTCCCAACATGGCGGGAATCCATGCACATTCCGTTTGTTGTATATGACGGATGTTTTGGGGAGACGGAGCGCATCTGTAATCTGATCATCGATGATTATGACGGCGGATGGCAGATGGGAGAATATCTGAAGCGGATGGGACACGAGAAGGTTTTGTGTATTGCCGACAACTATATCTACATGGATAAAGAACGGATCGAAGGCTGCAAAGCGGCATTGGGAGAGCAGAAAGTGGGATTTCTGCAGATCCCTTTTGAGAAGGAAGCAAGAAAGAGGATGTATCGGGAAAGGTTGGGAGAGATCCTGGAATACACGGCTGTCTTTGCTGTGTCGGATTTCTACGCGGCGGAACTGATGCACAGCCTTCAGGAACAGGGGATCTGTGTGCCCGATGATATTTCTGTGGCAGGTTTTGACGACAGCCCGCTCTGTGAGAGGGTGAGCCCGGAACTTACAAGTGTGCGGCAGGACACAAAAGAGAGGGCAAAGCAGGCGGTGAGGCGCCTCAGTAAATTGAAGCAGGGAATTTGGGATGAGCAGACGGTGCGGCTTCCGGTGTATCTTGTGGAACGGGGAAGCGTGAAAATGATGGAGCTGAAAAAGAAGAGTGGAGGAAAATATGGTGAAGACTCTAAATAGCAGAGAACCATTTTACAAAACGGTATTAAAAATTGCCGTTCCGGTCACACTGCAGTCGCTTTTACAGGCATCCTTCAGTGTGGTGGATCAGATGATGATCGGCAGACTGGGAAGTGCAAGTATAGCGGGCGTAGGGCTTGGCGGAAAGTTTTCTTCGCTGTATACGGTGCTTCTGGGGGCGGTTGCTGCCGTGGCAGGAATCATGATTTCCCAGTATATCGGGCAAAAGGATGCGGGCGAGGTGGGGCGGAGCTTTCGACTGAATCTGAAGCTTGCGCTGGGACTTGCCATGCTTGCGGTTTTTGTGAGCATGTGTTTTCCGGGACAGATTATGTGGCTGTACACGAAGGATGAAGTGACGAGAGGGATAGCAGCAGAATATCTCCGGATTCTGGCGCTGGCCTTTGTCCCGATGGCAATCGTATCGATCCTCTCAACGCTGCTGCGCTGTATGGAAGCGGCTATGTTTCCGCTGTATGCGAGTATGGCCTCAGCAGTTCTGAATACAGCTTTGAATTATCTGCTTATTTTCGGGAAAATCGGGCTGCCGCAGCTCGGGGTAAGAGGAGCTGCGGCAGCAACCGTGATTTCACAGTGGACGGCTTGCCTGATTACAATCGGATTTGGAATTCATTTTTGCAGGAAGAATGAGATTCGTCTGAAAACGGAAGGAAGAATGACAAGAGAATATGCAGAAATGTTCCTTAAGATTTTGTGCCCGATCATCATCTGCGAATTTTTGTGGAGTCTTGGGGAAAATGTATATGCTGCGATTTACGGTAATATCGGGACAGCCGCTTGTGCTGCCATGACTCTGACGATCCCGATCCAGACACTGATGATGGGAGCGCTGAGCGGATTGTCCCAGGCGGCCGCTATCCTGATTGGAAAGGCGCTTGGCGCGGGAGAATATGACCGGGCATATTGGGAAGCGAAGAGGCTGATGATTTATGGACTGTGTGGATCATTGGCGTTTTCGGCAGCTATCTGTATAGTGAGCAGATTTTATGTGCAGATTTATCATGTCGAGGCAGAAGTTCATAAAACGGCGGTTCAGCTTCTGATCGTCTATGCTCTGATTGCGCCGGTGAAGGTCCAGAATATGTTACTGGGCGGAGGTATCATCCGAAGCGGCGGAAAGACGAACTATGTGATGTGGATTGATTTTATCGGAACCTGGATTTTCGGAGTGCCGCTGGGGCTTCTTAGCGCGTTTGTGTGGAAGTTGGAGATACCGTATGTGTATTTCATTTTGTCGCTTGAGGAGTGCGTGAGGTTTGGAATGTCGCTAGTGGTTTTTAGAAAGAAGAAATGGATGAGGAGTTTAAATTCTTTATAAAATTAGCACTCAACCCTTGACAGTGCTAATAATTAGTGTTATATTGCAACTAGAACAAAGAAAAGGGTTGTTCTGAGTACACTATTTGTATCAGTTTTTATAAAGGAGGCGTGTGTTATGAATATTAACAAATTTACACAAAGCTCCATGGCGGCAGTTCAGGGCTGCGAGAAAGTAGCGATGGACTACGGCAATCAGGAGGTTGAGCAGGAACATTTATTATATGCTCTTCTTACGATCGATGACAGTTTGATTTTGAAATTATTTGAAAAGATGGGGATTTCGAAAGAAACGATCATCAACCGTGTGGAGGAAGCCCTGAGGAAGCGTCCGAAGGTTCAGGGCGGTCAGATGTATATCGGGCAGAATCTGAATAATGTGTTGGTTCACGGTGAGGATGAAGCGAAGCAGATGGGAGACGAATATGTTTCCGTTGAGCATTTGTTCCTTGCTCTTATGAAGTATGCCAGCCGGGATATGAAGGCACTTTTCAGAGAACTGGGAGTGACGAGAGAGGGATTCCTTCAGGCACTTTCTACGGTAAGAGGAAATCAGCGAGTGACCAGCGATAATCCGGAAGCAACGTATGATACACTGAATAAATATGGACAGGATCTGGTAGAACGTGCGAGAGAGCAGAAGCTGGATCCGGTTATCGGGCGTGACGCAGAGATCCGGAATGTGATCCGGATTCTTTCACGCAAGACGAAGAATAATCCGGTTCTGATTGGTGAACCCGGTGTCGGTAAAACGGCGGCCGTGGAAGGCCTTGCACAGCGAATCGTTCGTGGTGATGTGCCGGAAGGACTGAAGGATAAGAAGATTTTCGCTCTGGATATGGGAGCGCTTGTTGCCGGTGCGAAGTATCGTGGTGAATTTGAGGAACGTTTGAAAGCGGTTCTTGAGGAAGTAAAAAATAGCGATGGAAACATTATTCTTTTCATTGATGAGCTTCACACGATCGTTGGGGCCGGCAAGAGTGAAGGTGCTATGGATGCCGGCAATATGCTGAAGCCGATGCTGGCGAGAGGTGAACTCCACTGTATCGGTGCAACCACACTGGATGAGTATCGTCAGTATATTGAGAAAGATGCAGCGTTGGAACGTCGTTTCCAGCCGGTTACTGTGGATGAACCTACGGTGGAAGATGCGATTTCGATTTTGCGTGGACTGAAAGAACGCTATGAAGTATTTCATGGAGTCAAGATTACAGACGGAGCACTTGTGGCAGCCGCAACCTTGTCGAACCGGTATATTTCCGATCGTTTCCTGCCGGATAAAGCCATCGACCTTGTGGATGAAGCATGTGCGCTGATTAAGACAGAACTGGATTCTATGCCGACAGAGCTGGATGAGCTGAATCGAAAGATCATGCAGCTGGAGATCGAGGAAGCTGCTCTTAAGAAAGAGGATGACCGGTTAAGTCAGGAGAGACTGCAGCATCTGCAGCAGGATCTGGCAGAACACAGGGAAGAGTTTGCAAAGCGAAAAGCCCAGTGGGACAATGAGAAGCGTTCCATTGAATCCGTGCAGAAACTTCGTGAACAGATTGAACAGGTCAACCGGGAAATCCAGACGGCTCAGCAACAGTATGATCTGAACAAGGCGGCTGAGCTTCAGTATGGACGCCTGCCACAGCTTCAGAAGCAGCTGGAAGCGGAAGAAGAGAAGGTAAAAGACGAAGATATGTCTCTGGTTCATGAGAGCGTGACCGAAGAAGAGATCGCGAAGATCATTTCTCGTTGGACCGGAATTCCGGTGGCGAAGTTGAATGAAAGTGAGAGAAGTAAGACGCTTAATCTTGACAAGGAACTGCATAAGCGTGTGATCGGTCAGGATGAAGGTGTGCAGAAGGTTACAGAAGCGATTATCCGCTCCAAGGCAGGAATCAAAGATCCGACGAAGCCGATCGGTTCGTTCCTGTTCCTTGGCCCTACCGGTGTAGGTAAGACGGAGCTTGCCAAAGCACTTGCAGAGAGCCTGTTTGATGACGAGAACAACATGGTGCGTATCGATATGAGTGAGTATATGGAGAAATATTCTGTATCCCGCTTGATCGGAGCGCCTCCGGGATATGTCGGATATGACGAAGGCGGACAGCTGACTGAGGCCGTGCGGAGAAAACCGTATTCGGTCGTTCTGTTTGATGAGGTGGAAAAGGCACATCCGGATGTGTTCAATGTGCTTCTTCAGGTTCTGGATGACGGACGAATCACCGATTCACAGGGCAGGACTGTGGACTTTAAGAACACGATCCTGATCATGACTTCCAATATCGGATCCACATATCTGTTGGACGGTATTGATGAGGACGGCAGCATCAAGCCGGAAGCAGAGCAGATGGTCATGAATGATCTGAAAGCACACTTCAGGCCGGAATTCCTGAACCGTCTGGATGAGACGATCATGTTTCGACCACTGACGAAGGACAACATTTACTCTATCATTGATCTTCTGGTTGCGGATGTGAATAAACGTCTGGAAGATAAGGAGCTGGATGTAGAACTGACAGAGGCTGCAAAACAGCATGTGGTCGAGGGTGGTTATGATCCGATGTACGGTGCAAGACCGTTGAAACGGTATCTGCAGAAGAATGTGGAGACGCTGGCGGCACGGCTGATCCTTGGTGGCAATGTGGGAAGCGGAGACACCATTCTGATCGATGAGGTGGATGGAAAACTTGAGGCAAGAGTGAAGCAGAGAGTTCGCGAAGTAAAGTAAATGAATACAGAATAATTTCATAAAGGATTTCTATAGGACGCAGACCCCGAAAAGAATCATGAGAATGACTTTTTGGAGTTTGCGTCTTCTTTTTGTCTATGATACAATAATTTTATCTGAGTTTAGTGGTGCAAAGAAAGGGGACAAAGGGAAATGAAATTCGCAATTTTGGCAGCGGGAAATATTGCTAACAGCATGGCAGAAGCGGTGAGCGGAATTGATGCGGTAGAGAAATATGCAGTTGCATGCCGTGAAATTGAACGTGCAAAAAAATTTGCTGATAAATGGGATTTTGAGAAGGCATACGGCTCTTATGAGGAGATGCTGGAAGATCCGGAAGTGGAACTGGTGTATGTGGCATCTCCACATTCTCATCATTATCAGCACACGAAGATGTGTCTTGAGCACGGAAAACATGTTCTTGTGGAAAAAGCATTTACCGTAAATGCTAAGCAGGCAGAGGAATTGATTCGGATGGCTAAGGACAAGGGACTTCTTCTGGCAGAGGCGATCTGGACCAGATATATGCCGAGCAGAAAGATGATTGATGAGATTGTAGACAGTGGTGTGATCGGTAAGGTGACCTCGTTGACCGCGAATCTGGGTTACGTACTTCCGCATGTGGAACGTATGCAGAGACCGGAACTTGCGGGAGGTGCTCTTCTGGATCTGGGTGTGTATCCGATCAATTTTGCTCTTATGGCATTTCATGAAGACGTGCAGAATATTACTTCGACAGCAGTGCTGTCTCCGGCCGGAATTGATTGGATGAACAGCATTACGCTGACGTTTGCGGACGGAAAAATGGCAGTTCTCCACAGCGACATGCTGGCGCAGACGGACCGCCAGGGTGTCATAAACGGGGATAAGGGATACATCGAAGTGCAGAATATTAACAACTGTGAAGAAATCAGGGTGTTTGATCTGGCGCGGAAGATGATTGCCAGATATGAACGGCCGCAGCAGATCAACGGCTATGAATATGAAGTTATCTCCTGCATGAAGGCAATCGAAGAGGGGAAAACAGAGTGTCCGGAGATGCCGCACAGTGAAACGCTTCGTGTTATGAAGATGATGGATTCGATCCGAGAACAGTGGGGAATGACTTATCCGTGTGAATAGTACGGAAAATGAAGAAAGACCTCTAAAAAGTGAGAAAACAAGTATAGTTTTTTGTAAAGCCATGACATGGAATGTATGGTATGATTTTAAAAGGAGAAAAGTCTGTAAATGAAACAATACAGACGGGAATCAGGAGGAAACAAAAGATGAAAAGAGCAGGGGGAATATTACTTCCCATTACAAGCCTTCCGTCCAAATATGGAATCGGGGCATTTTCGAAAGAGGCGTATGAATTTGTAGATAAACTTGCAGAGGCGGGACAGTCTTACTGGCAGATACTCCCACTGGGACCGACCAGTTACGGGGATTCACCATACCAGTCCTTCTCAACCTTTGCGGGGAATCCGTATTTTATCGATCTTGAGGCGTTGATCGAGGAAGGGGTGCTGACCCAAGAAGAATGTGACGCCTGTGATTTTGGAGATGATCCGAAAAATGTAGATTATGGGAAAATTTATCAAGAAAGATTTAAGCTTCTTTATAAGGCGTATGAGCGTAGCAAAATTTATGAAGTGCCGGAATTTCAGAAGTTTATACAGGAAAATGCTTTCTGGCTGGATGACTATGCGCTCTTTATGGCAGTAAAGGAACGCTTTGACGGAGCTGCGTGGAATGAATGGGCTGAAGATATCCGTCTCCGTTGGGGATTTGCGCTTGATTATTATCGGGAAAATTGTTATTTCGAAATTGAATTTTATAAATATCTGCAGTTTAAATTCCTGCAGCAGTGGACAAAACTGAAAGAATATGCAAATAATAAGGGGATTAAGATCATTGGTGATATTCCGATCTATGTTGCGTTTGACAGTGCGGATGCATGGGCGAATCCGCAACTCTTCCAGTTTAACAGTGACAATCTGCCGGTTGCTGTGGCAGGCTGTCCGCCGGATGCATTTTCCGCTACGGGTCAGTTGTGGGGAAATCCGCTTTATCGCTGGGATTATCATAAGAATACAGATTATGAATGGTGGACACGAAGAATGGAGCACTGCTACAAGTTGTATGATGTAGTGAGAATCGATCATTTCAGAGGTTTCGACGAGTATTATTCCATTCCGTTTGGCGATGAGACGGCAATGGGCGGCCATTGGGAGAAAGGACCGGGGATGGATCTGTTCCGGACTTTAGAGCGGAAACTTGGGAAGCGGGAAGTGATCGCGGAGGATCTTGGGCTTATGACCCCATCCGTAGAAAAACTGGTAGCAGACAGTGGTTATCCGAATATGAAGGTATTGGAATTTGCATTTGAACCGGACGAGGATACGGGATATCTTCCGCATTCTTATGACAGAAACTGCGTGGTATACACGGGAACGCATGACAATGATACCCTTCTTTCATGGTTTGGGACACTCACGGAAGAACAGAAAGAATTCCTTTTTGAATATATCGATAAGGAAGTCGGTGAGGAAGAAATCAACTGGGAGATCATTAAGCTCGCGATGATGAGCAGTGCAAATCTTTGCGTGATCCCGCTGCAGGATTATCTGGGACTTGGAAATGAGGCAAGGATCAACAAGCCTTCTACGCTCGGATGTAACTGGAAGTGGCGTCTAAAAGAAGGACAAGTCACAGATGAATTGTTAAAAGAAATCAAAAAATTGACAATCAGGAGTTTCCGTACCGAAAGACCGCGAAAAGAAGTTGTTGAAGAAACAGAATCAGAAGCGGAAAATACGGCGGAAACAGAAATGGAAGAAGAAAAGAAAGTAGAAGTATAACTATAAGAAGTTTAACAGGAAGGCAAAATCATGCGTCCGATTATTTTTCATATTGATGTGAATTCTGCATATTTAAGCTGGACGGCTGTGGAACAACTGAAAAATGGGGCGGCGCTTGATCTTCGTACGATACCGGCGATTATTGGCGGGGATCAGAAGTCCCGCCATGGTGTTGTTCTGGCAAAATCCATTCCGGCGAAGAAGTTCGGAATCCGCACCGGGGAACCGGTAGCAAATGCCATGCGGAAATGTCCGAATCTTCATATGGAGCCGCCGGATCATAAACTATACCATAATTATAGCGAAAAACTGATGGAATTCCTGCGAGGATACACGAAGGAGATCGAACAGGTCAGTGTGGATGAATGCTATATGGACTTCACCGGAATTGCAGGAAAATATGCTTCTCCGGTGGCGGCCGCTTTTGAAATTAAGGACAAAATATATGAGATGTTTGGATTTACGGTGAATATCGGAATTTCCAGCAACAAACTGTTGGCAAAGATGGCATCGGATTTTGAAAAACCAAACCGGGTCCATACTTTATTTCCGGAAGAGATCCGTGTGAAGATGTGGCCGCTTCCGGTGCAGGATCTCTTTATGGCAGGCAGAGCAAGTGTGGAAACGCTGCAAAAACTGGAAATTTCCACGATTGGAGATCTGGCACAGACGGATCCTTCAATTCTGGAATTGCATTTGAAGAGTCATGGACGTATGCTCTGGGAATTTGCAAACGGAATGGATGACTCTTCCGTACAGTCTGAGGAGACCGCGGCAAAAGGAATCGGAAATTCTACGACGTTACCGCAGGATGCAGTTACCCGCGAAGCGGCAGTGAAGGTGCTTTACGAACTCGTACAGAGTGTGGGAAGAAGACTGCGCAAAGCCGGCAAGAAAGCAAGCATGGTGAGCACGGAGATTAAATACGCGACGTTCCAGAGTGTATCCCATCAAAAACAGCTTGCGCGCCCATCTGATGAAGATCAGGTGATATACGAGGAGGCCTGCCGGCTGTTTGACGAACTCTGGAGTGGAGAACCGATCCGGCTTCTCGGTATCCGATCGTCTAAGCTTACGGATAGCGGACAGCCGGAACAGATTAGTATGTTCGATGCAGAGTTTGTTGCAGAACAGACGAAAAGAGCGAAGCTGTCTGAAAAGCATAAGAAATTGAATACTGCAATGGAGAGCATTTGCAAACGCTACGGGAAGGATGCCGTTGTAAAGGCAAGTGATCTGGCGAAAAAAGAGGCGAAGTGACGGTGATGGATGTGACAAATAGAAGGTCATTCCTTGACACTGGTACTTCGCCTGCGTTATAATCAAGTGATATGTATCAATCAGGAAGGAGCAGTTTTTCAAATCATGAAATTTCAAGACAAAGAATTTATCCCGGTACTTTTGGGGGGCGATATCAACACATACAGTGTTGCGCGTGCTTTTTATGAACAATACCGGGTAAAGACATATATATTCGGAAAATTCCCAACGGGACCAAGCTATAACAGTAAGATCATCGAATATCATCCGAACCCGAAGATCGATACCGATGATTATTTCCTTAAGACGGTTAATCATTTTGCAAAAAAACATGCGGATAAAAAGATTGTCCTGATCGGATGTGGGGACAGTTATGTGGCTTTGATCAGTAAGCATAAGAGCGATCTTGCTGACAATATCATTGCTCCGTACATTGATTTTGAACTGATGAACAGCCTGCAGCAGAAAGAGACATTCTATAAGCTCTGTGAAAAGCACGGGGTGGATTATCCGGGCACTTTGATTTACGATGCATCCATGGGAATGGATTTTGAGATGAATTTCCAGTTTCCGGTGATTCTGAAACCATCGGATAGTATCCAGTATTGGGAGCATGAGTTTGAAACACAGAATAAAGTCTATACGATCAAAGACAGGGAAGAGTTGGAGCGCGTGATTGGTCAGATCTATGGTGCCGGCTATACAGATAAGCTGATTATCCAGGATATGATTCCGGGAAATGATGAATACATGTATGTATTGACTTCCTATTCGGATCGGAACGGAAAAGTGAAGATGATGTGTCTGGGACACGTTCTTCTGGAGGAGCATACTCCGCACGGCCTGGGAAATCATGCGGTGATCATTACGGAGCCGAATGAAGAACTGATGATGAAAGTGAAGAATCTTCTGGAAGACCTGCATTATGTTGGATTCTCTAATTTTGATATCAAGTACGACAAAAGAGACGGCAAATTTAAGTTCTTTGAGATTAATACACGGCAGGGAAGAAGTAATTATTATGTGACGGGATCCGGATTCAATGTGGCAAAATATATTGTTGAAGAATATGTTTACGGCAAAGAATTAAAGCTTAAACTGGCCAAAGATGAACATCTCTGGATGGTTGTTCCGAAAGCAGTCGCATTTAAATATGTGAAAGAAGAGGCGAACAAAGCAAAACTCAGAAAGCTGATTAAAGAGAAGAAAATGGTAAATCCGGTTTTCATGAGAGGAGATTTGAAGCCAAGACGTTTCCTTGCGATGGCGAAGACACATCTGAGTCACTTTGTGAAGTTTAAAAAGTATTACAGTTAATAATCCGAATAGAAGCGGACAGAATTAATAAAACGGACAGGGGAGATGCGTATGGTGAAGAAATTAGGAGTGATCGGCGGAATGGGGCCGGAAGCGACAAGCTTTTTCTATGCGAGGGTCATAGCAAGAACCAAGGCGGCAAGTGACCAGGAGCATATTGACATGGTGATCTTAAGTCATGCTACGATGCCGGACAGAACGAAGGCAATTCTTACCGGACACAAAGAGGAATTTCTGAAGGCGATTACGAAAGATGCCCGTGATCTGGAGAAGCTTGGGGTTGCGAACATTGCAATTCCCTGCAATACTTCCCACTATTTCCTGAAAGAGATCCAGGCGGCGACGAAGGTTCCGATCATCAACATGGTGGAAGAAAGCGTACGCTATGTGACGGAACAGCATCCGGATGTGAAGAAGATCGGTATTATGGGAACAGACGGCACCTTGCAGGCAGGCACCTATTATCGCGCATGCGAACGTCGCGGCATTGCGGCTGTTTCGCCGCGGAGCGATGCGCAGCGGGAGGTTATGTCACTGATCTACGATGATATTAAAGGCGGTAAGACCGGAGACAGGTCGAAATTTGACTGTGCATATAACGATCTGATGGAACAGGGATGTGATGCTGTTATTCTGGCATGTACAGAGATCTCTGTTTTTAAAGAATACTATCAGGTACCTGTCAACTGTCTCGATGCTATGGATGTTCTGGTGACGGAGTCCATCCTCCGCTCGGGAGCTCAGATCAGATAGGCGAAGGAGAACTGGAAGGAGAGGCTACAGATGAAGAAATATACATTGGAAGCTTACGCGCAGCTTCTTCAGAATGCGCGGATGATGAAGGAATTTTATTCCTGTGGAAAAGAAGATGCACAGATTGAATACCTGACCTATGACTCGAGAGAAGTTGTGGAAGGAACATTATTCATCTGCAAAGGCGCCGCATTTAAAGCGGAATATCTCGACGCCGCGATCCGGAAGGGGGCGGTGGCTTATGTGAGCGAGGTGAAATATGATACGGAAGTAGATGTGCCGTATTTCCTGGTTGACGATATCAGAAAAGCAATGCCGTATCTTGCGGAGAAGTTCAACAATGCGCCGTGGAAATCACTCAATATCGTGGGAATAGGCGGAACAAAGGGAAAATCCACTTCTGCATATTACATGAAAGCAATTGTGGATGATTACATGGAAGCAACCGGTGGAAAAGAAAGTGCGGTCATTTCTTCGATTGATATTTATGATGGCGTGATCAAGAAAGAATCACATATTACGACGCCGGAGGCGGTGGAATTGCAGGAGCATTTCCGTCATGCTGTTGAGAGCGGAATTTCTTATGTGGAGATGGAGGTATCCTCTCAGGCGCTGAAATATAACCGTGTTGATAATATGATGCTGGATGTGGGGATATTTCTTAATATTTCCGAAGATCATATCAGTCCGATCGAACATCCTGATTTTGAAGACTATTTTGCTTCTAAGCTTAAAATATTTGCAAAGGCAAAGAACGCAGTGGTCAATCTGGATGCGGATTTCGCTGACCGGATACTGGAAGCGTCAAAGGCAAGTGAGCGGGTGCTGACATTTAGCACTAGGAATCCGGAGGCGGATGTTTACGGGTATGACATTCAGAAAGACGGTCATGAGACCGTATTTATGGTAAAAACAGCAGAGTTTGATGAAGAATTCCGTCTGACTATGCCGGGACTTTTCAATGTGGAAAATGCGCTTGCCGTAATCGCGGCATCCATACTGCTCGGTATTCCGAAGGAGTATATGCACAGTGGACTTTACCGTGCTAGATCCAGCGGACGAATGGAACTGTATGCGAGCAAGGATAAGAAGCTGATTGCAGTCGTGGATTATGCACACAACAAACTCAGTTTTGAAAAGTTGTTCTCCTCTACGAAGGATGAGTATCCGGACTATGCGATCGTTTCTATTTTTGGCTGTCCGGGCAAGAAAGCCTACATTCGAAGAAGGGACCTTGGAACGGTTGCTGGGCAGTATTCGAAGAAAGTATATTTGACGGCGGAGGATCCGGGATACGAACCGGTGGAAGACATTTCCAAAGACATTGCGCAGTATGTAGAAGCGCAGAACTGTCCGTATGTTATGATCGAGAACAGGGGAGAGGCAATCAAGGCCGCGATGGATGAAGCGGAAGGAAAGACAATCCTTCTGATCACCGGGAAGGGAAATGAGACGCGTCAAAAATACGGATGTGAATATCTGGATTGTAAATCAGATGTACAGTATGTAAAAGAACTGCTTGCAGAGTATGATAAAACGCATTAGTAAAAACAGGAAGTGCCTTTCTAAGCACTTCCTGTTTTAAAATGCGTAGCAATCCTTCGATCCTGTCATATAATATAAGTATAGAGCACTGCCGGTATCATTTTAGAAAGAACGGAAATCTGCAGAACTCTCATACAGTTCGTGAATCAGAGAAACCAGTTCGGAGACGAAATCGGCGGTTCGGTCCATCTTGTCGTGCGCCACATTGAATTCTACAATATCACAGGCGATCACGGGAAGTGCAGGCAGAAGTGTGCGGAACATTTCCATAACTTCCGCCTGATTGAATCCACCGGGAACCGGTACGGATACGCCCGGAATCAGTTCCGGATCCATGGAATCAATGTCAAAACTGATATGAACAGCGGACAGGTGCGAAAATCGGCCGATTATTTCGGTCAGACACTGGGAAAGACCCTTGGCACGAACCGCGCCCCATGTATAATAGCGTATGTGAAGCTGATCCAGAAAAACTTTCTCCGGCGGATCGATGTCGCGAAGCCCGATCATGATGATATTTTCAGGTTTTAGTTTCGGTTGTTCGTCCAGAAAATGGGTCAGACGTTTCTTGCCCATACCAAGCAGTGCGGCAACCGGCATGCCGTGAATATTGCCGGTTACAGTTGTCTCATCCGTATTGATGTCCGGATGGGCGTCAATCCAGAGAAGGCCGGTATCGCCGCCTGAGGTACGGCGGGTATATACACTGGAAGCGGAGACGGAGCCCATGGCCGCGCTGTGATCTCCTGCGATAAAAAGTGGGGTATCCCCTTTGGAAAGTACCTCATATCCATAGGAAGCAATGCTCTCGCAAGTGGCAGCGACGCTGTTCAGATTTTTGAGCTGAAGCAGCCCCTCTTCCTCTTTCTTGATTTCCGGGATGAGAGGAAACTGTAAATTAGGATAATGTGCGTTTAAGTACGCAAGACTTCGAATCAGTCCGGTGTCACCAACCCCTAGGTGAATCGGACACCCATACATGTGCAACATAAAAACCTCCATAACAAAAGGACAGTATGTCCTGCTGATAGAAGTATAGCAAATTGGAAGCAGAAACACAAGGGGCGAAGGTTTGTTAGAAAAGAGGTTTTGTATGAAGCTTGTAAATCTGACAGGACAATTGGAATATGCGGTGCTTAGGGCCCCATGCCCGCTTGCAGAGATTGAGATTACCGGAATCTCTTATGATTCCAGAGAGACGAAAGAGGGAGAACTGTTTGTATGTCTGGCGGGGAGCAGGGATGACGGCCACCGGCATATCAGTGAGGCACGCATAAGCGGCGCCGTGGCAGTTCTTGTAGAGAAGCTGGTGCTGGATAAAGAAATTCTGCATATTCCTGAGGGGATGGCGGTTCTCCTTGTGAAGGACACGAGGGAAGCATTGGCTTATATCAGCGCTGCGTATTTTCAATATCCGGCCAGAAAGCTGAAGGTAATTGGTGTGACCGGAACCAAGGGGAAAACGACAGTTGCCAGCCTGATTTTTCAGATGCTGGAGGCACTCGGACATCGGGCGGCGCTGATGGGCACGATCGGGACCGTGATCGGAGAAATGCAGATCCCGGAGAAGAATACAACGTATGAATCCTTTACCATTCACCAGTATTTTGCTAAAATGGTAGAAATGGGATGCGAATATGCAGTCATGGAAGTATCTTCGCAGGGAATCAAGTGGAAACGGATCGAAGGAATTGAATTTGAAATTGGTATTTTTACCAATTTTGGAGAAGATCATGTGGGAGCGCATGAGCACGCAAGTATTGCGGAATATCGGTATTATAAATCTTGTCTGTTTCGTCATTGCAGGATTGGAATCGGCAATCTGGACGACCGGAATTGCGGATTTATGTTTAAAAGAGCAACCTGCAGAAAATATGGTTTCACCACAATGCGGGACGGCGGAGATCATATACTTGCTGCATCCGGAATTTCGTTTGGAATGGAAGAAGAGGGCCCTGTGAGCAGATTTACGGCGGATGGGACAGAATTTACTATGGAGATGCCGGGAATGTTTAATGTCTATAATGCGCTGGCAGCGCTTCAGGCAATCCGGTGCCTGGATCTTGATATCAGCCAGGCAGCAGAGACGCTTAGAAAAGCGCATGTAAAAGGAAGAATGGAGAGAATCCTCGTTGAAAAAAACATCGCTTGCTATATAGATTATGCGCACAATGCGATGAGTCTCCAGTGTGTGCTTACGACGCTGAAAGTGTATCAGCCCGGAAGAATCCTGCTGGTATTCGGGTGTGGAGGAGAAAGGGCTGCCTCACGCAGACTGGAGATGGGAAAAGTGGCAGGACGGCTGGCGGATATGACGATCATCACGTCAGATAATCCCCGGGAGGAAGAACCGATGCAGATCATTCGGGAGATTCTAGAAGGGATGGAAATGACAAAGGGAATGTATCTGGTAGAAGAAGACCGGAAAAAAGCGGTTTCGCTGGCAATTTCCATGGCGGAACCGGGAGATATCCTTGTCATTGCCGGAAAGGGACATGAGTCCTATCAGGAAATCAGTTCGATGCGGTATCATATGGATGACAGGGAACTTGTGCTCGAAGCAATCAAAAAAAGACATCAGACAGAAAGTGAAGAAAAATAGGATGTATGCAGATATTATCATAGATATTACAAATGAAAAACTGGATCGGATCTTCCAATATCGGGTACCGGAATGGCTGGAACAAGTTCTGCATGTCGGTATGGAAGTCGTGGTTCCTTTTGGAAGAGGAAATCATGAAAGGCATGGATATGTGGTTGGTTTTTCAGAAACATGTGACTATGAACCGGATAAGATGAAAGAAATACTAAGACCTGCAGAGAAAAGTGTAGCAATTGAATCGCATCTTGTAGAACTTGCGGCCTGGATGAAGGAACAGTACGGAGGGACCATGATTCAGGCACTTCGGACGGTTCTGCCAATCAAGAAAACAGAAAAAGCCAAACAACAGAGGATCATAAGAAGGCTGATTTCTGTGGAGGAGGGACGTGCGAGGCTGGAGGAATACCGGCACAAGAATCAGAAGGCGAGAGCACGGCTGATGGAGGCACTTCTGGATGATGAAGAAATTGATGCGTCGCTAGTCATGAAAAAACTGAATATCACACAGGAAGTAGTGCGCGCGCTGGAGAAACAGAATGTACTGGAAGTCTATTCAGAGCAGATCTACCGAAATCCGGTCAAGAAGACGGAGAGGGAAGAAAAGACCGTTGTGTACACAGAGGCGCAGAAGGCAGCCATTGAGACATTCCGGGAAGATTACCGGAAAAAGGATTATCACACCTATCTGCTGTACGGGATCACGGGAAGCGGGAAGACAGAAGTATATATGGAAATGATCCGGGAAGTGGTAGCTGGCGGCAGGCAGGCAATCGTGCTGATTCCGGAGATCGCACTGACGTATCAGACCGTCATGCGGTTCTGCCGCCGGTTCGGAAGCAGGGTTTCGATCATGAATTCCCGACTTTCGCCGGGGGAGCGGTATGACCAGATGATGCGTGCGAAGAATGGGGAACTGGATGTGATGATCGGACCGAGATCAGCCCTTTTCACACCATTTACCGATCTTGGCCTGATCGTGATCGATGAGGAGCATGAGTCGGCTTACAAAAGTGAACAGGTTCCCCGGTATCATGCCAGAGAGACTGCGGAAGAGCGAGCAAGGCTGGAAGGAGCAAGTGTCGTGCTTGGTTCGGCCACTCCGTCACTGGAAGCATTTTACCGATGTCGGAAAGGAAAGTATCGTATGCTGGAGCTTCCCGGCCGGACAGAAGGAAGTCTGCTTCCGACGGTGGATGTGGTGGATATGCGTGAGGAAATGTCGGCAGGAAACCGGTCCATTCTCAGCGACCGGCTGCACAGCCTGATGGAGGACCGGCTGAAAAAAGGAGAGCAGATAATGCTTTTCCTGAATCGGAGAGGATATGCAGGATTCCTTTCTTGCAGGTCTTGCGGATATGTAGTAAAATGTCCTCATTGTGATGTTTCACTTGCAATTCATAAAAACGGCAGGATGGTCTGCCATTATTGCGGGTACGAGCGGGCACAGGTAAAGGTATGTCCTTCCTGCGGGTCGCCCCATATCGGTGGTTTCCGCGCAGGTACGCAGCAGATCGAGGAACTGGTGAAACGGGAATTTCCGGAAGCAAGGGTGCTCAGAATGGATCTGGATACCACCCGCAGCAAGGAAGGACATGAGAAGATTCTGTCGGCATTTGCCGGAGAAGAGGCAGATATCTTGATCGGCACGCAGATGATCGTGAAAGGACATGATTTTCCCAACGTTACTCTTGTGGGTATTCTGGCGGCAGATATGTCTCTGTATTCGGACGATTACCGTTCGGCGGAGCGAACCTTTGAACTGCTCACGCAGGCGGCGGGAAGAGCCGGAAGAGGACGCAAAAAAGGGGAAGTCGTGATCCAGACTTATAGTCCGGATCATTACAGCATCCAGACTGCGGCCAGGCAGGATTACAGAGCATTCTATGAGGAAGAGATGAATTACCGGGAACTCATGGGGTATCCACCGGCAGAACATCTGCTGGCGGTATTGCTTTCCGGTGAAGATGAAGCACTTCTGGAAAAAGGTGCACATTATCTGAAGGAGTATGCGCTCCATGTGTCCAGAGGAACCCGTTCTAAGATTATCGGCCCCGCCAGTCCTTATGTGGGAAAAGTGAAAGATGTGTACCGCAGAGTGCTGTATATTAAGGATGAATCTGGCAATGTGCTGGTTGGAATTAAAAATAAAATGGAACAATATATTGAGGTCAACAGTGGATTTGCAAAGATGAGGATTCAGTTCGATTTTGACCCGATGAACGTATTTTAATGAGAAGTGGAGGATGTAAAATGGCAATCAGAACAATCAGAGAAATGGGAGATGACGTATTAACAAAGGTTTGTAAGGAAGTCCCGAAGATGACACTTCGGACAAGGATCCTGATCGAGGATATGTTGGACACAATGTACCAGGCAGCCGGAGTGGGACTTGCGGCACCGCAGGTGGGAATTCTGAAACGAATCGTCGTGATCGATGTAGGAGAAGGACCGATCGTGATGATTAATCCGGAGATTCTGGAGACTTCCGGAGAGCAGACCGGAGAAGAAGGATGCTTAAGTGTTCCGGGAAAAGCCGGTGTGGTAACCAGACCGAATTATGTGAAGGCACGGGCACTTAATGAAAACATGGAAGAGTATATCATTGAAGGTGAGGAACTTCTGGCGAGAGCAATCTGCCATGAACTGGATCATCTGGATGGGCACCTTTATGTGGAAAAGGTTGAGGGAGAGCTGCACGATACGAATTATGAAGAAGAATAGGAAACTTGTATCATTCGATGAAAAGAAGGAGGATTGAAATGAGAATTATATTTATGGGAACTCCTGATTTTTCGGTCGGGACACTGGAGGCGCTGGTCGAGGCCGGTCATGAAGTGGTTCTTGCGGTCACACAGCCGGACAAGCCGAAGGGACGAGGAAAGGAAATGCAGTTCACACCTGTGAAGGAATGTGCGCTGAGACACGGGATTCCGGTATTCCAGCCGAAAAAAGTGCGTGATCCCGAGTGTGTGGAAGAGCTAAAGAAATATCAGGCGGATGTCTGTGTTGTAATCGCATTTGGACAGATTTTGCCGAAAGAAATTCTGGAAATGACCCCATATGGGTGTATCAATGTTCATGCATCCTTGCTCCCGAGCTATCGGGGAGCAGCGCCGATCCAGTGGGCTGTCATCCGGGGAGAAAAAATATCCGGTGTGACGACCATGCAGATGGATGAAGGTCTTGATACCGGAGACATGCTGGAAAAGACCGAGATTATTCTGGATGAGAAAGAAACCGGGGGCAGCCTGCACGACAAGCTTGCCGAGGCAGGGGCAAAGCTCTGTGTTCATACACTGGACAAATTGGTCCAAGGGGACTTGACGCCACAGAAACAGGGGGAGAGTCCGACGGAATACGCAAGAATGCTGGATAAAAAGCTGGGTGATATCAACTGGGAACAGTCCGCGGTTGAGATTGAACGGCTGATCCGGGGACTGAATCCGTGGCCGAGCGCCTATACAGACTGGAATGGGAAAACGATGAAGATCTGGGAAGCAGACGCGGTACCGGGAGAAAATACAGAAAAAGCTCCGGGCACGATTACGGATGTGACGAAAGATGATTTTGCCGTGCAGACCGGAGACGGTCAGCTGCGCGTGCGTGCGCTTCAGATTCCGGGGAAAAAGCGGATGGAAGCAGATGCCTTTTTAAGAGGGTATCAGGTAAAAGTGGGGGAGCATTTGGGATAAGGAGGAATTAGTGTGAAAGAAAGTAGAGGAAGACCATAAATTGGCGCACTTGAATAAGCTGTCTAAGGCAGGCAACTTTTTAAAGTGTTATAGAGTTAGAAAATTAAATCAAGAAGCTA